>NZ_JBXQQB010000024.1:0-137251 GCF_057220535.1 Kitasatospora sp. NEAU-CNBT7 | reverse complement strand
CCCCGGTCGGGGACCGCACCGCCCTGTCGCACGTTCAGGGGCCGACGGGTCCGGGGCCGACGGGTCAGGGCCGGGCGCCGGTGGCGGCCGGCCGGGCCGGGTCACCCGACCACTCGCTCCACGACCCCGGGTACAGGGCCGCCCCCGGGCGCCCCGCGATCTCCAGCGCGAGCAGCTCGTGGGCGGCGGTCACGCCGGAGCCGCAGTACACCCCGGTCACCCGGTCCGGGACGCCCAGCGCGTCGAAGCGGGCGGCCAGTTCGGCCGCCGGGCGGAACCGGCCGTCGGCCGTCAGGTTGTCCGTGGTCGGCGCCGACACGGCGCCCGGGATGTGGCCGGCCCGCGGATCGACCGGTTCGCTCTCGCCGCGGTAGCGCTCGCCCGCCCGGGCGTCCAGCAGCAGGCCGGTCGCGGCCAGTTCGGCCGCGCCGTCGGCGTCCAGGGTGGGCAGCTGCCCGGGCACCGGCCGGAAGTCGCCGCCGGCGTCGGCCGGCCGCTCGGTGCTCTCCGGCAGCCCGGCCGCCCGCCAGGCGGCCAGCCCGCCGTCCAGCACCCGGACGTCCCCGTGCCCCGCCCAGCGCAGCAGCCACCAGGCGCGCGCGGCCGAGGTCGCCGGGCCCGCGTCGTACACCACCACCGGGCTCCCGGCCCGTACGCCGGCCCGGCGCAGCGCCCGGCCGAACACCTCCGGGTCGGGCAGCGGGTGGCGGCCGGCCGCGCCGGGCGGCGCGGCCAGTTCGCGGTCCAGGTCCAGGAAGTGCGCGCCGGGCAGGTGACCCGCGGCGTACTCCTCGGCCCCGGGCGGGCCGCCGAGCTGCCAGCGGACGTCCAGCAGGACGGGCGGACGGGCGGAGCCGAGCGCGGAGTGCAGCTCGGCCGCCTGGATCAGCGGGGTGGGCGTAGCGGTCATGCGGACATTGTGACGGCTGCGGTCAGCTCTTTGTACGGTCTTTGCCCGGCTCGCCGGGCGGTCGCGGGGCCGGCGGCCCGGCCGGGGTGGAACCATGTCGGCCTGGGAACGTCGGCCACCCGGTGAGGAGCGGCGATGACGGCGGTGGAGGTACGGCTGGCTCAGGGCACGCCCTGCTGGGTGAGCCTGATGACCACTGACCTGGCGGGCGCCACGGAGTTCTACGGCGCCCTGCTGGGCTGGGAGTTCGAGCCCGGACCGGAGCGGCTGGGCGCCTACGTGCGGGCCACCGCGAACGGCGCGAAGGTCGCCGGGCTCGGGGTCACCCCGCCGGGCACCGCGTACCCGGTGGAGTGGACCACCTACTTCGCGGTCGACAGCGCGGACCGGGTCGCCCAGCGGATCCGCGAGTGCGGCGGCACGGTGGCGGTCGGCCCGCTGACCGCGGACCGGGCCGGGCGGCTCGCCATCGCCGCGGACCTGTCGGGCGCGGTCTTCGGGATCTGGGAGGCGGCCGAGCACCTCGGGTGGGAGGCGGTCGGCGAGGCCGGCGCGCCCGCCTGGAGCGAGCTGGCCACCGCCGACGACGAGGGTGCGGCCGGGTTCTACCGGGCGGTGCTGGGACGGGCGCTGCCGGGACGGGCGCTGGCGGGACGGGCGCTGGCGGGCCGGACGGTGCCGGCCGCGGACCCGTACGGTGCGGACGACAGCGCCCGGCTGCCGGCCTGCGGGCAGCCGGCGGCCGGGATCCGGCACAGCACCGACGCGGGAGGCGGGCCGTCGCGGTGGCGGGTGCACTTCACCGTCGCGGACACCGATCTGACGGTGCACCGGGCGCTGGACCTCGGCGGGTCGCTGCAGATCGGGCCGTACGACACGCCGTCCGGGCGGGTGGCGCGGCTGGCCGATCCGCAGGGCGGCCGGTTCTCGGTGGTGCGGCCCGCCGGGGCGGCGACCGGCCGGCCCTGACCGTCGCCCGGCCGGGGCGGCCGGGGCACCCGGCTCAGCGCGAGTGCTCCTCGAAGGGCAGCACGTCCGGGGAGAGCACGGCGGCGCGGGCGGTGGCCGCGGTGAGCCGGCGGCGGTGGTGGCGGCGGCACAGCACCTCGTAGCCGATCTCGTCCTCGTTCACGGCGACGTCGCCGATCACCACCTGGGCGCCCTCGACCACCATCACCCCGCCGACCGTGCGGGCGTTGTGGGTGGCCCGGGCGCCGCACCAGCACAGCGCCTCGACCTGCAGCACCTCGACCCGGTCGGCGAGTTCGATCAGCCGCTGCGAGCCGGGGAACAGCCGGGTGCGGAAGTCGGTGGTGATGCCGAAGGTGTAGACGTCGATGCCGAGTTCGTCGACCACCCGGGCGAGCTGGTCGATCTGCTCGGCGGAGAAGAACTGGGCCTCGTCGCAGATCAGGTAGTCCACCTTGCCGCCGGCCGACAGCAGGTGCACCACGTGCGCCTGGAAGTCGAACGCGTCGGCCACCTCGACCGCGTCGGCGCGCAGGCCGAGCCGGCTGGAGATGGTCGCGGCGCCGGCCCGGTCGTGGCGGGTGAAGATGATGCCCTTGCGTCCGCGCGCGGCGTGGTTGTGGTCCATCTGCAGCGCGAGCGTCGACTTGCCGCAGTCCATCGTGCCCGAGAAGAACACCAGTTCAGCCATGGGTGGAGCGAAGGCCTTTCAGAGAGGTCGCCGGTCAGGCGCGGACTTCGAGCAGCGGCACCAGCTGCTCGACCGGGGTCATCGAGCCGTGCAGGCCGATCATCGAGGACTCGCCGGGCTCCTTCCGGGAGGCGATCACCGCGATGTCGTCCCGGGCGGCCGCCACCACGTCGCCGATCCGGTGGTAGACCCGCTCGTCCACCACGGGGCCGAACCAGCCCGCGGCTATCGCCTGGTCCCGGGTGGCGACCCACATCCGGTCGCCCAGCACCTCGCTCCAGACGGTGAACACGTCGGCGGCCGCCCCCGGCACCGCGTACACGTGCCGGGCCCGGCCCTCGCCGCCGAGCAGGGCGACGCCCGCGCTCAGCTCCCAGTCGTCGTCGAAGTCGATCCGGTCCTCCGGAGCGATGTCGATCATGCCGTGGTCGGCGGTGACGTACAGCGCGGAGCGCGGCGGCAGCTGCTCGGCCAGCCGGCGGGCCAGCCGGTCGACGGTGTTGAGCATCATCCGCCACTCGTCGGAGTCGACCCCGAAGCGGTGCCCGGCCCCGTCCAGCTCGCTGACGTAGGTGTACACCAGCGCCCGGTCGTGGGCGGCCAGCCAGCGGGCCGCCTCGTCCATCCGCTCCTCGCCGGTGGTCCGGCCGAGGAAGGAGCCGCCCGACAGCGCCACCCGGGTCAGCGGGGTCTGCGCGAACAGCGGGGAGGAGATCTGACTGGTCGCCACCCCGGCCCGGTGGACCTGCTCGAACACGGTCGGGTACGGCTGCCAGCCGGCCGGGTCCACCGGCGGCTGCCAGCGCAGCTGGTTCATCAGGTACCCGGCACCCGGCACCGCCACCGTGTACCCGGCCAGGCCGTGCAGGCCGGGCGGGGTGCCGGTGCCGACCGAGGCCAGCGAGGTCGCCGTGGTGGACGGGAACCCCGCGGTGATCGGGTTGGCCCCGGCCATCAGGGAGGTCAGGAACGGCGCGTACTCCGGGTGGCGGCGGATCAGCTCCCAGCCCATCCCGTCGACCAGGAACACGCAGACCCGGTCGGCCGGTTCCAGCACCAGACCGCTGCGGAAGCCGTCCACGCCGAGCCCGGCCGCCACCGCCGGCAGCAGGTCGGCCAGCGAACCGCTGCCGTACGCGGGCACGGGGGCGTCGGACGGGTCGAGGATCTCGAAGGAGTCGTAGTCGAGGTAGGGCATGCGCAGGCGGCCTCAGCCCCGGTCGGCGACGGTCGCCTCGGACAGCGCCCGGGCGAACACCAGCGCCTGGGCGACCGTCTCCGGACCGTCCCCCGCCTCGCTGACCCGCAGCGACAGGTCGTCGGCGGTGGCCGAACCGGTGTAGCCGTGGTCGGCCTCGCAGTTCGGGTCCGAGCAGCCGGCCGGCTCCAGGTCGAGGCGCTGCACCGCACCCCAGCCGATGGTCAGCACGACCTCCCGCGGCAGCGTGCCGGGGGTGTACGTCTCGGGGTTGGCGACCATGCGGCTGACCACCACCGAGTTGATCCGGTCCAGCCGGACCGTCTCGGTCGAGGTGGTGGCGTACGGCACCGGGTTGCCCGCGTCGCCGTTCTGCTCGTCGGTGTGGCTCACCACGAAGCGTGACGAGGTCAGCACCAGCACGGTGACGTGCCGGCGCACCTCGTTGGCGTCGAAGGTGGTCTCCTGGTGCACCAGGTAGGAGCTGATCGGCTCGGGGCCCACCGCGGACTCGACCGCCTCGGACACCAGCGCCGGGTAGTAGCCGCTGCGCTCGATCGCGGACCGCAGGTCCTGCGTGGTGGTGGTACCGGTCTTGGCCATAACTCCATCCTGGCATGTCCCGCCGACGAAGCGGGCGGCACTGCGCCGAGCTTCCGGGCCTTGGGCACCCCGTCTCAGAGGCGCAACCACGAAAGGTTACAGGGTGCTCATGGCGCGCGGCCCCAGATCGGTCCGGACCGGCAGGGGCGCGATCCGCACCCGCGCGCCCAGCACCGCCAGCCCGCGCGGGGCCACCACCACCGGTTCGAGGTCGACCGAGGCCACCTCCGGCAGGTCGTCCACCAGCCGCGACACCCGCAGCAGCAGTTCCTCCAGCGCCCCGGTGTCGACCGGCGCGGCCCCCCGCCAGCCGAACAGCAGCGGCGCGGCCCGCACCTCGCGGATCAGTTCGGCGGCGTCCCGGTCGGTGGCCGGCACCAGCCGGTGCGCCAGGTCGCCGAGCAGTTCGGAGGGTGCGCCGGCCAGCCCGAACGACAGGATGGCGCCGACCGCCGGGTCCACCGTGGCGCCGATCACGGTGTCCACCCCGCGCGGCGCGAGCCGCTGCACCACCAGCCGGGCCCGGCCGGCGCCGCCGAGCAGACCGTCCAGCTCGCGGTGGGCCCGGCGCAGCTCGCTCTCGCCGGTCAGGTCCAGCCGGACGCTGCCCAGGTCGGGGCGGTGCCGCAGGTGCTCGGCGGTGGCTTTCAGGGCGACCGGGTAGCCGAGCGCGGCCGCGGCGCGCACCGCGCTCTCCTCGTCCGGGGCCGGGACCGCCAGGCTGACCTCGATCCCGTAGCGCGCGAGCAGGCTCAGCGCGTCGGCCTCGGGGAGGGTGACCCGGGCGCCGCCGGGCTGGGTGCGGGCGGCCACCGCGGCCGGGGTGCTCAGGGCCGCCTCGACCAGCTCCCGGGCGCCGGCCTCGTCGATGCCGTCCAGTTCGGGCACCCGGGCGGTCTGCTCGGCCTCGGCGGTCCGGCGGCGCCAGTCGGCGTACGAGACGGCGTCGGCGAGCGCGTGCACGGCCCGTTCCGGGGCCGGGTAGGCGGGGATCCGGCCGGGCCGCAGGCGCTCCGCGAGGCCGGTCAGCGCGAGGTGGGTGAGCAGCAGCGGCTTGCCGAGCTCGCGGCCGAGGACGGCGGCGTCCAGCAGCGCCGCGGCGATCTCCGGGTCGTCGGTGCGCAGCTCCTGGTCGGGGCCGGGGCCCTGGACGCCGATCGGCGGGATGGCGACCGCGATCACCGCGTCCACGCCGGGGTCGCGCAGCGCGGTGTGCAGGGCGATCCGGAAGTTCTCGCCGGTGGCGGCGGTGGTCAGGTCGACCGGGGTGCGCGGGCGCAGCCCGGCGGTGAGGCAGGCGTCGTGGGTGAGCAGGCCGAGCGAGTCGGAGTTGCCGACCACCGCGACCCGGTCGCCGGCCGGCAGCGGCTGTCCGGCGAGCAGCTCGCCGGTGTCGAACAGTTCGGTGATGGTGTCCACCCGGACCACCCCGGCCTGCTGGAACAGGGCGTCCACGGTGGCGTCGCGCAGCCGTCCGGCGGCGGGCTGGACGGCGTGGCCGGGCGGCAGGCTGCCGGTGTGCCGGGCGCCCTTGAGGACCACCACGGGCTTGGCGGCGGCCAGCCGGCGGGCGATCCGGGTGAACTTGCGGGGGTTGCCGAAGGACTCCAGGTACAGCAGCAGGACCTCGGTGGCCTCGTCCTCCTCGCCGTACTGCAGCCAGTCGTTGCCGGAGACGTCCGCGCGGTTGCCGACCGAGGCGAAGGAGGAGACGCCGAGGCCGCGGCGGTGGGCGGCCTCCAGCAGGGCGACGCCGATCGCGCCGGACTGGCAGAACAGGCCGAACGGGCCGCGTTCGGGCAGCACCGGGGCGAGCGAGGCGTTCAGCGGGCGCTCGGGGTCGGTGTTGATCAGGCCGAACGCGTTCGGGCCGACCACCCGCATCCCGGCGGCCCTGGCCTGGCGGACCAGGGCCCGCTGCCGGTCCCGTCCCTCCGGCCCGGTCTCGGCGTACCCGGCGGTGACCACCACCAGGCCCTGCACGCCGTGCGCCCCGCACTCGGCGACGGCGGCGGCCACGCCCGGCTCGGGGACGGCGATCACGGCGAGGTCGACCGCGTCGCGGATCTCGCGCAGCGAACGGTGGCTGGGCACCCCTTCCAGGTCGGTGCCGGGCGGCGCGCTGCGGTTGACCGCGTAGACCGGGCCGTGGAACCCGGCCAGGTCGCGCAGCAGCGAACGGCCGACCGAGGCCGGGTTGCGGGAGACCCCGACCACCGCGACCGAGCGCGGGGTGAGCAGCCGCTGCACCGAGCGGGCCTCGGCGCGGTGCTCGCGGGCGCGCATCACGGCCAGCGAGGCCGCGGTGGGCTCCAGGTCGAACTCCAGGTGCACCACGCCGTCGGCGATGCTGCGGTGCTGGGTGTAGCCGGCGTCGGTGAAGACCTTCACCATCTTGCGGTTCTCGGGCAGCACCTCGGCGGTGAAGCGGCGGATGCCGCGCTCCTGGGCGACGGCCGCGATGTGCTCCAGCAGGGCGGAGGCGACGCCGCGGCCCTGGTGGGCGTCCTGCACCAGGAAGGCCACCTCGGCGTCGGTGCCGGTGGTGGAGGGGCGGCCGTCGGCGTCGATCCGGTCGTAGCGGACGGTGGCGATGAAGCGGTCGCGGACCACCACGGCGAGGCCGACCCGGTTGACGTAGTCGTGGTGGGTGAAGCGGCGGACGTCCTTGTCGGACAGCCGCGGGTAGGGCGCGAAGAAGCGGAAGTACTTGGACTGGTCGGAGACCTGTTCGTAGAACTCCACCAGGCGCTCGGCGTCGGCCTCGGTGATCGGCCGGATCCTGGCCGTCCCGCCGTCGCGCAGCAGTACGTCGGCCTCCCAGTGCCGGGGATAGCCGTGCTCGTCGCCCCGGTGCGGGGGGCGGGCCGCGGAGTCGTCCACGGTGGTCAGGTTATCCGGCGGCGGGCCGGATGGCGCCGGCCGTGCGGCGGGGCGGGCCGGCGGCGCGGGCGGCCGCGGGGGCGGAGGTGCGTGGCGGGGCGCGCCGCCGGGGGCCGGGCATGCAACACTGGTCTAGACAACCTTGCTGTCTCAGCACGCACCAGCGCGTACCAGCACCACCTGAAAGGCACGTCTCATGGCCGAGCGCCGCGTCACCATCGGTTGGGCCGAGGGCCTGCACGCCCGTCCCGCCTCCGTCTTCGTCCGCGCCGTGACCTCCACCGGCCTGCCGATGACCATCGCCAAGGAAGGCGGCAGCCCCGTCAACGCCGGCTCGATGCTCGGCCTGCTCGGCCTCGGCGCCCAGGGCGGCGACACCGTGGTGCTCGCCTCGGACGCGGACGGCGCCGACGCGGCGCTGGACCGGGTCGCCAAGCTGGTCCAGGAGGGCCTCGACGAGCTGCCCGCCGCCTGACCGGCCGCTCCCGCACCACGCCGAAGGGGTGCCCCGCGCAGTGCGGGGCACCCCTTCGGCGTGCCGGTGCGGAGGGTGCCTAGAACACCGACCAGCCGGTCGCGGTCGTCAGCGCGTCCAGCGCAGCCACCCCCAGCACCGAGTTCCCGGCCGCGTCCAGCCCCGGGCTCCACACGCAGACCGAACCGCGGCCCGGCAGCACCGCCAGCACTCCCCCGCCCACCCCGCTCTTGCCCGGCAGGCCGACCCGGAACGCGAACTCGCCCGCGGCGTCGTACGTCCCGCAGGTCAGCAGCACCGCGTTGATCCGCTTCGCCTCACTACGCGTCAGCAGCCGCGAACCGTCCATCCTTATCCCGTGCCGGGCCAGGAACAGCCCCGCCATCGCCAGGTCCCGGCAGCTCGCCGTGATCGCGCAGTGCGCGTAGTAGTGGACCAGCACGCTGTCGACCGGGTTGCGCAGGTTGCCGTAGTCGGCGATGAAGTGCGCCAGCGCGGCGTTGCGGTGCCCGTGCCGGGCCTCCGAGGAGGCCACCGCGTCGTCCGTGTCCACCAGCGGGTTGCCGGACTCCGCCCGCAGGAACTCGCGGACCGCGCCCGCCGCGTCACCGGTCAGCTCCAGCAGCCGGTCCGTCACCACCAGCGCGCCCGCGTTGATGAACGGGTTGCGCGGGATCCCGTGCTCCGTCTCCAGCTGCACCAGCGAGTTGAACGGGTTCCCGGACGGCTCCCGCCCCACCCCGCGCCACAGTCCCTCGCCGCCCTCGGCCATCGCCAGCGCCAGGGTGAACAGCTTCGACACCGACTGGACGGAGAACGGCTGCTCCCAGTCCCCGGCCCCGAACACCTCGCCGTCCACCGTCGCGATCACCATCCCGAACCGGCCCGGATCGACCTCGGCCAGCGCCGGGATGTAGTCCGCGACCCGGCCCCGGGCCTCGCCCCGCAGCGCCTGGTCCATCACGTCGTGCAGCAGTCCCTGGTAGTCCACGGGGGCCATTGTGGCCGGTCGGGCGGCAGCGTCCGGTGCCGGGGCGCACGACGGGGGCCCGGGCGCGGCGAACCGCACCCGGGCCCCGGCCCGTGCCCCTCAGCCCTTCACGCAGACGACCTGCTTCAGCTGGGCGACCACCTCGACCAGGTCCTTCTGCTGGGCGATGACCCGCTCGATCGGCTTGTACGCACCCGGGATCTCGTCGACCACGCCGGAGTCCTTGCGGCACTCCACGCCCTTGGTCTGCTCGGCCAGGTCGCGCGCGGTGAAGCGCTTCTTCGCCGCCGTCCGGCTCATCTTGCGGCCGGCGCCGTGCGAGGCCGAGTTGAACGAGGCCGGGTTGCCGAGACCGCGGACGATGTACGAGCCGGTGCCCATCGAGCCCGGGATGATCCCGTAGTCGCCCGAGCCGGCCCGGATCGCGCCCTTGCGGGTGACCAGCAGGTCCACCCCGTCGTACCGCTCCTCCGCCACGTAGTTGTGGTGGCAGCTGATCACCTCGTCGAAGGCCACCTTCGCCCTCGGGAACTCGCGCCGCACGACGTCCTGGAACAGCGCCATCATCATGGCCCGGTTGTTCTTGGCGTACTCCTGCGCCCAGAACAGGTCCTGCCGGTAGGCCGCCATCTGCGGGGTGTCCGCGATGAAGACGGCGAGGTCACGGTCGATCAGACCCTGGTTGTGCGGCAGCGAACGGGCCACCGTCATGTGGTGCTCCGCCAGCTCCTTGCCGATGTTGCGGGAACCGGAGTGCAGCATCAGCCAGACCGCGTCGGTCGTGTCGACACAGACCTCGACGAAGTGGTTGCCACCGCCGAGGCTTCCCATCTGCTGGGCCGCCCGCTCGCGCTTCCACTTCACCTCGGGCGCGATCGCGTCGAACCGGCTCCAGAAGTCGTCCCAGCCGCCGGTCGCGAAACCGTGCAGCTTGCCCGGGTCGACCGGGTCGGCGTGCAGGCCGCGGCCGACCGGGATGGCCGCCTCGATCTTGGAGCGCAGCCGGGACAGGTCGTCCGGCAGGTCCTTCGCGGTGAGCGAGGTCTTGACGGCGGTCATCCCGCAGCCGATGTCGACGCCGACCGCGGCCGGGCAGACCGCCCCCTTCATCGCGATCACGGAGCCGACCGTCGCGCCCTTGCCCAGGTGGACGTCGGGCATCACGGCGAGGCCGTGCAGCCAGGGCAGCGTGCTGATGTTGCGCAGCTGGTCCATGGCCTGGCTCTCGACGGTGGCCGGGTCGGTCCACATCCGGATCGGGACGCGGACGCCGGGTACCTCGGTGTACGACATGGTGGTACGACCTCCCAGGGTCGACTGGTTCAAGGGTAGGAGAATCGCCGCGCGAGATGTCCCGGCGTGGCTCGGGGAAGTTCGGGTGGTGCCGCGCTCAGACCGACAGCGGCCGGGCGGACGGACGTCGGAAGGCCGGTCGTCGTGGGGAGCGTTGAGAGGTGGGCTCGACCCGCATGGTGACCGCCTCCTTCCGTGATGTCGTCGCAGCGCCTGCGGGAGCCATCTACCCACAGCGCGGGTCGCCGTCGCAACGCAAATTCGCCACCGCGGCGCGGCGCACCGGGCGCCGGACGTGCGAGGGCCCGGCGGAGCGGCTGCTCCGCCGGGCCCGTCGGCCGCTGACCGCAGGTCAGTTGGCGATCACGGTGACGTCGCCGATGCCGAGTTCCTTGACCGGGTCGGCGATCACCGAGGCGTCGCCCACCAGGACGGTGACCAGGCGGTCCGGCGGGAACGCGGCGACCACGGCGTCGGTGGCGGCCGCGGTGCCGAGTTCGGCGAGCTCCCGGTAGACCTGGGCCTGGTAGCCGTCGGGCAGGTTCTGCTCGACCTGGTCGGCCAGGGTGGCGGCGACCGAGCCGGCCGTCTCGAACTTCAGCGGGGCGACGCCGACCAGGAACTGCACGGCCTCCTCGCGCTCGGCGTCGGTGAGGCCCTCGGCGGCGAGCTTGCGCAGGATCGTCCAGGTGTCGGCGAGGGCCGGCGCGGTGGAGGCGGTGTCGACGGAGCCGCTGATCGCCAGCATCGCGCGGCCGGAGCCGTCGGCGGGCGAGCGCAGCGGCTGGGCGAAGGCCCGCACGCCGTAGGTGTAGCCCTTCTCCTCGCGCAGGACGCGGTCCAGCCGGGAGGTGAGGGTGCCGCCGAGGCAGTAGGTGCCGAGGATCTGCGCGGCCCAGGCCGGGTCGTGGCGGTCCGGTCCGATCCGGCCGATCAGCAGCTGGGTCTGGACCGAGCCGGGGCGGTCGACGATGACCACCCGGCCGGCGTCGTCGGCGGTGACCGGGGCGTGCGCGGTGGTGGCGGCCGGGGCGGCGCTCCAGCGGCCGAGGGTCTCCTCCAGCAGCGGCAGCAGGTCGATGCCGGTGAGGTCGCCGACGACCACGGCGGTGGCGGTGGACGGCCGCAGATGGGCGTCGTAGAAGGCCTTGACGGCCGCCCGGTCGATGGCCCGTACGGTGTCGGCGGTGCCGGCCCGGGGGCGGGAGAGCCGGTCGGCGGCGTCGAACAGCGTCGCGTACAGCGCCTTGGCGGAGCGGCGGGCCGGGTTGGCCTGCTCGTGGACGATCTCGTCGAGGCGGTTGGCGACCAGGCGCTCGATCTCGTCGGCGGGCAGCGCGGGGGCGCGCAGCGCGTCGCCGAGCAGGGTGAGGCCGCGCTCCAGCCGGGAGGCGGGGACCTCCAGGGAGACCCGCAGGCCGGCGTGGTCGGCGTGGGCGTCCAGGGTGGCGCCGGCCCGCTCCAGCTCGCCGGCGTACTCCTCGGCGCTGAGGGTGTCGGTGCCCTCGCTGAGGGCCCGGGCGAGGATGTTGGCGACGCCTTCCTGGGCGGCCGGCTCGGCGGCGAGCGGGGCGTCGAGGATCAGGTCGACGGCGACCAGCTGCTGGCCGGGGCGGTGGCAGTGCAGCACCGTGACGCCGTTGGCGAGCGCACCCCGCTCCGGGGCCGGGAAGGCCCACGGGGTGGGCGTGCCGGGCTGCGGCTGCGGGTGGAAGGTCATGGCGGGGGTGGGGTCGGTGCTCATGCCGCCGTCTCCTCGGTGGTGTGGTCGCCGGTCGGGTCGTGGTCGGCGCTGTCGTCCGCGGTGGTGGGCTCGTACACCAGGACGGCGCGGTTCTCGGGGTGGAGGCGGGCGGCGGCGACGGCCCGGACCTCCTCCGCGGTGACGTCGAGGACCTTGGTGAGGGCGGTGTTGACCAGCTTCGGGTCGCCGAACAGCACGGCGAACCGGCAGAGTTCGTCGGCGCGGCCGGCCACGGTGGTGAGGCGGTCGAGCCACTCGCGTTCGATCTGGGCCTGGGCGCGCTCGAGTTCGGCGGCGGTCGGGCCCTCGGCGGCGAACCGGGCGAGCTCCTCGTCGGCGGCGGAGCGGATCTGCTCGATGGTGGCGTCGCCGGAGGTCTTCACGTCCAGCCAGCCGAGCGAGGGCGCGCCGGCCAGCCGCAGCAGGCCGAAGCTGGCGGCGACGGCGGTGCGGTCGTGCCGGACCAGGCGGTTGTAGAGGCGGCTGGACTCGCCGGAACCGAGGATGGTGAGCGCCAGGTCGGCGGCGTCGGCCTCGCGGGTGCCGTCGTGCGGGAGCCGGTAGGCGGCCATCAGCGCACGGGACGGGACGTCCTCGTGGACGGTCTCGGCGATCTCGCGGCCGATGGTGTCGGGGAGGGTGCCGTCGCGCGGCGGCTGCTTGCCGTCGTGGGCGGGGATGGTGCCGAAGTACTTCTCCACCCAGGCGATGGTCTGCTCGGGGTCGAGGTCGCCGACGATGGACAGCACCGCGTTGTTGGGCGCGTAGTAGGTCCGGAAGAACGCGCGGGCGTCCTCCAGGGTGGCCGCGTCCAGGTCGGCCATCGAGCCGATCGGGGTGTGGTGGTACGGGTGGCCGTCCGGGAAGGAGAGCGCGGTGAGCTTCTCGAAGGCGGTGCCGTAGGGCACGTTGTCGTAGCGCTGGCGGCGTTCGTTCTTGACGACGTCGCGCTGGTTCTCCATCGAGGCGTCGTCGAGCGCGGCGAGCAGCGAGCCCATCCGGTCGGCCTCCAGCCAGAGCGCGAGCTCCAGCTGGTGGGCCGGCATGGTCTCGAAGTAGTTGGTGCGTTCGAAGCTGGTGGTGCCGTTGAGCGAGCCGCCGGCGCCCTGGACCAGTTCGAAGTGGCCGTTGTTGGAGACGTTGGCGGAGCCCTGGAACATCAGGTGCTCGAACAGGTGGGCCAGACCGGTCCGGCCCTTGACCTCGTGCCGGGAGCCGACGTCGTACCAGAGGCAGACGGCGGTGACCGGGGTGAGGTGGTCCTCGGAGAGCACCACCCGCAGGCCGTTGGCCAGGCGGTGTTCGGTGATGGCGAGGCCTCGGGCGGAGGCGGGAGCCGGGTTGGCCATGCGGTTCCGGTCCTTTCGGGAAGCGGGAGTCGTCCGTGGAGGCGGGAGGCTTCCCGTCTTCGGTCTGGTCGGGGGGCGGATCGCGTTCCCCCATTGTGGTGTAACGCGCAGCCGGGCGTGATGTGTCCGCGCGCGGCGCGCGTTCGCCACGGGCGGAAGCCGGCGGGCGCGGGCGGTCCGGGTGCGGCGGTCCCCGGAGCCGCGGCGGGGAGGGGGGTGGCCTGCGGCTCGGGCTGTCAGCCGGAGGGTCCACAATGGGGGGCGCCGTGCCCGGGTACGGTTCGACTCAGTTGTCACAGACTCGGTCCGACAGGATCTGACGCCGCCGACAGACGCCCGACAGACGCAAGGGAGCCCCGCCGCGATGGCCCGCCGCAGTTCGCCCACCCCGCCGCCCGGTGACTTCGAGGAGCGGATCCTCGATGTCGACGTCGTGGACGAGATGCAGGGCTCGTTCCTCGAGTACGCCTACTCGGTGATCTACTCGCGCGCCCTGCCGGACGCGCGGGACGGTCTCAAGCCGGTGCACCGGCGCATCCTGTACCAGGCCAACGAGATGGGCCTGCGCCCCGAGCGCGGCCACGTCAAGTGCGCCCGCCTGGTCGGCGAGGTGATGGGCCGCCTGCACCCGCACGGCGACGCCTCGATCTACGACTCCGTGGTGCGGATGGCGCAGCCGTTCTCGATGCGGCTGCCGCTGATCGACGGCCACGGCAACTTCGGTTCGCTGGGCAACGACGACCCGCCGGCCGCGATGCGGTACACCGAGTCGCGGCTGACCTCGGCGTCGATGGCGATGGTGGAGTCGATCCACGAGGCCACCGTCGACTTCGCACCCAACTACGACGGCAGCGAGCAGGAGCCGTCGGTGCTCCCGGCGGCCTTCCCGAACCTGCTGGTCAACGGCGCGTCCGGGATCGCGGTCGGGATGGCGACCAACATGCCGCCGCACAACCTGGCGGAGGTGGTCGCCGCCGCCCGGCACCTGATCAAGCACCCGGGCGCGGACCTGGAGACGCTGATGCGTTTCATCCCGGGTCCCGACCTGCCGACCGGCGGCCGGATCGTCGGGCTCTCCGGCATCCGCGACGCGTACGAGTCGGGCCGCGGCACCTTCAAGATCCGGGCGACCGCGTCGGTGGAGGCGGTGACGGCCCGCCGCAAGGGCATCGTGGTCACCGAACTGCCGTACACCGTCGGGCCGGAGAAGGTGATCGCGAAGATCAAGGACCTGGTCGGCGCGAAGAAGCTGCAGGGCATCGCGGACGTCAAGGACCTGACCGACCGCCAGCACGGCCTGCGGCTGGTGATCGAGGTCAAGAACGGCTTCGTGCCCGAGGCGCTGCTGGAGCAGCTGTACAAGCTGACGCCGATGGAGGAGACCTTCGGCATCAACAACGTGGCGCTGGTCGACGGCCAGCCGCTGACGCTGGGCCTGAAGGAGCTGCTGGAGGTCTACGTCGACCACCGCTTCGAGGTGGTCCGCCGGCGCAGCGAGTTCCGCCGGGGCAAGCGGCAGGACCGGCTGCACCTGGTCGAGGGCCTGCTGATCGCGCTGGTCGACATCGACGAGGTCATCGCGATCATCCGCTCCAGCGACGACGCCGCGCAGGCGAAGGACCGCCTGATGGCGCGGTTCGGGCTGTCGGAGACCCAGACCGCGTACATCCTGGACACCCCGCTGCGCCGGCTGACCAGGTTCGACCGGGTGGAGCTGGAGACCGAGCAGGCCAAGCTCACCAAGGAGATCCAGGAGCTCACCGAGATCCTGGAGTCGGACACCAAGCTGCGCAACGTGGTCTCCGGCGAGCTGGGCGCGGTGTCGAAGCAGTTCGGCACCGAGCGGCGCACCGTGCTGCTGGAGGCGGGCGCGGTGCCGAGCGCGGCCCTGTCGGTGCCGCTGGAGGTGGCGGACGACCCGTGCCGGGTGCTGCTGTCCTCGACCGGCCTGCTCGCCCGGACCTCGGACGGGGAGCCGTCCGAGGCGGGCGGCGCGCGGGCCAAGCAGGACGCGGTGGCCTCCGCGGTACCGGCCACCGCCCGGGCCGACATCGGCGTGGTGACCACCGCGGGCCGGGTGCTGCGGCTGCCGGTGATCGACCTGCCGGCGCTGCCGCCGGGTACCTCGGCGCTGGCCGGCGGGGCCGCGGTGAGCGAGTTCCTGCGGCTGGAGGCGGACGAGCGGGCGCTGGCGCTGACCACCCTGGACGAGTCCTCGCCCGGTCTGGCGCTGGGCACGGCGCAGGGCGTGGTCAAGCGCGTGGTGCCGGAGTGGCCCGCGAACAAGGACGAGTTCGAGGTGATCGCCCTCAAGGACGGCGACTCGGTGGTCGGCGCGGTGGAGCTGCGCACCGGCGAGGAGGACCTGGTCTTCATCACCTCCGACGCCCAGCTGCTGCGCTACCCGGCGGGGCAGGTCAGGCCGCAGGGCCGGCCGGCCGGCGGGATGGCGGGCATCAAGCTGTCGGACGGCGCCCGGGTGCTGTCGTTCACGGCGGTGGACCCGGCGGCGGACGCGGTGGTGGTCTCGGTGGCGACCGCGTCGGGCACGCTCAGCGGCGGTGAGCAGACCAGCTGGAAGGTCACGCCGTTCGAGCTGTACCCGCGCAAGGGCCGGGCCACCGGCGGCGTGCGCTGCCAGCGCTTCCTGCGCGGCGAGGACGCCCTGGCGTTCGCCTGGGCGGGCGCGGAGCCGGCCCTGGCCTCGGCCGCCAACGGCACGCCGGTGCAGCTGCCCGAGCGGGACCCGCGCCGCGACGGCTCGGGCTCCCCGGTGACGGGCCGGATCGCCGCAATCGGCGGCCGGGTGTAACGGCGGGACACGACGACGGGGGCGCCACACGGGCGCCCCCGTCGTCGTGTCCGGGGCAGGTGCGGTCAGCCGAAGGCTGCTTCGACGCGCTTGGCGGCCTCGGTGCCCGGCTGCGCCGGGAGCCCGGCCGGGCCGGTCTCGTCGAGGCGCCGGACCGACTCCGTGGTCTGCGCGAGCAGTGCCACGTAGTCGGGCAGTTCGGGCAGCGACGAGGTGGTCAGGGCGAGGACCAGCAGGGTGCCGAGGTCGGGCAGCGGGAGGTACGCCTCGACCCGGGCCATGGTCAGCGGCGGCGGGTCACCGGCCGCGTCCTCGGGTGCCTGCGGCTGCCACTCCACCCCGGTGAAGGCGAGGACGGCGGGGCCCGCCTCGGCCTCCACCCGGCGCACGTCGCTGCTCGGGTTGAGCGAGAGCGTCTCCTGCAGCGTGGCGATGATCATCTCCGGGTCGCCGTCGTCGATCGGGTCGGCCCGGACGATCAGCGAGGCGGTGCTGATCCGGTCGTCCTCGGTGGCGAACAGCGCCACCCCGGCGTACAGCGCGCCGTCCTCGGCGGCGGCATCCGCGATGTCCGCGTACAGCGTCCGCACGCCCTGCCGCTGGTCGGTGGTTCCGCCGGACCAGATCTCGCAGGCGAGTTCGTCCAGGTGCTCCCAGCGCTCCTGGTCGGTCAGGTGCATCCCCAGGTCGTGGAAGTGCACGGGGACACGGAAGGTGAATCCCCGGTCGGCGGCGCTCCGGCCGGCCGCCGCGGGCTGCTCGTTGGGCATGGCTGACTCTCTGTCTCGGGGTGCTCCCGGCGCGCCGACGGGCGCCCGGCACCGGCCCTACAGACCGCACCGGGTGCCCGGCCGACGGTCAGGGTTGCCGGTGGAAGGCGTTGCGCTGTTGGACGGTGGGCCCGGCCGGTCCCCAGCCGGGCATGCCCTCGGCCGCGCAGACGGCGAGGATCCGGTCCAGCGAGAGGGTGCCGAAGTCGTCGCGCCCCAGGTACCAGTAGGGCAGTGAGTCGATGCGGCGGAGCCGGCCCTCCCACCTGACGGTCGCGGCGGGGTCCGCGGCGGCCCGCTGCTGGGCGGCTGCCACCACCGCCAGCCGGGTCCGCAGATGGGCTTCCCAGACCACCGGGTCGCGCCGCCACTCCCGGCCGAACCGGGCCGGTCCGAGACGGCGGGCCCAGCCGGTGCCGAACCGGGGCTGCGGGCCGCTGTTGCCCTGGTAGTCGAGGACGAGCAGCACCAGCACCAGGGCGGGCCGCCAGAGGAGATCGATCGGCAGCACGATCCACTGGGCGAAGAACCACAGCACCAGCCGGGTCCTCGGCCTGGGTTCGCCCTGGACGAAGGCGGCGGGGACGGCTGCGCCGAACCGGCCCCGCGCCGGGCCGTGCGGGATGAACTGGTCTGCCATGACGCCACCGTCCTAATCGCCGGAGAACATGGTGCGGACACCGTCCACGACGCCCCAGCCGCCCGCGACCACCTGCGGGCCGCGGGACCACCAGGACAGCGGGTCGAGGGTGCCGTCGGCCCGGATGGCCGCGGACAGGCCGGGCAGCCGGTCCAGCCCGGGGACCCGGGTGACCAGGTCGCTCAGCCGCTTCTCCTTGAACGAGGCGCCCATGTTGTCGGCGACGTGCTTCTCCCAGGCGAGGGCGATCTTGTTGCCCTTCTTGGCGATGATGTCGACGCCGTCCTGGACGACCTCACCGCCGATCCGGGTGACCCGGGGCAGGGTGTGCACCGCGTCGCCGAGCCTCCCGGTGATCCGGGCAGCGGCGTCCGCACCGTCGATGACCTGCACGGCCCGGGTGATCTTCTGGCCGTTCTCGACCACCTCGGCGCCCACCTTGGTCACCACCTTGGTGCTGCCCTTGATCGCGGTACCGGCGAACTTCCCGAACGGGACCACGCCGAGCCCGTCGCCGATCAGGTCCATCGCGCTGACGTCGGCGCCGCCGAGCTTCGCCATCCCGTGCGTGGCCAGCGCACCCGCCGACAGCACTCCCCCGGCCAGCGCGAGGGCGCCGGACAACGGTGGGAACCACAGCGTGCACAGCGCCGCCACGCCCAGCACCGTGGAGGCGATCGACATCCAGTCGCCGATCTTCTTCAGCAGGTCGGCGTGCTTGGTGGCCCACTCCTTGATGGCGTGGCCGGCCCGCTGCAGGGAGTCCTTGAACTTGTCCCACATGCTGGTGCTGGGGGCGTTCTGGTTGGCCTTGCGCAGGGCCTTGGCCACCTTGGCGGCGGCGTCCTGGTGGTCCTCCTTGAGCTCCTTCGCCTGTTTGACGATGGCCTCGAAGGCGTCCTTGGCGTCGTCCAGGGAGCGCTTGGCGTCGTCGAGTTCCTCGCCGGCCGCGTTCAGCTCGCGCTGGGCCGCGTCGATCTGCGCCTGGGCCTCCTTCAGCTGGGCGTCGTCCGCGAAGAACTGTCCGCCCAGCCGGAAGGCGGGGGCGTCGGCGGCCGAGTTGTAGCGGCTGTCGGCCTGGTCCTTGGCGGCCTCGCACCGCTCGCACCGCTGCTTGGCGGCCTGCGCGTCGGCCTCGTAGCGGCGGGCGGTGTCCTGGAAGGAGACCAGTTGGCCGCGCCAGGAGTCGAGTTGGCCCGCGGCGGTGCGGACGGCGTCGTCGCTGTCCTGCAGCAGGCCGGGCAGCTCGGTGACCTTGGCGGCGAAGGCCTGTGCGGCGTCGCCCTGCCAGGAGCCGCCGACCCGGGTCAGCGAGGAGAGCGTGCGGTGCGCGCTCTCCAGCGCGCCGGCCGCCGTGTTCAGCCTGCTCACCAGGGTGTCGACGCTGCCGGGGTTGCCGGGGGCGGGGTCGAAGCCGAGGGCGGGGAAGTCGGCGGCGTCGCTCATCCGGCACCGCCGGCGAAGGCGTCGCGGATGACCTGGTCGGTCTCGACGTAGGCCTTCCTGGTGATGGTCAGGCCCTCCTCGACCTGCTGGGTGGAGTCCGCGATCTTCTTGATGGCGTCGTCCCAGCTGTCGTGGAACTCGTCGCAGGCGTGGTCGAGCGCTCCGCTGCCGGTGGTCTTCGGGCCGGTGTCGCGCATCGCGTTCAGCGCGGTGCGGAGCTCGTCCTGACTTCTGTGAAGATCCGCCAGCAATTTGTCGAGATCTCCCACTTGGACCGAGAAGAACGACCCCAAAACTCCCCCAAGGACTGGTCAAGCAATGACAAGTCCGATCAGCATAGCCAGGTGCCCCGACGGTCGGGGCGGGGCCCGCCCGCACGCCCGCCGGATCGGTTCGCCATCGCACCATCGCACCATCGCGGCGGCACGGCGGGACGGCGGCCGCGCACCCGGTCCGGCCGTGCGGCGCCCGCCGCGGCGGGCGCGGATGCCGGGCCCGCCCCCGCCGGTAGGGTTGGCAGGGTGAGCACCTGCACCACGCTGTCCCGCGAGCTGACCGAGCCACTGGCCGCCACCGCGGCGACCGCCGCCACCTGGCTGCTGGTCGAACAGGCCGGGCCGTGGGGCGCGAAGGCGCTCACCGAGAGCCATCTGGACCCGGACCTGGGGAGCGCCCTGGACCGGGCCGCCGCCGGCACCGGCGTCCGGGTCGCCCTGATCCGCCGCCCGGGCCGGCACGCCGACGCGCCGCCCGCCCCGCGCCACCAGGTGATCGTCGCGCACACCCGGCCGGGCGCCTCCTGGGTCCGCCGGCTGACCGTCGCCGACCCCGCCGAGCTGCTCGGCCTCGACCTCGCCGCACTCGGCGCCGGCGACCACGGCGGCCTGGGCGCCGAGCACCCCGGCGAGCCGATCGCCCTGGTGTGCACCAACGGCCGACGCGACCGCTGCTGCGCCCTGCTCGGCCGCCCGCTGGCCGCCGAACTGGCGGGCGCCGACCTGGGCGAGGTCTGGGAGGTCACCCACCTCGGCGGCCACCGGTTCTCCCCGACCATGCTGGTACTGCCGTTCGGGTACGCGTACGGACGCCTCAGCGGGGCCGCAGCCAAGGAGGTGCTGACCGCGACGGCGGGCGGGCACACGGTGCCGGAGTTCTCCCGCGGGCGGTCCTGCTGGGACCGGCCCGGCCAGGCGGCCGAGCAGGCGGTGCGGGAGCTGACCGGCGAGACCGGGGCCGAGGAGCTGACGCTGGTTCAGCGGGCGGACGGCGACGCCCGCTGGAGCGTCGAGGTGGCGCACCGGGACGGCCGCCGCTGGCGGGTCGCGGTGACCGCGGGGGCCAGCGAGCCGCCCAGGCCGGAGAGTTGCGGCAAGGCGCCCGGCCGGCCGGTACGGATGGACGTGGTCGCGGTCGAGCCCCTCTGACGGACCGGGGCGAAGGGCGGGTGGCGGGCGGTGGTGCCCGGCACCCGCCCTTCGGCATGCCCGGCCCGGACGGGACCCCGCAGCCGGACCCGGGGCCGCGCCGGCCGGCCGGTTGGCCGGGCGGGCGGGCGGGCGACCGGCCGGGCGACACGCCCGACCGAACGTTCCGACGCCTCCACAAACGTGAGACAACCCACAGTGACCGCGCAGTCACGCACATGACATGCTCGGCAGCGAAAGCCAACCGGCTCTGATTCAAAGGAGAACAGTGCCATGATGTCCCGTATCGCAAGTCTGGTGGCGGCAACGGCCGGGATCCTCGCTCTCGCGGCAGGCCCGTCCAGCGCCACGGCCCCGGCGGAGCCCTCCTGTCCGACCCTCGCCAACGTCCCGTGCGCCTGGCACCAGCCGACCGGCTCCGGAATCGTCGGCTCGGCCCGGATCAATGCCGCAGGCAGCCAGCTGACCGCCCTCCGGGTCGAGGTGAAGATCCAGCGCGCCTGGGGCAGCCCGTGGGAGACGGTGGCCTCGGCCACCCGGATCCAGAGCGGCTCGGTCCAGGTGAGCACCCCGGCCGTCACCACCGAGTTCCTCTCCCAGGTCTGCGCCACCGGGGGCCCGGCCGGACGGCCCGAGCTCCAGACGACCACCTGCACCAGCCCGCACTGACGGCGGGCCACCCGCACGGGAGTCCGGCCGGCCCGGGCGCAGGCCCGCCGGCCGGACTCCCCCGCGCCCCCTGCCCACCGGAGAGGTGCAAGTGTAATGTCACACGGCATGAAACCCTCCCGCCAACTCCCGCTGGCCGCCGCGCTGCTCGGCACCGCCGCCCTCCTCGCCGCACCGCCGGCCACCGCCGCCACCGCCACCGCCGCGACAGCCACGCCGGCCGGCTGCCGGACCGCCGCCGTGGCGCCGGACCGCGAACAGAGCAGGCTGCAGGACCCCAGGACCGCCGCCTTCACCGCCCGGGCCGGGCTGGCCACCTTCACCACCCGGTTCCCGGCGGCCCTGTGCAGCGTCCGCAACCCCGCCGAGGCCGGACAGTTGATGGACGCCTGGGGCGAGGCGCTCTGGCAGTCCGCCGTCGACCGCGCCCAGGGTCGCCGCCCGGGCGGCGACCTCGCACCGGGCGACGACCGCCCGCTGTACTGGACACGGCTCACCATGACCACCCAACTCTCCGCCTGGCAACCGGACTTCCCGGTCGACCGGGCGGCCCTGCGGACCCGCTTCGAGGACGCCTCGCGCGGCCTGACCGCCAACGGGTTCACCGGCGCGCCGGGCGTGCGGCGGATGTTCATCAGCGGCTTCGACCCGTTCGGCCTGGACGGCGACGTCCGTACGGCCAACCCCTCGGGCTCCGCCGCGCTACGGCTGAACGGCCGCCAGGTCACCCTCGCGGACGGCAGCCGGGCCGAGATCCGCGCCGTCGTGCTGCCGGTCCGCTACGCCGACTTCGACCAGGGCATCGTGGAGCGCGCGTTCGGCCCCCGGATGACGGCCGGCCCCCGCAGCGCCGACCGGATCACCACCATCAGCCAGGGCTACCCCGGACTGTTCACCCTGGAGGCCTGGGCCGGACGGGCCCGCTCCGCCGACCCGTACCCGGACAACCAGGGGGCGCTCGCCGGCGGCAGCTACGACCACCCGGTGGACGCCCCCGGCCTCGGCCCCGGCCCGGAGTTCATCGCCACCACGCTGCCGACCGACGCGATGACCCGCGCCACCCAGTCGCCCTACCCCGTCCTGCTGAACACCGAGGTCACCGAGATACCGGCGGGCGGCAGCGAGCCGGTGGACCGCGCCGACGGCCCGACGCCGGGCTCCCGGGCGGTGGCCGGCGGAGGCGGCGGCTACCTCTCCAACGAGGTCGCCTACCGCAGCAACCGGCTCAGGCTGGAACTCGCCCCGGCCCTGCCCGGCGGCCATCTGCACACCCCGGTCCTGACCGGCCTGCCGGCCGACCGCGACCGGCTCACCGGCCCCGAGTTCGAACGCAACGAGAACGAGATCACCGCCGAGATCCTCACCATCCTGACCTCGTGAGCCCCTGACCTCGTGAGCTCCTGACCTCGTGAGCTGCTGGCCTCTCGAGCTCCTGAGCCTGCGGGTCCGCGGGTCCGCGCGCCCGCCGGGGCCGGCCCGGCGTCACACCGCGCCGGCCCCGGTCAGCGACCTGACCTCCAGCTCGGCGTACGCCTCCGGGTCCGCCTCCTCCCGCGAGGTGAGCGTCCCGACCCAGCCGGCCAGGAAGCCCAGCGGGATCGAGACCAGCCCGGGGTTCTCCAGCGGGAACCAGTGGAAGTCCACCCCCGGGAGGACCGAGCCCGGAGCACCGGAGACCACCGGGGAGAAGGCCACCAGGACCACCGCCGGCACCAGCCCGCCGTACACCGACCAGACCGCGCCCCGGCTGGTGAAGCGCCGCCAGAACAGGTTGAACAGCAGGGTGGGCAGATTGGCCGAGGCCGCCACGGCGAACGCGAGGCCGACCAGGAAGGCCACGTTCAGCCGCTGGGCGAACAGGCTGAGCACGATCGCGGCGGCGCCGATCACCACCGCGGCCGTCCGCGCCGCCACCAGCTCCTGACGCTCCGTCACCTCCCGCTCGTCGGGGCGCCGCCAGGCCCTGGCGTACAGGTCGTGCGCGAACGCGGCCGAGGAGGCCAGGGTCAGCCCGGCCACCACGGCGAGGATGGTGGCGAACGCGATGGCCGAGATCAGGGCGAACAGCACCACGCCCGCGGTCGAGCCGGCGCCCCCGCCCAGATCCAGCGCGAGCAGCGGGACGGCCGTGTTCCCGGCCGGATTGGCCGCCCGGATGGCGGGTGCGCCGACCAGCGCGCCCGCGCCGAGTCCGAGCACCACCGCCATCAGGTAGAACCCGCCCACCAGGGCGATCACCCAGACCGTCGACCGACGGGCGGCCCGCGCGGTGGGCACCGTGTAGAAGCGGCTCAGGATGTGCGGCAGCCCTGCCGTGCCCAGGACCAGCGCCAGCCCGAGACTGACGAAGTCGATCCGGCTGGTCGGCCCGCCGCCGTACTTCAGTCCCGGTTCGAGGTAGGCCGCCCCCGCGCCGCTGTGGTGCGCCGCGGACCGCATCAGCTCGGCCACGTCACCGTGGAAGCGGGCCAGCACCAGCACCGTCAGCAGCACCGAACCTGCCAACAGCAGGAGCGCCTTGACGATCTGGATCCAGGTGGTGGCGCGCATCCCGCCGACCGTGACGTACACGATCATCAGGGTGCCGACGCCCACGATCGTCCAGGCCTTGGCCGCCCCTGCGCCGGTGCCCAGCAGCAGCGCCACCAGACTGCCGGCCCCCACCATCTGGGCGATCAGGTACAGCAGGCTGACCACCACACTGGCGGCGCCGGTGGCGGCCCTGACCTGCCGGCGCCGCATCCGGACCGCCAGCACGTCGGCCAGGGTGTAGCGGCCGGTGTTGCGGACCAGTTCGGCGACCAGCATCAGCACCAGCAGCCAGGCGACCAGGAAACCGATGCTGTAGAGCACCCCGTCGTAGCCGTAGAGCGCGATCAGACCGGTGACGCCCAGGAAGGAGGCGGCGGAGAGGTAGTCCCCGCAGAGCGCCAGCCCGTTCTGCAGCGGGCCGAAGCCGCGGCCGCCCGCGTAGAAGTCCTCGGCGGCCTGGCCGCGGCGGCCGGCCCAGAGCGTGATCACCAGGGTGACCAGCACGACCACCGCGAACAGCGCCACCGCCAGCCCGTGGTGCCCACCGGGGTCCGCCGTGGCCGCGACCGCCGCCGCCTCGGGCGCCGCGGCGGTCGGGACGAGGGAGCCGCTCACCGCAGCTGGTCCTGGGTGTCCCAGCGCAGCCCGAGGGCGGCGCGGTCCCGCTCGGTGCGGGCGTTGCGGGCGTACAGCCAGGTCAGCAGGAAGGTGGAGGCGAACTGGAGCAGGCCGAGCACCCAGGCCACGTTCACCGGGCCGGCCACCTGGCGGCGCATCAGACCGGGCGCGGCCGCCTGGGCGCAGACGTAGAGCAGGTACCAGCCGAGGAAGAGCCCGGTGGCGGGGAAGGCGAATCCCCGGTAGCCGCGGCGGATCTGCTGGAAGGCCGGGCTCTGCTGGACCGCGCGGTAGACCTGGCCGGGCTCGACGGCTGCGGGGGCCGCAGGGGCCGCGACCGGCGGCGGCACGGCAGCGGGAACGGGCCTCGGCGGCACGGGCTCCGGCTGCACGGGCTTCGGCGGCCCAGGCCTCGGCGGCACGGGCTTCGACCCGGCGGGGTCCGGCGCCGGAGGCGGTACCACCGGCCGTGCTGCGGGGACGGCGGCGGACTGTCCCGTGGCCGACTGTCCCGTGGCCGACGGTCCGGTGGCCGACTGTCCCGTGGCCGGCGTCGCGGGTGCGGCCGGCGTGGGGGGTGCGGCCGGCGCCGCGGCGGACCGGGCGGACGCGAACTTGCCGGGCCCGGACCCGGGCCGGGCGGCCGGGAGGCGTCTCCGCGGTCCCGGGCGCCGCGCGGGCCCGGCGGCCCACCAGTCGAACCTCTCCTGCTGTGCCACTGGTACTCCACGGCCGGGACGCTCCGTGCGGGGCGGGCGTCGGGTTCGCCGCCCGGAGGGGGTGCTTCCGGTCGTGCGCTGACGGCACCAGGATCCGCGCTCCCCGGCCCCGTCGGGCCGGGTTGCAGATACGTTCACCCAATCAGGTGAGGGCCCGTCAGATCACGAACTGCGCCGGATCCCGTGCCGGAAGGCGTAGGCCACCGCCTGCGCGCGGTCCCGTACCGCCGTCTTGGCGAACAGGTTGTTGATGTGCGTCTTCACCGTGGCCTGGCTGACGAAGAGCTCCCCGGCGATCTCCGCGTTGGACAGCCCGTCGGCGATCAGGGCCAGCACCTCGGCCTCCCGGACGGTGAGCCCGTCCGGCAGTGCAGCGGGCGGCTGCGCCTGCGGTTGCGACTGCGGCGCCGGGAGCGGCGACGCCCCCGGACGCCCGGACGGCGCCCGGGGCGCCGATGCCGCGGGCGGCCCGGAGAGACGGTCCAGCAGCCGCCGCTGGACCTGCGGCGAGAGGGCGCCGGCACCGGAGCGGACGTCGGCGACCGCCCGGGCGATCTCCTCGGCCCCGGCGTCCTTGGTGAGGTAGCCGCGGGCACCGGCCTGCAGCGCGGGGAAGAGCGAGTCGTCGTCGGCGTAGGTGGTGAGGACCACCACCTCGGTGGCCGGATGGGCGGCCCGGATCCGGCGGGTGGCCTCGACGCCGTCGCAGCGCGGCATCCGAAGGTCCATCAGGACCACGTCGGGGTCGAGCTCCGCGACCATCCGGACGGCCTCCTCACCGTCCCCCGCCGCCCCGACCACCTCGATGCCGGGCAGCAGTCCCAGCAGCATCACGATGCCCTCGCGCACCACCGTCTGGTCGTCCGCGACCAGCACCCTGATGGGCCGCTCGCCGCTCACGCCGGCACCCTCAGCAGCACCCGCCATCCGCCGTCCACCTCGCCCGCCTGCAGTTCTCCGCCGAGCAGTTCGGCCCGCTCGCGCATCCCCAGCAGACCGTACCCGCTGCCGCTGGCGGCCAGCGGGCCGGCCGGGGCGCCGCGCGGCGGACGGCTGTTGCGCACCTCCAGCTCCACCACGTCGGCCAGGTAGGCGACCCGGATGTCGACCCGCCCGCCCGGGGCGTGCTTGCGGACGTTGGTGATCGCCTCCTGCGCGGTCCGCCGCACCGCCAGCCCGGCCTCGGCGGCCAGCGGCCTGGGCGTGCCCTCGACCGAGAGCGCGGCCTGCTCGCGCCCGGCCAGCTCCGCCAGGAACTCGCCGACCGGGGTCAGTTCGCCGCGCAGGGCCGACAGCGCCTGCCGGGTCTCCGCCAGCCCCTCCTGGGCCATCCGCCGGGCGGCGACCACCCGTTCGCGCACCTGCTCCCGTTCGGCGCCGCGGTCCAGCATCAGCCGGGCCGCCTCCAGGTGGACCAGCTGCGCGGAGAGGCTGTGCGCCAGGACGTCGTGGATCTCCCGCGCGATCCTGGCCCGTTCGGCGAGCGCCGCCGACTCGGCCTCCGCGACCCGGGCGGCCCGCTCCTGCTGGAGCAGCCTGCGCTGGGTGCCCCGGGCCTCCGCGTCCAGCCGCAGCAGCCAGCCGAGCAGACCCAGCCCGCCCGCCGTGGCCAGCCCGGCGAGCAGCGGTTCGTCGCCCAGCGCCGCGTAACTGCCGAGCGCGGCGAGTGCGGTGGGCAGCCCGGCGGCCCGCGGCAACCGGATCAGCGCGGTGATCCCGAGCCCGCACCACAGCACCCCGGCCAGGACGTCCGCGCCGCCCTCCTTCGCCAGCGCGGCGATCGCGAGCAGCGCCGCGGCGGCGAGCAGCGCGCCCCAGATCCGCCGGCCCCGGGCGGCCCGGAAGAACAGCGCGAACAGGACGACGGCCGAGACGATCCAGCCGGCCGCGACCACCGCCGCCCACCCGGTGAACCGGTCGTCGGCGAAGGTGCTGGTGAGCGTCGCCGCGAGCAGGACCAGCCGGCCGACCAGGCCCAGCGCCTGCCGCGGCCGGGTCGGCCGGTCCCCGCCGGGGGCGTCGGCGGCCGGCCAGCCGGTCCAGATCTCGTGGTCCACCTCGGGTCCCTCCGGGACGGTGCTGCGGGGGTCAGGCCGCGACGTCGTACCTGTGCTCGAGCCGCTGCACCCGCCGGTTCACCACCAGGCCGCGCACCAGCAGCAGTCCGGCCAGCGAGAGCAGCAGTGCGCTGCTGCTCTGGTGGACGTGCAGGGCGACGCCCAGCCCGTACCAGCCGATCCTCAGCACAATCATGCCGATCCAGGCGGCGACGGTCGCCCTGGTGCCCTTGGCCCAGACCGAGCCGTCGGCCTCGCGCCACAGCCGGACGGTCCAGCCCCAGACGCATCCCATCGCCAGGACCGTCGCCACGGAGGCGGCCAGCAGGGCGGCCGCGGCCACCCGGTGGGCCGGGTCGACCAGCTGCGGGTCCCGCACCGCGAGCACCGCCAGCACCACCGGGAGCACCCACAGGCGCCGTTCGGTGTCGACCTTGCGCGCACGCACCTGCCTGGTCACCACCAGGGCGATCACCGCGAGGACGACGAGGACGTTGACGAGGCCGCTCATGGCGGATTCTCCGTTCGGACGGGGGTCTGCGCTACGTCCTCGACGCTACGGATCCGCGTCGCCCCGGTCCTCGGAGCACGGGTGGAACACAACGGTGCAGGGGCTCTCCACCCGCGGGTGGAGAGCCCCTGCACCGTACGGCGGGGCCTGACCGGCCGGACCGGCCGGCCGGACCGGTCAGGCTCGGTCAGGCGTCGATGCGGGAGCGGTCCAAGGTGGCGGCCGAGTTCACGATGAAGTCCCGGCGGGGCGCCACGTCGTTGCCCATCAGCAGGTCGAAGGCCTTCTCCGCGGCCTCCAGGTCACCGAGGTTGATCCGGCGCAGGATGCGGTGGCGCGGGTCCACGGTGGTCTCGGCCAGCTGGTCGGCGTCCATCTCGCCGAGGCCCTTGTAGCGCTGGATCGGGTCCTTCCAGCGCAGCCCCTTGCCCTGGAACTCCAGCAGCGTGCGGCGCAGCTCGGAGTCGGAGTAGGTGTAGTGGTACTTCTCCTGGCCGCGCTTGGGGTTGGTGAGCTCGATCCGGTGCAGCGGCGGGACCGCGGCGAACACCCGGCCCTTCTCCACCATCGGGCGCATGTAGCGCTGGAACAGCGTCAGCAGCAGGCAGCGGATGTGCGAGCCGTCGACGTCGGCGTCGGCCATGAAGATGACCTTGCCGTAGCGGGCCTGGTCGATGTCGAAGGACCGGCCGGAGCCGGCTCCTATCACCTGGATGATCGAGGCGCACTCGGCGTTCTTGAGCATGTCGGCCACCGAGGCCTTCTGCACGTTGAGGATCTTGCCGCGGATCGGCAGCAGCGCCTGGAACTCGGAGTTGCGGGCCAGCTTGGCGGTGCCGAGCGCGGAGTCACCCTCGACGATGAACAGTTCGCTGCGGTCGACGTCGTCGCTGCGGCAGTCGGCCAGCTTGGCCGGCAGCGAGCTGGTCTCCAGCGCGGTCTTGCGACGCTGCGCCTCCTTGTGCTGACGGGCTGCGACCCGGGTGCGGGCGGCCGCGACGATCTTCTCCATCACGGCGCGGGCCTGGACCTTCTCGTCCTTCTTGCTGGAGGCGAGGAAGGACTTGAGCTCCTTGGCGATGACCGCGGCCACGATCCGGTTGGCCGCCGAGGTGCCGAGCACCTCCTTGGTCTGCCCCTCGAACTGCGGCTCCGCGAGGCGCACGGTGACGACCGCGGTGAGCCCCTCGAGTGCATCGTCCTTGGTGATGTCGTCCTCGGCGACCCGCAGCAGCTTGGCGCTGCGCAGCACCTCGTTGACGGTCTTGGCGAGCGAGCGCTCGAAGCCGGTGACGTGGGTGCCGCCCTTGGGGGTGGCGATGATGTTGACGAAGGAGCGCAGGGTGGTGTCGTAGCCGGCGCCCCAGCGCAGCGCGATGTCGACCCCCAGGGTGCGGGTGACCTCGGTCGGGGTCATGTGGCCGAGCTCGTCCAGGACCGGGACGGTCTCCTTGAAGGTGCCCTCGCCCTGGAGCCGCAGAACGTCGCAGACCGGCTTGTCGGGGGCGAGGAACTCGCAGAACTCGCCGATGCCGCCGTCGAAGCGGAAGGTCGCCTCCTCGACCTTCTCGCTCTCCGTCAGCCGCTCGTCACGGACGATGATGGTGAGGCCGGGCACCAGGAAAGCGGTCTGCCGGGCGCGGCTGTGCAGGCTCTCCAGCGAGAGCTTGGCGTCGCGCAGGAAGATCTGCCGGTCGGCCCAGTAGCGGATCCGGGTGCCGGTCCGGCCGCGCGGGGCCTTGCCCTTCTTGGTGAGGCCGTTGCGCGCCTCGAAGGGGGCGTCCGGGCTGAGTTCGGTGAACAGGCCGGGGGTGCCGCGGCGGAAGCTGATCGCGTGGGTGTGGCCGCTGCGGTCCACCTCCACGTCGAGCCGGGCGGACAGCGCGTTGACCACGGAGGCGCCGACGCCGTGCAGTCCGCCGGAGGCGGCGTAGGAGCCACCGCCGAACTTGCCGCCGGCGTGCAGCTTGGTCATCACGACCTCGACCCCGGACAGTCCGGTCTTGGGCTCGACGTCGACCGGGATGCCACGGCCGTTGTCACGCACCTCGACCGAGCCGTCACCGTGGAGCAGCACCTCGATCTTGTCGCAGTAGCCGCCGAGGGCCTCGTCGACGGAGTTGTCGATGATCTCCCAGAGGCAGTGCATCAGACCGCGGCTGTCGGTCGAACCGATGTACATGCCGGGCCGCTTGCGGACGGCCTCCAGGCCCTCCAGGACGAGCAGGTGCCGAGCGGTGTAGTTGGAGCCGTCCTCCCCGGCGACCAGAGCGGACGGCACGGACGTTTCAGCACTCACTCGCTGCACTCCTCAATGACGTTCTGACTCGGCTGGCCGGGCGGGGCGGCCGCCCTGGGGGACGCCCCGCTCTCTCAGCAACTGAGACACCGGCCTCCCGGCTCCGTCCGGCTTGTACGCGCTGCGCGAACAAGACCTTCGTCGGAGTCGTGGGCTCCAGGGTGCCATCTCCACCTGACACCACGGTTCCTGGCGGGGCGTGGGACCGGGAGCAGGCGTCGGAGCTGCTGGGATGCAGGCTATCGGGGCCTGGGACGGGGCTTATGCTCCAACCCAGCAGAGGATTATGCTACGCGGAACCCGGACATCGCTTCGCTAGGACGTTCGAGGCCGCCGACGGGTCGCCGGATTCGGTACGCATGAACCACCGAAGCCCGGGGCACGTCCTCATCAACAACAACTGCAGAATCCTCGAACCGAGAAAAGCCACGAGCGGGAACGAAATCGACCTGGTTGGATGTTGACCCTGGTACGACAGCTCGTCGAGCTAGAGAAGAGGCGACGTGACTACTGTTCTGACCCCTGCGAGCCCGCTCACCGCGGCTGACCGCTGTGACCGCTGCGGCGCCCAGGCCTACCTGCGCGTTGTCCTCGCGAGCGGCGGAGAGCTGCTCTTCTGCGCCCACCACGGGCGGAAGTTCGAGCCTGAGCTCAAGAAGATTGCCGTGGAGATACAGGACGAGAGCGGCCGGCTGACCGCGACGCCTGCCACGGCGGAGAACGACGAGCGCTGACCCGGGCGCTCGCCCCGGCGAGCTGATTCGACCGACCAGGTCGATGAGCCGGTGGACAGGCTGAAGAGCCTGGCCACCGGCTCCGGCGTTTCTCCGGGCACCACGGGTGACGGGCCGCTCACGCGCTGACACCGCGTCGGACGCCCCTCGCCCCATGATCTGCGACACAGGGCGTCCGGCGCCGGGCAGTTCGGCGCGGGGCCCGGTCGGCGACGGCCGGGCGGCCCGCGCCGTGGCACCCCGTCACCGGTCGAGCACGGTGCGCATGTCGTCGGCCACGGCCGCGATCCGGGTGTAGACCCCTGGATGGGCGGCCTCCGCGCAGCCCGTGCCCCAGGAGACCAGTCCGACCAGTCGGCCCGCCACCAGCAGGGGGCCGCCGCTGTCGCCCTGGCAGGCGTCCCGGCCCCCCTTCGGGGCGGCCGCACACACCATCGTCCGGGCGTCGAAAGCACTGTCGCCACCCGGCGGGTACGCGTGGGAGCAGTCCGTGTCCGCGATCAGCGGCACCTCGACCTCGCGCAGCGTCGGGGAGTACCGGCCGCCGCCGGTGGTGTCACCCCAGCCGTAGACCTGCGCCGCGGTGCCGGCACGGTACGGCTCGCTCTCGCCCTGGCCGACGACCTGCAGCGACTCGCGGCCGCTCTGCGGCTCGGCGAGCGTGATCACCGCGATGTCCCGCTCGTTGGTGGCGAAGCTGTAGCCCTGGTCCACCCACACCTCCCGGACGGCGACCTCGCGGCCGTCCCGGCTGTTCAGGTCGTCCCGGCCGATGATCACCCGCAGGCCTGGCCGGTCGGTCCGGCGGCCGGTGCTCTCGTTGAAGAAGCAGTGCGCCGCCGTCACCACCTTGGTCGGCGAGACCAGCGCGCCACCGCAGAACTGCCCGGAGCGCGCACTGCCGAACTGCTCCCGGCTGGACAGCGCCACCATCCACGGGTGATCCCTGGTCGTGGTGCTCCACCCGCCGACGATCCGGCGCTGGGCAGCGGCGGGCGCGGCCGCCCCGAGGGTCAGCAGCGGAGCCGGCAGCGCGGCCAGCGCGAGCAGCGCGACCGCTCTGCGCGAACGGGCACGGCCGGGGGCGACCGGTGAGAGTCGGGGTGGGCGGGCGTCCGAGCTGGGCAACACCGGGTCTCCCAAAGGTGGTTCGACAGCAGCCAACCGGCACAGCGTAGTCGCCCGGATACGCCGCGTGCCCGAGACTCTCGGCGGGCCACCCGGACGAGTGATCACGGACCGCGGCACACGGGCGCGGGACAGGCGCACAGCCCACGCGTGCCGCGCCCGGATCCCGCGCACGGGTGCCGCTGGCGAAACGCCGAGGAGCCCGGCACGCCCCTCGCGGGGAAACGTGCCGGGCTCCTCGGGTGAAGCCGAACGTCCGTGGACGTGGACGTGGACCTGCGACCGGGCCGCTCGGGCCCTGGCCGTCGGCGCCGATCAGTCCAGGTAGTCGCGCAGCACCTGGGAGCGCGACGGGTGGCGCAGCTTCGACATGGTCTTCGACTCGATCTGGCGGATGCGCTCACGGGTGACCCCGTACACCTTGCCGATCTCGTCCAGCGTCTTCGGCTGACCGTCCGTCAGGCCGAAGCGCATCGAGACGACGCCGGCCTCGCGCTCGCTGAGCGTGTCGAGCACCGAGTGCAGCTGCTCCTGGAGCAGGGTGAAGGAGACCGCGTCGGCCGGGACGACCGCCTCGGAGTCCTCGATCAGGTCACCGAACTCGCTGTCGCCGTCCTCGCCGAGCGGGGTGTGCAGCGAGATCGGCTCTCGGCCGTACTTCTGGACCTCGATGACCTTCTCGGGGGTCATGTCGAGTTCCTTGGCCAGCTCCTCCGGGGTGGGCTCGCGGCCCAGGTCCTGGAGCATCTGGCGCTGCACGCGGGCGAGCTTGTTGATGACCTCGACCATGTGCACCGGGATACGGATGGTGCGGGCCTGGTCGGCCATGGCGCGGGTGATCGCCTGACGGATCCACCAGGTCGCGTAGGTCGAGAACTTGTAGCCCTTGGTGTAGTCGAACTTCTCGACCGCACGGATCAGACCGAGGTTGCCCTCCTGGATCAGGTCCAGGAACAGCATGCCGCGACCGGTGTAACGCTTGGCCAGCGAGACCACCAGACGGAGGTTGGCCTCCAGCAGGTGGTTCTTGGCGCGGCGGCCGTCCTCGGCGATGATCTCCAGCTCGCGCTTGAGCTTCGGCGCCAGCTTGTCGGCGGCGGAGAGCTTGTCCTCGGCGAACAGGCCGGCCTCGATGCGCTTGGCGAGCTCGACCTCCTGCTCGGCGTTGAGCAGCGGGACCTTGCCGATCTGCTTGAGGTAGTCCTTGACCGGGTCGGCGGTGGCACCGGCGACGGCGACCTGCTGGGCCGGCGCGTCGTCCTCGTCGTCGTCGGAGAGGACGAAGCCCTCCGACTCCTCCTCCGGCTCCGCCTCGGCCTTGTCGGCCGGCAGGGCGGCGTCCTCGACCAGCAGCTCCTCGTCTCCGGCGAGCTCCTCGTCACCACCCTTGCCCGCGGCCTTGGCCGTGGTGGTCTTCTTGGCGGCGGTCTTCTTGGCGGGCGCGGCGGCCTTCTTCGCCACGGCCTTCTTGGCGGGCGCGGCCACGGCCTTCTTCGCGGTGGCACCGATCTCGGTGACCGTCTCGACGACGGTGACCTCGGCGGCCACGGCAGCGGCCACGGCGGAGGCGGACGGGGTCGCCGCGGGGGCGATCCGCACCGGGGGCTTGGTGGGGGCGGACGGCGTGCGCGTGGTGACCGCCTTGGTGGCGGTGCGCTTGGTGGTGCTCTTGGCCGCAACGCTCTTGCGCTTGGCGCCGGCCGGCTCGGCGGCGCTGACCATCAGATCCACCCCCTCCTCAATCAGCACCTGGTTGAGGCTGCGCATGACGTTCTTCCACTTGGTGACCGGGATCTGGTCCGCCTCGAACGCATGGCGCACGTCGTCACCGGCGATCTGCCCCTGGGCCTTGCCCCGCTCGATGAGCGCGAGCAGAGCCGCGGACTCGGCAATCTCGGGGGGGAGCGAACGGGATGTGCTGGCCGACACGAACAACCTCTCGGACGATGAGTGGACTCGAACCCCGGCCCGGCTGCCCGGGCGGCGGGGTCCCGCCCCGCACGACAGCGCGCGGTGACGGTTCGGACCGACTCGGGGGTGGGGACGTGGACTGGGTCTTTAGGACGGCAGCAGCGCCGCAGACCAACACAGCATTCTGACATGCCTGTGTTGTTCCGGAGCTGCTTCCGCTCCGTACACATCGCTGCCGCCCCTCAAGTGTTACGCATGCTCTTCGTGGCGCCCGTCACATCGCGGCGCGGCGGCTCTCCGGGGGCTGTTCGGGTGGCCGTTCGGGTGGCGGTTCGGTCGACCGTCCGGGGAAGCCTCACCGGCTGCGGAGGATTACGTCCGGCCGCCGGCCGGATCCGCGGGCGCGAGGCGCCGACCGCGGCCGGAGGCCCTGCGGCGCCTGCGCCGTCCGCTCGGTCCGCGGGACGGACCGGGAGCGGGCCGGGCACGGGTCGGGCACAGGGCCGAAGGTGGGCCGGGAGCGGGCCGGGCGTCGGCGGGCGGGAGCGGGGTGAGGGGTCGGCCGGGCGTGACGTTCCTGCACCGTGTCCGAATCGCGTGCTGTCCGTGAGGTACCCGTGATGCCGGCCGCCCTCGGAACGCTGTTCGGGCGTCGCCCGGGTCCCGTCCGGGTGCGGTTCGGGAGGTCGACGGGGCGCGGTTCGAAGTGCCGTTCGGGCGCGGTTCGGGGTGCCGTCCGGGGTGCCGTTCGAGTGGGCGGGCGCCGAACCGGGCGGGTGCAGGGTGCCGGTGCGGCGACACGGGGCCGTTCGGCGCAGGGCGGACGGCCGAGAGCGGGGTGTTGCCCGGGACCGGGGCCCGAGGGCCGGCCGGAGGGCCACCGCCGAACCCTGGAACTGCGGCGATGGCCCCCCGGCCGCCCTGGGCGGGCTGCTGAAGGGCCTGGAGCCGCCTCCGGTCGGGTTCCACCCCCCGGTCAGTGCTCGCGGGGCGCCGGGACGGAGGGCTCGACCTCCGCCGGGTGCACGGTGAGCAGCGCACGGATCGCCGCCTCGGCCGCCGTGCCGTCCCCGGCGCCGAGGGCGTCGACCAGGCGGACGTGCAGGCTGAGCGACGGGTCCGAGGGCCGGTCACAGGTGGTGGCCGGACCGCCGGAGACCTGGAGGGCGCAGCCCACGATGCCGGACAGGTGCTCCAGCATCCGGTTCCCGGCCATCTGCAGGATCAGGCCGTGCAGCTCGGCATCGGCCCGGGCGTAGCTGACCACGTCGCCCTGGGCGCCCGCGTGGCTCATGATCTCGGTCAGCTCGGCCAGCCGGTGCTGGACGTCCTCCCGGCCGTGACCGGCGGCGAGCCGGGCCGCCAGCGGCTCGATCGCCCAGCGCAGCTCGAAAAGCTCGCGGCGCTGCTCGTCGCGCTGCGGACCGAAGGCGCGCCACTCGATGATGTCGGGGTCGAGCAGGTTCCAGTCGCCGACCGGGCGGACCCGGGTGCCGACGTTGGGCCGGGCACTGACCAGGCCCTTCGCCTCCAGCACCCGCAGTGACTCGCGCACCACGGTGCGGGAGACCTCGAAACGCTGGCCGATCTCCTCCGGCACCAGCGGCCGGTCGGCACCGAGGTCACCGGAGACGATCATCTGGCCGAGCTGCTGGACCAGCTGGCCGTGCAGACCGCGGCCGCGGCTGCTGGTGGTCTTGCGGCCGACCCGCGAGAGGTCGGACTCGGCCCCCTCCCAGCGCGGGGCGGGCGGGGTGGGGCGGTCTGCGTACGGGAAGCGGTCCAACTCGCCGGTGCCGATCGCGTCGGCCGGGCGGGCTGCGGTCATGGTGGGGTGCGCAAGGGTACTCACACGTCTTTTGTCGGCGATCGGCGGGTCCGCCTTGAGGATTCTCGTGAAAAGCACACGAAAGGGTGATCGCCCGTGACCGGATAATTGACTTCTTATCAGGCAGAACCTCTCATTTCCGACGCGAAGCCGACCTCGCTACTGACAGCCCGTCACCAGCATGAACGGTGATTCCGAAGCACCCACGTCCAGAACCTGCCCGCACCTGCCGGGCTCCGGCCCGGTCCGCCCGCACTGGCCGCCAGCGGCACCGACCCGACCGCGGGCCGACCGCGGCCCGCCGGCGGCACCAGCTCAGAGCGCGCGCCGCCGCAACTGCGCGAGCAGACAGCCCAACAGCAGCACCACGCCCGGCACGGCCAGGGTCACCAGCAGCTCGGCCACCCCGGCCGGAGCCAGCCCGGCCACCGGACCGGGGCGGGCCGAGGAGACGAGCCCCAGCCTGGAACCCAGCCCCGAACCGAGCCCGAAGCGGCCCAGGCTGAACCGGAACGGCATCACTTCCTGCGCCCAGAGCGGCCAGCGGTCACCGAGCCGGCCCAGCGCCATGGCCGCGGCGGGCTCCAGAAGCACAGGCGCCGCCAGCAGCGCAAGCAGACCCACCACCGCGCTGCGCACCACGGCGGTGAACAGCAGTCCGGCCCAACCGCTCACCAGGACCAGCAGGACGAAGGCAGCCAGCGACCGGGCGGGGCCGACCGGCGCCCCGTCGACGAACAGCTCCGGCCGCAGCACCGGGTCGTCGAACACCCCGAGCGTCACTCCCGCCGGCAGCGCCAGGCGGACCGCCAGCGCGTCCAGCGTCAGGGTCAGCACCGCCAGCGCGAGCGCCACCGGGGCGAGCACCACGAGCTTGCCCGCCAGCAGCCACAGCCGCCGCAGCAGCGTCACCCGGGATGCCGCCAGCCCCGGGTACCGGACCTCGTGCCGGTACGAGAGCGCGCCGAGCGCGCCGGCCCCGAGCGCCGCGAACGGCAGCGGGAGCAGCGGCACCAGCGCGGTGACCGCCCGGGCCGCCTCGGTCGTCGACAGCGGCCCGGCGGGCAACTGCCGGGTGAGGACGACCGCCGCGGCCACGTCGCAGCACACCACGGCGGACACGATCAACCAGGTCGAGCGGAGGCTGCGCAGGCGGCGCAGCTCGTAGGCCAGTACGCGCACGGTCACTCGCTCAGGTGGTCGGGGCCGGCGGCGGGGTGGGTGGCGGGGTGAACCTCGGAGCCGGCCGCGGAGTGGGCCGCGGGATGGGCCGCGGGGTGCTCAGGGTGGTGATCGCTGCCGATCTGGTGGGTGGCACCGACGGGGTTGGTGGCACCGACAGGGTGAGCCGCGCTGACGGGATGCGCCGCGCTGACGGCATGTTCGTGGAACAGGTCCGTGTGGGCCGGCTCCCCCGCCGAGCCCCACTGCTCGTCCGGGACCCGCTGCTCGGGAGTCTGCGGCCAGTCCGCCATGAGGTGCTCGGTGGACAGCTGGTCGACGTCGACGGCGGAGATCCGGGCATGCCGACGTCCGCGCTGCTGGTCGGAACCTCGGCTCTGGGACTGCAGCTGCGGCTGGGCCTGCGGCTCGCTCTGAGCCGGGGGTGAGTCCGGGTGATGGGCCTGGTGCGTCGCCTGGTGCGGGGTGTGGAGCGAGGTCTGGGCCGGGGTGTGGGGCGAGGTGTGGTGCGAGCTCGGGTGGGCTCCCTGGTGCGACCCCTGGTGGGGTGTCTGCGGCTGGGCCTGGAGCTGGACGTGGCCCGACCGGCCCGACGTGGTGGGCAGGGCGAGGTGCTGGGCCGGCCGATCGACGATGCGGTCCGCGAGCTCGTGCAACAGGATGCCGTGCCGGTAGGCGAGCTCGCCGATCTCGGTCCGGCCGATTCCGGTCACCGCGATCCCCGTGGTGCCGTCCGGACGGACCTCCCCGCCCTGGCCGGTCAGCAGATCGGCCAGGCGGGCCATCTGCGGGCCCCGCACGGAGACCTCCTGGTGCAGCCTGGCCCGGCGGAACTCGCCGGCGGGCTGGTCGGATGCCAGCCGGCCCTGGTCGAGCGTGATCACCCGGTCGGCCACTGCGGCGGCCTCCTCCGGCGTCCGGGTGGTGAGCAGCACCGTCCCGCCGGCCACCGCGAAGGAGCGGACGAAGGAGTGGAACCACTCCGAACTGCGCGGGGACAGGCCGTCCGTCGGGGTGTCCAGCAGCAGCGTGCCGGGGCTGCCGAGCAGTGCGGCGGCCAGCCCGAGCCGGCGGCTCATCCCGGGCGAGAACGACCGGAGCCGGTGGTCCGCGACGCCGGCCAGTCTGGTCTGTTCCAGCAGTTCGTCCGCCCGCCGTGCCGGGACACCGATCGAGGCGGCCAGCATCCGGAGGTGGCAGTACGCCCGCTGTCCCGGGTGGCCCATGGCAGCGGTTCCGGTCGGGAGCAGCACGCCGACCTCGCGCTCGGGCCGGCGCAGCGAACGGTAGGTGCGGCCGCCGAAGAGGGTGATCCCGAGCCCACGCTCCAGCTCCACCATCAGCCGGAGGGCGGTGGTCTTGCCCGCGCCCTCGGCGCCGAGCAGGGCGGTGACGACGCCGGGCCGCGCGTCGAAGGTCAGGTCGAGTACCGCGGGTGGGCGCCTGCGCCGGTACGTCTTGGTCAGGCCGGTGGTCTGGATCATCGATGCGCGCTCCCATGTCCTCGTCCGACCGGGTCTGCGAGGCACGGGGGTGTCCCTTGTGTGCCTGCGCCAGCACATTAGGACGCGATTGACCCGAATTCGGGCATTACGGATGGCGCGCGGACGGCGTGGCCGTCCACCTCACCCGATCAGGGGACCAGGGGTGAGCCCGGCCGACGGTACTCGCCCCCGCTGGGAGGTCAGCCTTCCGGACGCAGCATCGGCGGGTTGAGGACCGTGGCACTGCCCGCCGTGAACAGCTGCGCGGGGCGGCCGCCCTGACGGGTCGTGGTGCCGCCAGACGGCAGCAGGAAGCCGGGGGTGCCGGTGACCTTCCGGTGGAAGTTCCGCGGGTCGAGAGTGACGCCCCACACCGCCTCGTAGACCCTGCGGAGCTCGCCGACGGTGAACTCCGGCGGGCAGAACGCGGTGGCCAGCGAGGAGTACTCGATCTTCGAGCGGGCCCGCTCGACACCGTCGGCCAGGATCTGGCCGTGGTCGAAGGCCAGCGGTACGCCGTCGGACGGGGTCTGGCCGAGGAGCTCGACCACCGGCGCCCAGCGCGCGCCGCTGGCGTCGCCGCCGGGGCGCGGCGTCGGCAGGTCCGGGGCGAGCACCAGATGGGCGACGCTGACCACGCGCATCCGCGGGTCGCGCTGCGGGTGCCCGTAGGTCGCGAGCTGCTCCAGGTGCGCACCGGCGGCCGCCTGGCCGGGAGCGGAGGACGCGCGGAGGCCGGTCTCCTCGGCCAGTTCACGGGAGGCCGCCTCGGCCAGCCCCTCGTCGGGGCGCACGAAGCCGCCCGGCAACGCCCAGTAGCCCTGGAAGGGTGCCTCACCTCGTTTCACCAGCAGCGCGCAGAGCGCGTGCTCGCGAACCGTCAGCACCACCAGGTCGACCGTGACTGCGAACGGGGGGAAGGCCGACGGGTCATAACGCGACATGGCGATGATGATAGTCGTCTCTTTGACGATAAACACAGAGCCCGTGCGGCACAGGTGTCCGTCCGGTCCGTCCGACCCCTCGGGAACCGGGATCCCAGCGCTCGGGCCGGGGTGGATCCGGTGCATGGCCGTAGGTGCCGTGAAGGGGCCTGTGTCTGTGCCTGTGCCTGTGCCTGTGCCTGCGTCAGCCTGCCCCGAGCTGGAGCTCGGCCGGCGCCTCCTCGACCACGGCCACCCCGATCCGGCTGACCCGGACCGAGAACGGTTCGCCCGCCACCCGCAGGCCGGTGAGCTGGAGCTCCCCCAGCGGAGCAGTACTGGCCGGGCGGACCTTCACCCGTCCCGCCGGGACGTCCGGCCGGACCCCCGCCAGCGCGAGCACCAGGTGTACGGCGGCCGCCGCCGACAGCGCGGCCGGGCGGCAGGCCGCCGGGTGCGGGACCGGCGGGCAGTCGGCGACCCGCTGCTCGCCCGCGTACATCTCGGGCAGCCGCCCCTCGAAGTACCGGGCCGCGTCCAGCAGGCCTTCCAGCAACTGCCCGGCCTCCCGCTCGAAGCCCGCTTCGGACAGCCCTGAGACGGCCAGCGCGGTCTCGTGGACGCGGACCGCCCCGCTGCGGTGGCCCAAGGGATTGAACCGCGGTGACTTGGCGCTGAGCGTCCGCAGACCCCAGCCGGCGTCCAGCTCCGGGGCGGCCAGCCGTTGGGCCAGGATCCGGGTCTGCTCCCGGTCGAGCAGTCCTTCGTGGAGCTCGCCCTCGCCGGCCAGGCCGAGGTCGAGCAGGTGGACGAAGGACGCCGCGACGGCGGACACGGCACGCCCTCCGGGCAGCAGGGCCGCGGCGGGGCGGCCACCCGACAGGTCGTCGATCCAGAACTGGTCCCGGAACCGTTCGCGCAGCCGCGCGGCCCAGGCCCGCCATTCGTCGGCGCCCGGGCGGCCGAACGCCGCCAGCAGATCCGCACCGTGCAGAGCTGCCCGGTGCGCCAAGGCCTGCACCTCACACCTGGCGGCCGCCGGGCGGGCCAGTCGGTCCTCCGCGGTGCGGCCGAGGTCGATGACGAAGCCCTCGGGCCCCTCGGTACCGTCACCGAGCGAACCGCGGAGCGCACCGAGCGCACGCTCGGCGGCGGGAAGCAGGTCGGCCACCTCCTGGCGCGGCAGCCCCCATCGCCAGGCCTCGGCCAGCAGCGTGACGAACAGGAGCGTGGCCTCGGTGGCGGTGCAGGACGGCGGCAGCTCGGGACCCGCATGTCTGAGCGGCCCGGGGATCAGCCCGTCCGGTCGGCCGGACGGGCCCGACTCCGCCGGGGCGGGTGGTGGCGAGCCGTCGGAGCCGGTGGTGGACGTCCCCGGCCCGGCGCCGACCGGAGCGGACGCCGGGGCGGGTGCCGAAGCGGATGGCCCGCCAGGGGGTACGGGCGCGCCCGGGCCGGCGGCGAGATGCTGGCGCCGTGCCAAGGCACGGAGGGTGCCGGCGGCGAGACGGGTGCCGAGCGGCAGGGTCATGCGGGCCGCCCAGAGTGCGTCGGAGGCGGTCAGCCCGAACCGCCACGGCGCCCCGGATGCCGCGTAGAGGTCGGTGGGCCGGTCCGCGTCGGCGATGAGCAGTCCGCCGAGGGTGTCCAGCGAGCGGCTGATGAGCTGTGCCGCCCGAGGGTCGTCGGTGCGGACCTCCGGTTCGGCCCACGGGAGGGCGACCCCGGCGCCGCGACCGGTCGGCGGCCGTACCGCTGCCGGGGCGGACTCCAGTTCGGCCCGCAGCTCGACCGACCAGCGGGCACCGGCCTGCACTTCGAGATCCCAGCGCAGTACCCCCGCTCCCGCGAGTACGGCGTGCGGGGAAGGCTGGGCGGAGACCGTCGCGCTCCGGCCGTGGCCGGTCCAGCGCAGCCCGGCGGACTGCACCTGCCCGGGGAGGTCGGCGGAGCGCCGACCCGCCGCGATGTCGGTGAGCAGGCCGAGGTCGGTCCCGAGTGCGATCTCCAACGGAAGCCGGGCGGGCCGGGCCCCCGTGTTGCGGACCGTTATGGTCTCCACCCCGTCCGCGTGGCGCAGCCGCTCGACGGTCAGCCCCGGATCCGGATCGGGGTCACCGGGAAGGCGGACGGCCCCGACGAAGCGCGCCACCGCCACCGAAGTGAGGGCGCCCTGCAGCGGCATCGGCTCGATACCGCCGAGCCTGACCTCCATCCGGGCAAGTGTGCGCACCCCGGCCCGGAAGAACCCGTGCAGGCCGTGGCCACGGAGCTGCCCGTCCGGGTGTGACGCGGCCATGGCCGGCGCGTTGACGCACAGCACCGAGTCGTGGGCGGTCACCTGCTGCGGCCGGGGCGGCGGTGCCGGCTGGCGCGGGGCGGCACCCGCAGCGGGGGCTCCGAGCCCGGCCCGGACCGACCCGGGGGGCGGACCTCCCAGCGGAGCGGCGGGACCTCCCGGAGCAGCACCCGGTAGCGCAGTTCCGGGCTGCGGAGCGCGCATCGGCGGGCCGAAGGGCGGCGGCGCGATCGGTGGTGCCGTCGGTGCTGCCATCGGTGCCGGTACCGGTGCCGGTGTCTGCGGTGGCGGTGCCGTCGGCGGCCGCATCGGCGCCGGGGGGTACGGGTGCGGCAGCTCGGTCTCTATCGGGGCGGGTGGGATCGGCATCGCGGGTGACGGGCCCGACGGCGTCGAGGATGGCGGGCTCGACTGCGCGGGCAGCGCCGTCGCGACCGGCGCGGCCGGTTCTCCGGTGCCCGGCCCGGCCTGCGGCCCCGTCTGTGCTGGCCTCACGGTGGTCACCGGGCTCTCCTCCCCTTGCTCGACCGATCTGTCGGTTCCCGCTGTCTGTCGACCGGGAGCGGTATGCCCACGGTCGGTCCTGCCCTGCCGTCCTGCCGGACGGCCCGGCGCCTTCCCGGCCCAACTGGGCCGGGGCCGTCCCGGAGAGTACAACCCGCGGTACGGTCCGTGCGGTGGAATCTCGAGCGAGCCCCTCCGTACCCGCCCCGAGGTGGCCGCCGTCGAACCGTCGTAGCGCCGGTCCGGGACCGTTCCGTCGGCCCCCGCTGCGTCCCGCAGGGTGAACGCACCGCACCTGCCCCAGGTCACGCCGCTCCGGCGCCCCCTTGGCCGTGCACTCGTCCCGCCCCGGGCGCCGCCGGGTCGCCGGTACCGCCGTGGATGGTCACCCGGCGATGCCGGTCGGCTTCGGGCGATGGCCCTGCAACGACAGTCCGTGTGCGTCGTCAGGATACGGTGCGGGAGCAGCGGCGCCCGCAGCGGAGACCCCGGCCGGAGCTGCCGTACCACGCCTGTGACCAGCACGGACCGAGGAGTTGCATGTCCACCACCAGCCGGCTGCCCGGAATCGTCACCACCGACCACGTGTTCCGTGTGCCGCTCGACCACCGGCGCCCCGAAGGCGAGCGGATCGAGGTGTACGCCCGCGAGGTGGTGGCCGCCGGACGCGAGGACGAGGACCTGCCCTGGCTGCTCTTCCTCCAGGGCGGGCCCGGCGGGAAGGCCGGACGACCGCTCGGCCGGGACGGCTGGCTGAGCCGGGCCCTGGACGGCTACCGCGTGCTGCTGCTCGACCAGCGGGGCACCGGCCGGTCGACCCCGGCCAACCGCCAGACGCTGGCCCGCCGCGGCGACGCGCAGCAGCAGGCGGAGTACCTCGCGCACTTCCGTGCCGACTCGATCGTCCGCGACGCCGAGCGGATCCGGCGCCTGCTGCTGGGCGAGGACGCCAAGTGGAGCCTGCTCGGGCAGAGTTACGGCGGCTTCTGCACCCTCACCTACCTGTCGCAGGCGCCGGAAGGCGTGCGCGAGGCGTTCGTGACCGGTGGTCTGGCCGGCCTGCGCAGCTCCGCCGATGATGTGTACCGCGCGGCGTACCCGCGGGTGGCGGACAAGAACGCGGCGCACTACCGCCGTTACCCGGGAGATGTCGAAGCGGTCCGGCGGATCGCCGCCCACCTCGCGGGGCGGCCCGCTGCCCTGCCGGACGGCGGAGTGCTCACCGTCCAGGCGTTCCAGGGGCTGGGCATGCTGTTCGGCGGTGGGTCCGGCTCGGGGACGCTGCACTACCTGCTGGAGGAGGCCTGGGCGGAGGGCATGGAAGGACCGGAACTGTCCGACACCTTCCTGGCCGGGGTGCAGGCTCAGCTGTCCTTCGCCTCCGGGCCGCTGTACGCCGTGATGCACGAATCCATCTACGGTCAGCGGTCGGTGGACGGCGGCTGCACCGGGTGGGCGGCGGAGCGAGTACGTAAGGAGTTCCCCGAGTTCGACGCGGAGCAGGCGCTGGCCTCCGAGCAGCCGGTGCTGTTCACCGGGGAGATGATCTACCCCTGGCTGTTCGAGACCGACCCCGCCCTGCGCCCGCTTCGGGAGACCGCGCAGCTGCTGGCCGATCGGGCCGACTGGCCCGACCTGTACGACCTGGACCGGTTGGCCGCCAACGACGTGCCGGTGTACGCGGCTGTCTACCAGGACGACATGTACGTCGACGCGGCAGACTCGCTGGCGACGGCGCGCGCCGTGCGCAACGTCCGTACCTGGGTGACCAACGAGTGGGAGCACGACGGGCTGCGGGTCAGCGGCGGCGCCGTGCTCGACCGGCTGATCCGGATGGCACGCGGGGAGCTCTAGCGGAGCCGCCCGGGCGGGCAGGAACCGGGCCAGCAGGCATCGGGCCGGCACCGATCGGACCGACGCCTCACCGCGCGGTCCGCGACGCAGGGCGGCCATCTCAGGCACCCGCCGTGCGGTCCTGCGGGCGGCGCTGCGTGGGAAGGCGCAGCCTGCGGCGACGAGACGGGCGTCTGCGCGGAACGGCTCCGGTGGCGGCGGCCCGGCTGTCTCCGGCCCAGTCGTCGCCGGTGAAGTCTGCGCCTCGCTCAGCGGTCCGGCCGTCGGCCGTTTCCGCAGTGTGGGCCGAGGGCGGGGCGGGTGCCGAGGGCAGCCCCTCGGACGCTTCATCGCTGGATGCCTCATCGCTGCGGCCCCGGGTGACCTTGCGCCCGGCGGATGTCGTGTGGACGCGCGTCTCACGGCGTGAGGGAGAGACGGCTCCGGCCGGTCGGCCACCGCCCGGTTCGGCGGGACGGCGGGGCGGTTCGCCGCAGTCGCCGGGTGGTTCAGCCCGGCAGCCAGGCGGTTCGGCCCCATCGGCGGGCGGCGCGGCGCGGCCGTCGGGCGGCTCGACCCGGCCGTCGTGCGGCGCGGCGCGGCGGTTTCGCGGAGGCGGGCCGAGCGCGCCGGGTTGGTCCGGCAGGACGGCCCGGCCGGCCCGCTCCTGGCGGACGCTCTCCAGGAGTCTGTCGGGCAGCAGTCCGCCGTTGATCGATTCGTGCAGCAGCTGGGCGAGCGTGTACTTCGGGTCGATGTCGAGAGCCCGGGAGAGCACAATCCGGGCGGTGGCCGTGTCGCCCGCGAGCCAGGCGGTCCAGGCCAGCAGCGTCATCGGCGGCGGGGCGAGGTGCTCGAACGGGGGCACGCACCGTCGGCTGAGGAAGCGCCACAGCCGCTGGGCTGCGACGAGTTCGTCCGGCTCGGTGTACTCGGCCGCGCGGTCGCGCCCGAGTTTGTCCTGGAGGCCGACCAGCAGCCGGGCGACCCGCGTGGCGTCGATCGACCGGGCTCCGGCCCGGAATTCGGCGACGGCTCCGGCCAGCAGTTCGGCCGTCCGCGCCACCGCCTCCGTCCGCCCGCCGGGCGCGGCGAGCTCGCGGATGAAGGGAGCACCCGCCTGCTCGATCGCCTCACGCAACGCGTCCGCCTCCGGGTCGCCGACCGGGGCGAGGCCCGCCACGATCGCCTTCCGGCTGCCGCGTGGTGCGAGCCCCGCGAACGTGGCCGCAGCGGCCAGCGGACCGGGGCCGAGGTTGGAACGGATGGGTGTGCCTCCCGGGTCGCAGCAGCCGGACCCAGTGCACAGGAAGGACCACCAGCGCCCGGCGGACACGCAGAGCGACTCCTTCACGCCGACTCCCTCCCGCTCGAAGGCCTCGGACAGCGCGGCCGCGAGCGGTGCGAGGCCCGCGAGGACCCCGCGCCCCGGGCCGACCTCGGCGTCCGGATCGCGGCAGAGGTAGACCAGCACTTGCGCGGGCCGCTCGTCGCGGCGCTCGGAGAGTTCGACGAGCAGCCGGGCGGTATCGCCGGCCACTCGCGGCCAGGCGGCCGGTTCGTCGGGGATGTCGACCCGGATGACCCCGCCCTGCTGCAGCTCGGGCCCTTGCAGGCCGACGACGACGATGCTGTCGTCGGGGAAGAACCCGAGCAGGTAGGGAAGCATCTCGGCCATGTCGGCCGGACCCCTCATCCGGACGGGGAGCTGGCCCGCCAGCGGGTCGGCGCGGAGGCCCGGGAGCGGCCCCGGGACGGGGTCGGGCAGCGGACCGGGGGGCGTGGAGGTGCGTTCGTCGTTCATGGTGAGAAGCGTGGCGCAGTCCCGATGGGTTGCCCGAAGTTCGGTTTTTCCTGTGGACAACTCGGGGGGTCCAGCATTTGCTCACTCGTTCGGAGCAGCCCTTCCCACCCCGAACCGCACCACCGCCGGCTGACCAGTGGATCGATCAGCGGATCGGCCGATGATCCGGTGATCTGATGGCAGGGCCCGCCAGCCCGGCACCGTTAACTGTTTGTCCGCGACACGCGGTATTGATGGAGTCATGGACCAGCCCACATCGCACCACCCCGCCGAGCCCGTCGACCGTGCCGCCGTCCGGACCCGGGCCGAGGCGGTCCTGCGCGAACTGGCGGGTCCCTCGGCCACCCTCCGTGAGGACCAGTGGGCCGCCATCGAGGCACTGGTGGTCGACGGCCGGCGGGCGCTGGTGGTCCAGCGCACGGGCTGGGGCAAGTCCGCGGTGTACTTCATCGCGACCGCCCTGCTCCGGGGGCGCGGGTCCGGCCCCACCGTGATCGTCTCCCCGCTGCTCGCCCTGATGCGCAACCAGGTGGAGTCCGCGGCCCGGGCCGGCATCCACGCCCGCACCATCAACTCGGCCAACCCCGAGGAGTGGGACGGCATCCAGGCCGAGGTGTCGGCGGGCGCCGTCGACGTCCTGCTGGTCAGCCCCGAGCGGCTGAACAACCCCGACTTCCGGGACCAGGTGCTGCCGAAGCTCGCCGCGTCCACCGGTCTGCTGGTGGTCGACGAGGCGCACTGCATCTCCGACTGGGGCCATGACTTCCGCCCCGACTACCGGCGCCTGCGGACGATGCTGGCGGAGCTGCCGCCGGGCGTCCCGGTTCTCGCCACCACCGCCACCGCGAACGCCCGGGTCACCGCCGACGTCGCCGAGCAGCTCGGCACCGGCGGCTCCGACGAGCGCGCCCTGGTGCTGCGCGGCCCGCTCGACCGGGAGAGCCTGAGTCTCGCCGTCCTCACCCTGCCCGACCCCGCGCACCGGCTGGCCTGGCTCGCCGAGCACCTGGCGGAGCTGCCCGGCTCCGGCATCATCTACACCCTCACGGTGGCCGCCGCCGAGGAGGTCACCGCCTTCCTCACCGAGCGCGGCTACCCGGTGGCGTCGTACTCCGGCCGCACCGAGGACGCCGACCGCCGCAGCGCCGAGGCCGACCTGCTGGCGAACCGGGTCAAGGCCCTGGTCGCCACCTCCGCGCTCGGGATGGGCTTCGACAAGCCCGACCTCGGCTTCGTGGTGCACCTCGGCTCGCCGGGCTCCCCCATCGCCTACTACCAGCAGGTCGGCCGGGCCGGCCGCGGAGTCGACCGGGCCGAGGTGCTTCTGCTCCCGGGCCGCGAGGACGAGGCGATCTGGCGCTACTTCGCCTCGCTCGGCTTCCCGCCCGAGGAGCAGGTCCGGCGCACCCTCGACGCGCTCGCCGAGGCGGGCCGACCGCTCTCCACGGCCGCCCTCGAACCGCGGGTGGATCTTCGCCGGGCCCGGCTGGAGACCATGCTCAAGGTGCTGGACGTGGACGGTGCGGTGCGCCGGGTGCGCGGCGGCTGGACCTCGACCGGGCAGCCGTGGGCGTACGACGCCGCGCGCTACGCCAAGGTGGCCGAGTCCCGCACGGCCGAGCAGGGCGCGATGCGCGAGTACGCGACGACCTCCGGCTGCCGGATGGAGTTCCTGCGGCGCCAGCTGGACGACCCCGAGGCCGCGCCGTGCGGCCGTTGCGACAACTGCGCGGGCCTGCGGTACGGCCCCGAGGTGTCCGAGGAGTCGCTGGCAGCCGCCCGGGCCGCGCTCGGCCGTCCCGGGGTCCTGTTCGAACCCCGGCGGCTGTGGCCGACCGGTATGGAGGCCATCGGGGTGTCCCTGAAGGGCCGGATCCCGGCGGGCGAGCAGGCCGAGACCGGCCGGGCCCTCGGCCGGCTCTCCGACATCGGCTGGGGCAACCGGTTGCGGGCGCTGCTCGGCGACCAGACCCCGGACGGGCCGGTGCCCGCCGACGTGTTGGACGCGATGGTCAGCGTGCTGGCGGACTGGGCCCGCGGGCCCGGCGGCTGGGCCGGTCCGGCTTCGGACGACGGAACCCGTCCGGCCCGCCCGGTCGGGGTGGTGACGATGCCCTCGGCCACCCGGCCGACCCTGATCGGGACTCTCGGCGAACGACTGGCCTCGGTCGGGCGTCTGCCCCTACTGGGCAGGCTCGAGTACGCCCAAGGACAGCCGCCGCACGGCCCCCGCAGCAACAGCGCACAGCGTCTGCACTCGCTCTCCGGGACCCTGGTGGTACCGCCCGACCTGCGGTCCGCGCTGGCGGCCACGCCCGGTCCGGTGCTGCTGGTCGACGATTCGGTGGACTCCGGCTGGACGGTCACCGTCGCAGCACGGCTGCTGCGCCAGGCCGGGGCCGACGCGGTACTGCCCCTCGTCCTCGCCGTGCAGGCCTGAGCACCCGAGCCGGAGCGCGGCGTCGGTGGCCGTCCCCCGGCGACCACTGCAGAAGCCGGTGCCCGGGAGACCGGCACCGGCGAAGCGGGCCACTTGACCGTCCACTCGAAGGCGGCCCGTCGGGGCGGCCGCCCGAACTGATCCCTCCGTCATCGAATGGCGCCACCGGCACGGTGGAATATATCCGGCAGAACACCGGCTTTCGGGCGGCGTCCGTCATTTCATCGTTGCCGCTCGACCCGGTCTGACCCGAGAATTGGACGGTATCCACAGCCCGGTCCGCGGACCAGGCCCTCGGCGTACGCCCGCACCTGCGCGCCTGCGGGCCCGGGAAGGAGGATCGTGATCAACGGTATGGACCGAGGTCAGACCCCCTGCGACGGCGCGCGGACGATCGACCTGGAGACCTGGACCGGGTCCGGCGTGACACTGCCGGGAGCACCGGGCGAGTTCGTCGCCGAACTGCACCAACGGCACCTCCCCCAGCCGGGCACGAGCGTGCTCGCCGTGCTCGACCCGGTGGACCGGGTGGTCGCGTCGGCCTCGTTCACCGGTAGACCGCACGCCACCGACGGCTGGCACCACCGCAACGCGATCCTCGGCCAGCTGCGCCGGATCACCCCGCACGACCTGCGGCTGGCCACCCCCGTCCGGACGGCGGTGCTGCTGCGCTGCCGCGAGGGCGGGCCGGAGTGGACCGAGCAGGACGGCGCCTGGATGTGGGCCCTGCGCGACGCCTCGGCCCTGCACGGGCTGCGCTGCGGCGCCTACCTCACCCTGACGCCCGCCGGGTGGCACTCGCTCGGGGACGGCCGCAGCGGCGCCGAGCCGCACTCCGGGTCCTGGGTGGACGGTCCGATGCGCACCGTGACGGAGTTGCCCACGTGGGTCGCGCGGGACGCGGAGGCCGCCCGGTGGCCACTGTCAGCCGGCACCCCGGGCCGGACCGGCCGACCGGCCCCGGCGAGCCGGCTCGGCCCGGCCCGGTCGCTGGGCCAGCTCTCGTCGTCCGGCCCGGTGGCACCGCTTGACGCCGTCGTCCGTCGCTCCGCCGCCCGCTGACCGGCGCCGCCGCATCTCACACTGATGGAGACCTGAAAAGGGACGAAAAGCCTGGTCCCCCGGACCTGGGTCCGGGGGCCACGCCGTCAGGCACCTGTTCAGGGCGTCATCGTCGGATCAGGCGGGAACGGGGCGGTCGGAGGGCTCCGGCAGGGCGGGAGTCGCAGCGGCGGTGTCGCCGCAGACCACCAAGAGGGCCGCCGCGTGGCCGAGTGCCTTGCGGGCCGCCTGCTCGATCCGGGCGGGGCGGGCGTCGTTGACGACGAGCACCACGACCTCACGCCGCAACGGGCGGTCGGTGTCGGCGTCCGCGTAGAAGACGTCACCGCCCTCCGCCAGCTGGGCCCAGTAGGCGCTCTCGCCGAACGACAGCTCGTGCCGCTGCCAGGGGTGGGCCCCGCCCACCGTCAGGACCAGGATGTCGCCGGGGCTCCGGCCGGCCTCCAGCAGCCCGTCCACCACGTCGTCGGCGCGCTCCAGCGCCTGGGCGGGGGCCGTCGGGACCAGCTGGACGGCCGGCCCGGCGGGCGCGGTGGCCGAAGCAGTCGGGGCGGGTGCGGCGGGCCGGGCGGCGGGGCCGGGCTTGGGGATCCGGGCGTTTCGGACCGGCGGGCCGGGACGCGGCGGCGCCGGGCGCGGGGGCCCGGGGCGCGCCGTGGACGACTGACCCGCGGGCACAGCGGCAGGCGTGCGAGAGGCGGATACGTCCGGCTTGCGGGGGGAGGGAACGCCGGGGCCCGGGAGACTGTCGTGGATCTCCGGATCCTCGGGGAAGACTGGCATACCCGGATATCTATCAAACGCCGGTCGGATGCGCACAGGCGCCCCACGGTTTGGACACGTGAATCCGGGCCGGCGGCTCCCGTCCACGGCCCTCGGGCGCTGACAGGGCGTCGCCGAAGTGAACGTCAGCCGTCAGAAACCCAGCGCGAGTTGTTCGCCCCGCGCCTCGTCCGCCGACTCGGCCGCCTCGACCGCGCGGACCCGCTTGAGGTGGCGCCAGCGGGGCAGCGCGTCGAGGTAGGCCCAGGACAGCCGGTGGTGCCCGGTGGGCCCGTACTCCTCCAGTGCGGCGCGGTGCACCGGGGACGGGTAGCCGGCGTTGTCCTCGAAGGCGTAGGCGGGGAGATCCGAGCCGAGCTCGGCCATCAGCGCGTCCCGCTGCACCTTGGCCAGCACGGAGGCCGCGGAGACGCAGACGCACGACTGGTCACCCTTGATCACCGTACGGACCTGCCAGGGGCCGCCCAGGTAGTCGTGCTTGCCGTCCAGGATGACCGCGTCCGGCCGGACCGGGAGCGCCGCGAGCGCGCGGTTGGCCGCGAGCCGCAGGGCGGCGGTCATGCCGAGCTCGTCGCACTCGAGCGGGGAGGCCTGGCCGATGGCGGAGGCCACCACCCAGTCGGAGAGCACCGGAGCAAGCGCGGTGCGGCGCTTCTCGGTGAGCAGCTTGGAATCGGTGAGACCCTCGGGCGGGCGGCGCAGTCCGGTCACCGCGGCACCCACCGTGACCGGACCGGCCCACGCTCCTCGCCCGACCTCGTCCAGACCGACCACCACGCGGGCGCCGGCCCGTCGCAGCGAGCGCTCGACGGAGTGGGTCGGGGGGTCATAGGGCATGGTTCGGTCCGTTCGCTTCGGTCTGGCAGATCCCAGCCTACGGCCTCGCCGCGGCGCGCCCGGACGGCCGGCAACCGCGGCGGCCGGCCGCCCGCCGGGCAGCAGCTGTCAACGGCCACCGGGGGTCAAGGCCTGATCATCGGGAGCAGCACCTGCTCTGCCAGCTCCGTGCAGAACCCGGCGTCCAGCGGGCCCTCGCAGACCTTCGCCCGGTACAGCATCATGGCCGGCGCGACATCGGCGACCAGCGACGTGGCCGCCCCGCGCCGGACGTCACCGCGCTCCTCGCCACGGCGGAGGATGGCGAGGATCGCACCGGTGACCGGCCCGATCACCCGGTCCAGCACGAAGCCCTTGAACGGCAGGGCCTGTTCGTGGTCGAGCTCGGCCATCAGTGCCCGCATCGCGGTCCCGGCCCGGGAGTTCATCACCTCGCCGAGATGGGCCATGAGCTGCACCAACTCCGCCCGGACGGACCCGAGGTCGGGGATGTCCGTAGGGGGTGGGAGAGTTGAGCCGAGGGCGTCCACGACCAGATCGGCCTTGGAGGTCCAACGCCGGTACAGCGCGGCCTTCCCGGTCTGCGCGGCCCCGGCCACCCCCTCCATCGTCATCCGCGCGAACCCTCCGGAGGTGAGCTGGTCGAGCGCCGCCTCGAAGATCGCCACCTCCAGGGCCCGGCCGCGCCTGCGCCCGGCTCCGGCCGCGGGGCCCGCGTCGGCCGGAGCCCCCGAGCCCGCCGGACCGGTGGTGTCCCGCCCAACCGCCTGATTCATCATCACCAATCCTAGAGAACGCTTGCGTTCACAATAGTCGATCCACTATCGTCCTGCATAGTGAACGCACCCGTTCACTCGCACGGGGATGCACGGCTCCGGGCTGCTCCCTGCCCACCGCGCCGACCCACGGGCCCGCAGCCCCGGAGGTCGGAGGGTCGGCAGACCACGAGCCGGTCCGGGACGACCCAGCGCAGCACCACCCAGTCGAGCACCAATCGAACAGCAGTAGCCAGCTACAGGGGGACCAGCAATGGCTGTATCGGAAACGCTCAGCAAGTCCGCTCCACCCGGCGCCGCGAAGCGGCAGAACAAGGGTCTCGCCCTCACCGTCATCGCCGCCACGCAGCTGATGGTCGTCCTCGACGCCACCATCGTGAACATCGCACTGCCGCACATCAAGCTCGCCCTCGGCTTCTCCGACACCAGCCTGTCCTGGGTGATCAACGCGTACACCCTGGCCTTCGGCGGCCTGCTGCTGCTCGGCGGCCGGATCGGCGACATCCTCGGGCGCCGCCGGGTCTTCATCGTCGGCGTGCTGCTGTTCGGCCTCGCCTCGCTGATCGGCGGCATCGCACAGGACGCCGGCATGCTGCTGGCGGCGCGGGCCCTCCAGGGCATCGGCGGAGCCATCTGTTCACCCACCGCATTCGCCCTGATCGCGACCAACTTCGAGGAGGGCCCCGAGCGGAACCGCGCCTTCGGGGTGTTCTCCGCGGTGGCCGGCTCCGGCGCGGCGATCGGCCTGCTGGCCGGCGGAGCGCTCACCGAGTACCTCGACTGGCGCTGGGTGTTCTTCGTCAACGTGCCGATCGCGATCCTGATCGCCGTCGCGGCACCGCGCTTCATCAGCGAGTCCGAGCGCCAGGACGGCCGCTTCGACGTGCCGGGTGCGCTGGCCTCGACCCTCGGCCTGGTCGGGCTGGTCTACGGCTTCATCCGGGCCGCCTCCGACGGATGGAGCGACGGTCTGGCGCTCGTCTCCTTCGCGGCCGGCATCGTCCTGATCCTCGCCTTCGTGGTGATCGAGCGGCGCACGGACCAGCCGATCACCCCGCTGCACCTGTTCCGCAACCGCAACCGCACCGGCGGCCTGATCATGATGCTCTGCCTGGCCGCGGCCATGTTCGGCATCTTCTTCTACATCACGATCTTCGTGCAGACGGTGATCGGATACAGCCCGCTCAAGGCAGGCGTGGCCTTCCTCCCGATCAGCGTGGCCATCATCATCGCCGCGCAGATCGCCTCGGCCTTCCAGGCCAAGTACGGGCCGAAGCTGTTCATGGCGAGCGGCGCGCTCCTGGTGACGGTCGGCCTCACCTGGCTGACCCAGCTCAAGGCCGACAGCGGGTACGTCACCGGGGTCCTCGGCCCGACGGTCGTGTTCGGCTTCGGCATGGGCCTGATCTTCGTCCCGGTCATGCTGCTCGCGGTCGCCGGCGTGGCCGGCCACGAAACCGGCGCGGCGTCGGGTCTGCTCAACTCCACCCAGCAGATCGGTGGTGCGCTCGGCCTGTCCATCCTGACCACGGTGTTCAGCTCCGCGGCCAAGGACGAGTCGAAGGCCCAGTTCCCGGACTTCATGGCCCACGCCACGCCGGAGCAGGCGGCCGCCGCCAAGAGCGCCGGCTTCCCGGTCGGCAGCCAGTGGTACAGCGCGGTGCTGGCCCACGGCATCGGCCAGGCCTTCATCGTCGGCGCCGCGCTCGCCGTGGTCGCCCTGCTGACGGCGCTGTTCGTGGTCAAGGCCAAGGCGAGCGACCTGCCCTCCGACGGGGCCGCCGGGATAGCCATCTGACGGTCCGCCGTCGGCGAACGAGGGGCTCGCACACGGCCCCTGTCGCACACCGACGGCGGACGTGCCCCCCGGCACGCCCGCCGTCGGCCCGGACCACGGTGGCTCAGGCCCCCAGCTTCCAGCCCACAACCCTCGGCCCCCAAGACCCCGACGCCAAGACCCCTGCCCCGCCCCCAGCCCCAAGACTCCGGCCCAATGGCGCCACCCCGCCGGTCCCGCAACACCCCCACGGGCCCCGCCGCTTACGGGTACTCGTCGCCCGTCCGAATACCCAGCCGCCGGCAGGCCTTGGACGCGTCCTGCGAGACCGGGCGGTCCCGCAGGATCGCTCGGGCCCGAACCTCGGAGAGACTCGTCGCGTACCAGGGTGCGTCGTCGGCCAGGTCCCCACTGATCAGTTCCAGGGCACACGCCCGCCGGTCACCGGTGAGCCGGTCGAGCGCCGGGACGGCGTCGGCGGACAGGCTCCGCAGGTAGTCCACGTCGACCTTGCCGGTCCGCTCGTACCGGGCGACGTTCTGCTCGGCGATCAGCGAGTCGGGTGTGATCAGGCCGAGCACCGCAGCGCCTACCACGGCGCTGAGCACAACGGCCCTGGGCAGCCAGCGCTGGGAGCCGAGCAGGACCGCCACCACGATCAGGACGAACACCACCCCGAGCCAGAGCTCGACCGCGGCGACCGAGACCCGCAACCGGGTCAGCCCGAAGGCATCGACGTACAGATGCATGCGGTACATGGCCGAGGCCACCACGGCGACCGTGAGCGCACAGAGGACGCTCAGGAGCACCCGCACCATCAACCGGTCCGTCGCCGTCGCACGCGGCGCCCACCGCGCGGCGAGGACCACCACGGCAAGGGTGAGCACGATGACCCAGAGCAGTTGCCAGAATCCCTCCCTCGCGAACTCCGCGGGAATCACACCGGGCTTGGTCCTGACCGCGTCCAGGCCACCCCCGAAGACCGCAACCGCCTGGACGGTCACGAAGACGCCGAACAGCAGGCTGAGCGCCGTCATGGGCAGCACCCACTCCACCAGGCTGCGGGGCTTGCCCGGGGAGATCGGCAGCCGGTCCCACCGACGCGGGGACGCGACGGTGTGTGCCGCCCCCAGCGCCACCAGCAGGCCCAGCACGAAGAGCAGGACCCGCAAGGGCAGGTCGTCGACGTCGATGCTGGGCGTCAGGTCGCCCAGCAGGTTCGCCACCGTCTCGTCGGCGCTGGCGAACAGTGCACCGAAGACGACCAGCAGGCCCACCGAGACGGCCACCGCCTTCAGGACCGGCACCACCCGGTTGCGGGAGGGAAGGTTGTCCGTCCGCAACCCGGCTGCGGCCCACGGCACGGAGGTCATCAAGTGACCCCAGAAACCCACCGCTCCGAGCAGGACACCCGCCCACCGGGTGCCGCCGTGCAGGGCCAGCGACCCCACCCCGGCGGCCACGAGGACGGCCACCGCTATCGGCCAGGCCGCGGCACTGACCGCCGGAACGATCAGCAGACCCAGCGCGGAGACCGCCCAGACCAGCGTCCAGGGCCGGGCCCGCCGCTGGGCGGACCGCGCCGTCAGCGCAGCCACTCCGGCCGCGGCGATGGCGCAGATCAGCAAGTTGACGCCCAGTCCGTCACCGAGCAGCACAGCCGTGACCACTCCTGCGCCGATCCCCGCCAGGGCAACCCAGGGGCCGGGAGAGGCGGGCTTCTGCGGCTCGGTCGCTTTGACCCAGGCCGGCGGTGGTGTCTGGGGGTACGGCGAGCGGTACGGGTTCATCTGCGGCGGGACCGGAGGCCGCCCGGCCTGCGGCCCAGCGGCCCGCGGCGCAGCGGCTCGCGGCGCAGCGGCGCCGGCAGAAGCTGCGGCCCCAGCAGGCCCGGCCCCCGTAGCCCCGAACGGCTTCGGCGCGGGCACCCCCACAGACCCACCCACGGACGCGGCCCCGGACGCCGACGCGGACCCCGTCCCGGAAACAGGCCCTGCCACGGACGCAGACTCGGCCCCAGCACCGGCCCCGGCCCCAGAAACCCCAACACCCGGCTCAGGTGCCCCGACACCCGGCTCGGACACCTCGCCCCCGGGCTCCGGCGGAGTAGGCGGATTGGACGACGACGTGGAAATGACTCCCCCTCAGGACGACCGGGCACGTCAGAGCCTCGCCGGAGGCCCGGGCGGAGGCCCGGTACGTGCGAACCCTGGCGACTCTAGGCCCGAACCGATCGTTCTGAACAGGTTCAAAACCCCGGAGGGGCGCCTGTGTCGCAGAGTTGTGACACAGACGCCCCTCCGGGGCCGGCAGCGGGTCCGATCAGTAGGACCCGTACAGCGAGTAGGCCAGCGAGTCCTTGACCGCCGGGCCGAAGTCGGACGGCCAAGTGCCGAACGGGACCCCGCCGCTGCTGTAGGCACCCTGTCCCGCGGTGCCGCCGCTGTAGTTCATGTTGTTGACCGAGGAGGTGGTCCCGTTGCTGTTGTAGACCAGCCAGTAGGTGGTGTTGGCGGCCAGCGTGACGCTGACCGGCACCGTGTTCCAGTCGTTGACCGAGAGCGTGCCGCTCGCGGTGGAGACCACGAGGGTGCCGGGCGAGCCCGCGTTGTCCGTGTAGACGGCGAGTTGGTACTGGTTGTTGGGAGCCGCACTGACCGAGCCGACGTGGACGCTGAGCGAGGTCAGCGGCACGGGCGAGGCGCCGGTGGTGATCTTGCTGCCGTTCATGTGGTTGGAGTCGGTGTCGTCGATCAGGGTCCCGACCGCCGTGTTGCCGATGGTCTTGGGCGGCGCGCCGCCCGTGGTGAAGGCCAGGTTGTAGGGGGCGGCCAGGGTGTTGCCGGCGGTGTCCTTCACCCCCTGCACGGTGGCGGTGAAGCCGGTGGTCAGCGCGAGCGCCGCCGACGGCGTGAAGACCGCGCCGTTGGTCGCCGAGTCGTACGTCACGGTGCCCGCCACCGGCGTGGAGCCGGAGGTGGTCTTCAGGGTGACGGTCGAGCCGGACACGGTCGCCGGGTTGAGCGGCTCGCTGAAGTTGAAGCGGACCGCCGAGGACGGGGCCACACCGGTGGCGCCGGCCGCCGGGGAGGTCCCGGTGACGGTCGGTGCCGTGGTGTCCTGCCCGTAGGTGACGCTGTACGAGCCGACCGTGCCGTCGAAGAACGCGTAGGCGACGCCCTTGATGGTCTCGATCCGGTAGGTGAGCGCCTGGCCCTGCCGGCTGATGCCGGTGAGGGTGCCCGCCGCGGAGGTCACGGGGACCATCGCGCGCAGGCCGTTGGTGCCGCCGGTGATGTCGAAGGTGAGCTTGTTGGCGTTCCACGCCATCTTGCTGAAGGCCGAGCCGTTGCGCCCGTCCAGCCAGGTGAGCATCTGACGGCCCGACACCACCGGGGCGCCCTTGGCCTTGGCGGCCGAGATGATCGCGTCGGAGGCGGTGGAGGCGGCGTAGTCGGTGTGGATGTTGGCGGTGAGGGCCGCGTAGTAGCCCTGGCTGCCGTAGGCGGCGTCCAGCAGGGTGTTGACCGTCGAGGGGTACGACTGGCCGGACTCGTCGGTCAGCTGGGTGGTCGCCTGGTACTCGTCGATCACACTGCCGTCGGTGTCGGCGAACTTCATGATCTGGCCGGTGCCGTTGAAGTAGCCGGCCCGGTCCTTGGTGAAGGAGGCCGGGTAGAAGTAGTAGTCCTCGTCCAGCCGGATCCCGTTGGCCAGCTTGGTCTTGGCCTGGGTCGCCCAGTCGTCCCACTCGACGCAGTGGGTGCGGCTGCTGGCGGGCGTCGGCAGGGTGGAGTACTTGGACTTCCACTCGCCCAGCTGGGCGGCGTAGACGGACTGCAGGTTGGCGGCGGTCCCCCACGGCTTGCAGCCGGTGGTCACGTGCACGCCGACCTCGAAGCCCTCGTCGGTGTAGGCCTGGGCCTGCGCCGGGGTCATCGGGTCGTCGGTGTAGATGTACGAGGAGCCGCGCACGCACTCCCAGTTGGCCACGTTGCAGCCGGGCGGGCTCTGTGCGATGTAGCCGTCCCAGCGGCCGACGGTGCCGCCGATGCCGTGGTCGTCACCGCTCATCACCACGACGGCCTTGACGTCCCGCGGGAAGTACCAGAACCGCGGCAGCGGCTTCTTGGCCAGGTCCATGGTGGTGATCAGGTTGGCGAGCAGGCGCTGCTGCTCGTCGGCGATCGGGATCAGCGCCTTGTCGAGGTTGTTCCAGTCCGGCTGGCCGCCGGTGCCGTAGAACATCTCGCTGGCCTCGTAGCCGTCGGTGGAGTCGCGCTGCTGCCCGGCCCAGGCGATGTTGCCCTGCCGGGTCTGGACCACGGACTTGGCCAGGTCGAAGGTGAACGCCGCCGCTCGGCCGGTGCCCGCGGTGCGCAGCGTGACGGCAGGGTTGGCGGTGGCCGTGTTGGCGTCGCTGTAGAGCGTGGCGACGGCGGTGGCGCCGTTCAGGGTGTACCGGTCGGCGGTGCCGTGGAAGCCCATGGTGTCGGAGGTCAGTCCGGCGCCGGGGGCGGCCGAGGTGTCGATCTTCAGGTACGAGTCGCCGATCGTGTCGGGCGTCGCGGTCAGGCCCAGCAGCGGTGCGAGCTGCTTGTCGGGCCGCATCGCGATCAGCCGGCCGCCGCCGTTGGTCCAGGTGGTGAACATGCTCACCTGGGCCGGGGTGAGCGACGACTCGCCCAGCAGCACCACGTCATAGGAGGCGAGGGTGGTGGCCGAGACCCCGGAGAGGTCGCTGACCTTGTAGTAGTTCAGGCCCTCGGCCTTGAGGATCTCGGTGTAGTACCGGGTGTAGGGGTTGGCCGGGTTGCTGATCAGCAGGATCGGACCCTCGTTGCCGGGGCCCGCGCCGGGCGGGGTCGCGGTGCCGGCGTCCGGCGTGTACGTCGCGTACATCGAGAAGCTGACGCTCTCGGTCGCGGCGGTGCCGAACGCGGCCGGCCAGGTCCCGAAGGCGGTGCCGCCGACGCTGTACCCGCTGGTGCCGCCGCCCGCGTACTTCAGGTTGTTGACCGCCGCCGAGCTGCCGTTGCTGTTGTAGGCCAGCCAGTACGGGGTGTTGGGGGCCAGGGTGGCCGTCAGCGCGAGGGTGTTCCAGCTGTTGGCGCTGAGCGTGCCGGAGGTGCTGCTGGCGAGCAGCGAGCCGGGCTTGCCGGACGCGTCGGTGTAGATCCCCACCTGGTACTGGTTGTTGGGCGCGGCGTCGACCGCGCCGACGTAGACGCTGACACTGCTGACCGCACCACCGTTGGAGCCCGTGACGTAGCGCGAGGTGTTCATGTGGTTGGAGTCACCGGAGTCGGTCGAGCCGCCGACCGTGGTGGTGCCGAGCGTTGCCGTGCCAGCCGCCTGGGCCGGGGCCGCGACCAGTGCCGCAGCTGCCATCAGGGCCACCACCAGGCCCGACACACGTTTCCTGAACCTCACACGAGCCCCCAGATCGGATTACCACACCAGCGGCGGAATCGCCGCTACCGGTGTACCGGCTGGAAGGCGGTCATGTCCTTGGAATCACCACATTCCTGGGACAGGTCAACCCGAAATCCGGTCAGCCCTTGACGGAACCGGCCAACAGACCACGCACGAAGAAGCGTTGCAGAGCGAAGAAGACGGCCAGCGGGACGATCAGCGAGAGGAAGGCCCCGGCGGTCAGCAGCTCCCAGCGCCCGCCGAACGACCCCGAGAGCTGGGCCAGCCGGGCGGTCATCGGCGCCACGTCCGCCGAGCCGCCGGCAAAGGTGAGCGCCACCAGCAGGTCGTTCCAGACCCACAGGAACTGGAAGATCGCGAAGGAGGCGAGCGCTGGCGTGCACAGCGGCAGCACGATCGAGGTGAAGATCCTGAAGTGCGAGGCGCCGTCCACCACCGCCGCCTCCATCAGGTCCCGCGGCAGTTGGGAGATGAAGTTGTGCAGCAGGAAGGTGGCGAGCGGCAGCGCGAACATCGTGTGCGCGAGCCAGACCGGCACGTACGTTCCGCTCAGGTCCACCGCCGGGACGATGGTGAGCGAGCCGAGGTGAGCACCTCCGGAGAACAGCCGCAGCAGCGGGATCAGCGCCATCTGCAGCGGCACCACCTGCAGCGCGAAGATCACGAAGAAGACGGTGTCGCTCCCCTTGAACCGCACCCAGGCCAGCACGTACGCCGCCATCGCCGCCAGCACCAGCGGGAAGAGCGTGGCCGGCAGGCTGATCGCCAGCGAGTTCACCAGGTACGGCATCAGGCCGCCGCTGACGCTGAAGCCGCCCTCGAAGAGCACCGTGTGGTAGTTGGACAGGGTCAGGTCGGGATGGACGAACACCTCCCACCAGCCGCTGCTCGCCACGTCCTGCTTGGGCCGCAGCGAGGTGGCCAGCAGGCCGAAGGTGGGGATCGTCCACAGCACCGTCACCACGATCACCACCAGCGAGCCGAGCGGGCTGCCGAGCGACTTGCGGGCGGTCCGGACCCCGGCCGCCCCCGCCCCCCGGGCGCGGGCGGTGCGGCCAACTGCGGTCTCGCTCATCGGGTCGCACGCTCCTTGCGCAGTTGGACGATGTTGTACGCCACCAGCGGCAGCACCGCCACGAAGAGGATCACCGCGAGCGCGCTGCCGCGGCCGACGTTGTACTGCACGAACGACTGCTCGTACATCTCGTTGGCCAGCACCTGGGTGCCGAAGTTGCCGCCGGTCATGGTGCGGACGATGTCGAAGGCCTTCAGTGTGGTGATCATGACGGTGGTCAGCACCACCACCAGCGTGGTGCGGATCATCGGGACGGTGACGAACCAGAACAGCCGCACTCCCCCGGCGCCGTCCAGCCGAGCCGCCTCGGTGATCTCGTCCGGGATGGCCTTGATCGCCGCGGAGAGCACCACCATGGCGAAGCCGGTCTGGACCCAGACCATCACCACCATCAGCAGGAAGTTGTTGAGCGGCTGCGACAGGATCCAGTTCGGCGGGTGTTCCCAGCCGAGGCTCACCGCCAGCTGGCTGAGCAGCCCGACCTGCGGCTGCGCGGCGTCCCGGGCCTCGTAGACGAACTTCCAGATGATCCCGGCGCCCACCAGCGAGACCGCCATCGGCATGAAGATCAGCGACTTGTAGACCGCCTGGCCCTTCATCCGGTCGACCAGCAGCGCGAGCAGCAGGCCGAGCCCGGTGGCCGCGAGCGGTGCGACCACCAGCCACAGCAGGGTGTTCTGCAGCACCTGCTGGACGGACTCGGTGGTCAGCGCCCAGACGTAGTTCTTGGCGCCGAGGAAGCGGGTGGAGTCGTCGTTGCGCAGGCTCAGGAAGACGGTCCGCAGCAGGGGCACGACCAGGCCGACGAAGAGCAGCAGCAGGGCCGGCCCGAGCAGGACCAGGATGGTCAGCGGCCGGGACAGCCGCCCGCGGACCAGACTCGTCAGGCCGAACACCACCAGCAGCGCGACCACGAACCCGGCCATGGCGACGGTGCTGTTGAGGAGTTTGACCGACGCGTCCGCCCATGCCGATTCGGCCAGCCGGGCGGTGGCGAGCGAGGCCGTCGGCATACGGAGGTCCTTCCACGGGTGACGGCCCGCACGGGCGGGCGGGCCGGATGAGGTCGGGGTCAACCGGGACGATCAGGGCGGTCGGGTAGACCGGGACGGTCGGGGACGACGAACGACGAATGACGGACGACGGACGACGCCGGGCGGGAGGGCGGCGGGGCGGGTGGGACACCCCGGCGGGGACAGCCGGGCGGGGGCAGCGCGGGTGGGTGGACCCGCGCTGCCCGGTGGGGCCGGCTACTGCGGCCAGGCCGCGTCGATGTCGGCCGCCACCTTCGGGATGGCCTGTCCCTCGGCGAACCAGGCGGTGAGCGACTTCCACTCCTGCCCCGCACCGACGGCGGCGGGCATCAGGTCGGAGCCGTCGAAGCGGAACGTCGCCGCCGGGTCGGTCAGCGCGTCGGCCGAGAGCCGGTCGATCGGGTCGGTGTAGAGGCTCTTGTCCACGCCCTGGTTGGCGGAGACCCAGCCCTGCGAGACCTTGACCCGGCTGCTCGCCCAGTCGGCGCTGGAGAGGTAGTTCTGCACCGCCTGCACCTCGGGCCGGTCGGAGAAGGCGGTGACGAACTCGCCGCCGCCCTCGACCGGGTTGGTGACCGACGGGTTCACGGCCGGGAGGTGGAAGGCGAAGATGTCGCCGTCCGGCCCGATGCTGGTGCCCTGCGGCCACTGGGCGCGGTAGAACGACGCCTGCTGGAGCATCCAGCACTTGCTGCTCAGGATGGGGGTCCCGGCGTCCTGGAAGGTGGTCGTGGCGATCGACTTCACGTCGCCGATGCCGCCGTTGACCCAGGCCGGGTTCTGCATCCAGCCGGCCACCGTCTGCATCGCCTCGGTGATCTTCGGGTCGCTGAACTTGACCTTGTGGCTGACCCACTGGTCGTAGACGTCACCGCCGTGGGTGCCGAGCACGACCTCCTCCAGCCAGTCGGTGGCGGGCCAGCCGGTGGCGGTGCCGGAACCGATCCCGCCGCACCAGGGCTTGCCCCCGCCGGCCTTGGCGATCTTGTCGCTGAGCGACATCAGGTCGGCCCAGGTCTTCGGGACCTCGTAGCCGGCCTGCTTGAACGCCTTCGGCGAGTACCAGACCAGCGACTTCATGTTGGCGCTCATCGGCGCGGCGTAGAAGGTGCCGTTGACCGAGCCGTAGGTCTTCCAGACCGGGCTCCACTTGTCCTCGTTGGCCACGGTCTGGGCCGGTGGCTTCACGACCTTGCCGGTCTTCACCATCTGGGCGAGCAGTCCGGGCTGCGGCACGATGGCGAAGTCCGGGGCGTTCCCGCCGGCCACCCGCACCGGGAGCTGGGACTCGAAGTCCGGGGAGCCCTCATAGACGATCTTGATGCCCGTACAGGAACTGAACTCGGACCAGGACTTCTCCAGCGAGTCCGACTCCGGGCTGCGGATCGAGGCGAACATCGTCACCTTGGTGCCGGAGTGGCCGGCGTAGGCCTGGTACTTCGCGCAGTCGCCGGTCAGCGGGGCGGCGTCCGCCCCGTCGCCCTTGGCGGACCCGCCCGAGCTGTTCGAGCAGGCTGCGGCAAGTACCAAGCCGAGCACGGCCGGTACGGCAAGCAGGCGGCGCCGATGCGTCCCGTTCATCGGCATCCCTCGGTCGCGGTCGAAGTGGCGGTCAATGAGTCCTCCTCGCCAGGGCATGGGCATGCCAGCAGTACGACAGAACAACACTGCGCTGAACCGGAGATTGTCTACCCAGCGATCGCTGGCTTTTAGACGTTAACCCACCTGTCATTCGTGGCCAAGGCATGCGTTCGACCTTCACCGGCCGGTGCCTCAGTCGTAACACGGCTGTGCTGCGGCACCACGGCGGACCGGGGGCCGGGCAGGCGCCCGGCCCTCGGTACACGTACCGAAACCGCAGCCGGAGCCGACCGGACCGGGATCCGGACCCGGCCGCACTCACAACGGACCCCACCGGCCCCGGAGCCGGGCTCAGAGCCGGACCGGCAGCTCCCGCAGGCTGTTGACCACCATCGACGGGCTCGGCCGCAGCTCCTCGTCGCCGACCGCGAGCGCGAGGTCGGGGAAGCGCTCGAACAGCGCCGGCAGCGCGATCCCGGCCTCCAGCCGGGCCAGCGGCGAGCCCGGGCAGACGTGCGGGCCGTGGCCGAAGGACAGGTGCCGGATCGGGTCGCGGGTGAGGTCGAACACCTCCGCCGTGATCCCGTGCTGCGCCGGGTCCCGCCCGATCGCGTTGTACGAGATCAGCACCGGCTCGCCCTGTGGGATCACGGTGTCCGCCACCTTGATGTCCTCGCTGGCGAAGCGGAACAGGAAGTTGCTGGTCGGCGGGGTCCAGCGGAGCGACTCCTCGACCGCCGCCGCCCACCCGACCTGCCCCGAGCGCACCAGGGCCAGCTGGTCGGGGTGGGTGAGCAGGGCCCGGACCGCGTTGCTGATCAGGTTGACGGTGGTCTCGTGGCCCGCCGCGATGATCACCCGCAGGGTGGCCGCGGCCTCCGCGTCGCTCAGCGCGCCGCCCTCGACGTCGGCCACCAGCAGGGCGCTGGTCAGATCGTCACCCGGGTCGGCCCGGCGGGCCGCCACCAGGTCGGCGACGAAGGCGTTCAGGGCGGCGATGGTCGCCGGGACGTCCGCCGGCTTGGTGGTGCTGCTGAAGAAGCGCTCGTACAACTCCCGAATGTAGGCGTGGTCGCGCTCCGGCACCCCGAGCAGCCAGCCGATCACCGACATCGGCAGCGGGAAGGCGAAGACCGTCTTCAGGTCCACCACCGGTCCGGCCGCCGCCAGGTCGTCCAGCAGCTTCGCGGTGATCTCCTCGATCTTCGGCCGCATCAGCTCGACCCGGCGCGGGGTGAAGGCCTGCGCCACGATCGCCCGCAGCCGCCGGTGCGCGGCCCCGTCCGTGGTGACCATCGACGGCCCGGGCACCGCCAGGCCGATCAGCGGCCAGGTCTTCGGCACCTCGCCGCGCTGGTACGCCGCCCAGTGCGCGGCGTCCTTCACCAGCCGGTGGTCGGTCAGCAGCTCCCGGGCCTCCGCGTGCCGGGTGACCGCCCAGCCGCGCACCCCGCCGAGCAGTTCGACCGGCACCACCGCGCCGGCCGCGCGCAGCCGGGCGCCCTCCGCCACGTTGTCGCTCGCCATCGGGTCCATCACGATCGGGTCCATCACGATCGGGGCGGTCATCCGCTCACTCTCCATCACTCACGGGTCGGGTCGGTCGGCCTCGGGCAGGGCAGCCCTGCGGGTGCGCCCGCACCGGACGGCCGGGGCGCACCCACGGCGCGCGTGCACCGGAGCATGGGGCGGACCATGCGCCGGACACAGGGGCGAACGCGGCCGGGGGCCGGTCAGGTTCGGACGCGGGCCGGTTCAGTCCGCCACGTAGCCCGGCGTGAACGCCACCGGCAGCGCGACCAGCGCCCGCACCCAGGCCGACGGCCGCCACACCAGCGCGCTCTCCGCGACCGCCAGCCGCAGGTCCGGCAGCCGGTCCAGGAGCACCTCGATGGCCGTGGTCGCGATCACCTCGGCCGCCTCGGCCGCCGCGTGCGGGCAGCCGTGGTCGCCGTAGGAGAAGCTCAGGTAGGCCCGGTTCCCCTCGGCCGGACGGCCGCCGTCGGGCCGCACCGCCGGGTCCGCGTTGGCGCCCGCGAACCCGAGCAGCACCATGTCGCCCTTGCCGATCTTCTGGCCGCCGAGCTGGGTGTCCCGGGTCGCCCAGCGGCCCGCGAAGATCTGCGTCGGGGTGTCCTCCCAGAGCGCCTCGCCGAGCGCCTGCCCGATCGAGCGCCGGCCGCCCGACAGCGAGGCCGCGAACCGGTCGTCGGTGAGCATCAGCCGCAGCGCGTTGGAGATCCAGTACGCCGTGGTCTGGTGGCCCGCGATCAGCAGCACCCGCAGGTCCCGCATGATCTCGTCGTCGGTCAGCCCGGACTCGTGCGCCACCAGCACCGAGGTCATGTCGGCGGCCGGGTTCACCCGCCGCTCCTGCACCAGCTCCAGCATCACCGCCAGCAGGTCGACCGCGCCGGCCTGGGCGCCGGGCCCGCCGTCCACCATCGCCACCAGCGCCCGGATCAGCCGCGGCGTCTGGTCGTCGCCGAGCCCGAACATCCGGCACAGCGCCAGCAGCGGCACCTGGTGCGCGTACTCGGCCACCAGGTCCGCCTCACCGCGCCCGGCGAACTCGTCGATCAGCCGGTCGGCGATCTCCTCGCAGTACTTCTTCAGCTCGTACGGGTCCACCGACGCCAGTGCCTCGTCCACCGCGGCCCGGCGGCGCTGGTGCTCGGCACCCTCCGCGTACATCACCGAGGGGGCGGAGGTCATCATCGGCCGCAGCGGCCAGTCCGCGGGGATCTCCGGCCACAGGTGCCAGCGGTCGGAGTCCCGGCCGAACACCTTCGACTGGCTGGTCACCAGCTGCAGTTCGCGGTACCCGATCACCAGCCAGGCCGGCACGCCGCCGGCCAGCTCCACCGGGGCCACCGGACCGTGCGTCGAGCGGAGTTCCTGGTAGACCTGCGAAGGGTCGGTCTGGAACCGCGGCCCGTACAGCGGGGCGGCGCCGGCGTGGGCCGGGCAGCCGGGCGGCGGGGTGGTCGCGGGCTCGGTCACAGCGTCTCCTCCACAACAGCTCTCTGGGCTTCGGCCAGCCGGTGCAGGTGCTGCAGCAACTCGATCAGCACCTGCTTGCTCGACTCCCGGTCACGGGCGTCGCAGTCCACCAGCGGGACGTGGTCCGGCAGGTCCAGCGCCGCCCGGACCTCGGCCAGGGTGTGCGCCGGGCCGTCGAAGTTGTTCCGGGCCACCACGAACGGCGTCCCGTGCTGCTCCAGCCGGTCGATGGCGTACCAGGACTCCTCCAGCCGGCGGGTGTCGACCAGCACCACCGCGCCCAGCGCCCCGGAGAACAGCCGGTCCCACAGGAACCAGAACCGCTCCTGGCCCGGCGCGCCGAACAGGTACAGCACGTGCTGGTCGTTGAGGGTGATCCGGCCGAAGTCGAAGGCGACCGTGGTGGACCGCTTGTCGCGGACCGCCGACAGGTCGTCGATGCCCTCGCCCGCCCGGGTCATGGTCTCCTCGGTGTTCAGCGGGCGGATCTCGCTCACCGCACCCACCAAGGTGGTCTTGCCGACCCCGAAACCCCCGACCACCACGATCTTGAGCGCGTTCTCCGCGGTGCTGCGCAGCGGCACCCGGTCGGCGAGCACCGCGGTGTCAGAGCTGTTGGAGACCATGGAGCACCTGCTTCAGCATGTCGAGATCGGGCAGGCGGGCCTTGTTCGGCGCGAACCTGGGGTGGCGGGCCGTGATGGTGCCGGCCTCCAGCAGGTCGCCGAGCAGGATCTTCACCACGCTGACCGGCAGGTCGAGCTCGGCCGCGACCTCGACCACGGCGGTCGGGGTCGCGCACAGCCGCAGGATCCTGGCGTGCTCGGACTGCATGCCCGGCGCCGCCTCCCGCTCCGTGACGATGAGCGTGACCAGGTCGAAGGCGTGCTCCGGCGGGCGGCTGCGCCCTTTGGTCACGGTGTAGAGCCGGTCGGGGTCCTCGTCCCGGCCCGGCAGGTTCCGGGGGGCGTTCACACCCCGGCCTCGATCTCGCGCGGCGGGGCGCTCAGGTACGCCCCGATCTGCTCGATCAGCCCGTGCATGTTGTGCCCGACCACGCCCACGTCGGCGTCGTCGTCGGTGACCACCGCGAGGTGCGCGCCCTCGCCGGCCGCCACGATGCACAGGATGCCGCCGTGGAACTCGGTCATCGACTGCCGCACCCCGCCCGACCCGTCGCCGAACTCGATCGAGGCACCGTGCGCGAGGCTCTGCATCCCGGAGGCGATGGCGGCGAGCTGGTCCGCCTGGTCGGTGCCCAGTCCGAGGGTGTGACAGAGCTTCAGGCCGTCCGCCGACAGCACCAGGGCGTGCCGCGCCCCCGGAGTGCCGCTCACCAGGTTCTCCAACAGCCAGTCGAGATCACGGTCGGTGCTGCTCATCAGGAATCGTCCTTCGGGAGAGCGTCGGTGGTTTCCGGCCCCTGCTGCAGGGCCTTCCGGAAGGCGCCGAAGCGGGCCGCGGACAGGGCCGCGCCGCCGGGGCGTACGGGCTGCGCCGACGGAGCCGGCGCGATGGTGCGGGAGGCGGTGGTGGCGCCGGTCAGGGTCGAACCGCGGCGGCGCTGGGGCAGGCCGCCGGGTCCGGCCGGACCGCCGTCGCCCGGAGCGCCGTCGGCCGGGGTACCGGCCTCGGCGCCGTCGGGGAGCGGCGTCCCGGCGCGCACGGGTTCGGCGCCCACGGGTTCGGCGCGCAGAGGTTCGGTACGCAGGGGTTCGGCGCGGCGGGGCTCCGGGCGGTGCGGCTCCGGGGCGGTGCGCCGGTCGGCCGCGCGCCGGTCCGGGGAGGTGCCGGCCGCCAGCGCCTGGGCCAGTGCCGGGTTCGGGTGGGTGACCAGCTGTTCGGGGATCAGCACCACGACGCCGGTGCCGCCGCGGGCGGACGGGCGGAAGGAGATCGACAGGCCGTGCTTGCGCGCCAGCGAGCCCACCACCGCCAGGCCCAGCCTGGTCCCGGCGGACAGCGCGGTGAGGTCCAGCGGTTCGGCGGAGACTGCCTGTTCGGCCCGGCGCAGCCAGGTGCCGCCGAGGCCGAGGCCGCCGTCCTCGACGGTGATCACCAGGCCCGAGTGGACCTCCTCGACGTACACGTGCACCTCGGCCGGGGGCGCCGAGAAGTTGGCGGCGTTGTCGAGCAGTTCGGCCAGCGTGTGCATCACGCCCTCGGCCGCGAACCCGGCCACCGCGGCCGTGGAGGCCGAGTGCAGCCGGACCCGCTGGTAGGCGCCGATCCGGCCGAGCGCGCCGCGCAGGATCGACTCCACGGCGATCGGCTTGGTCCACCGGCGGCCCGAGCGGGCGCCGGTGAGCACCGCGATGCTGTCGGCCATCCGGCCCACCTGGGCGGTCGAGTGGTCCAGCCCGAGCAGGTCGCCGAGCACGTCGTCGCCGTGCCGGTGCTGCATCTCGCGCAGCTCGGCGTGCATCGAGGTGGCGAGCGCCTGGACCCGGCCGGCGGCGGTGGCGCAGACGGCGAGCGCGGCGGCGCGCTGGCGCTCGCCCCGGCCGATCTCCTCGGCGACCGTGCGCAGCAGGGTGTCGTGCGCGGTGGCCGGGCGGCCGGCCAGCACGGTGTTGACGGCGGCGCCGGCTCGCAGCCGGCCGATCACCTCGGGCAGGGTCTCGTCGGCCAGGTGCTGCAGATCGGCCCGTTCCTGCTCGGCGGTGCGGACCGCGGCGCGCAGCGTCCCGGCCTCGGCGTCGGCCTCGGCGAGCGCGGTGCGCAGGGTGTGCAGCTCGACGCGGTCGTGCTCGGTCCCGGCCTGGGCCTCGGCGAGCGCGGCGCGCAGGGCGGCCGCCACGTTGTGGGCGGCGGTGACGTCGGTGTGCAGCTGGGCGCCCTCGGCCTGGGTCGCGGCCAGCTCCCGGCGGGCCAGGGTGAGCTCGGCCTCGGCCCGGCGGGCGCGGTCGGCGAGCCTGGCGGCGATCGCCACCAGTACGCACCAGGCGAGGACGGCGCCGCCCGCGGTGCCGGCGACCGCCGCCCGGTGCCCGGCCGGGGCGGTGACGATCGCGACGGCCGCGGCGGCCGAGCCGAGCAGGATCGCGAGACCCGCCCGGACTGCGGTGCCGAGGTCCCGGCCTTGGTACGCCGCGCGGGCGGGGCGCGTGCGATCTCTCATCTATCCGGTCCTCGGTGCAGGCGGCAGCGGCAGGCGATCGACATCGCGCGACCGCCCGGGGTGCGCTGCAGGGGCACGCCCCGGGCGGTTGATCAGTACACGCGGTCATCAGATCATATCGATTCAGCACACGGACTCAACCGACCAGTTGACGTTCCGTTGTGCGAACCGAACCCTCCGCATCCGTACAACTGCACATGAACAGTAGCCATTCACCCCAGAGCGACCTCCACCGCCCGCTCGACCTCCGCCGGATCGAGACCCGCGTCACGCACCACCCGCACGGCCGGCCCACCGCCTTCACGCAACAGGCCGAGCAGCAGGTCACCGGCCTCCAGCCGGCGGCTCCCCCGGCCGACGGCCGCCTGCAGGGCCAGCGCGAGGGCCTTCTTCGCGCGGTCCGTGAACCGGATCGCACCCCGGCGCCGGTTCGCGGACGATCCGGGCGCCGGATCGAGCGCCCCCGCCCCGAAGTTCGCCTCGACCGCCTCCCGGACCGCCGCGAGGTCGATGCCGATCGCCGCCAGCGCCTGCCCGTCGACCTCGCCGCCGGAACCGCCGAGCATCCGCAGCACCGCCCGCCGGGCGGTCTCCTGGTCCAGCCCGGCGTCGACCAGGACCGCCGCCGCCGGGTCCGGCCGGCGGCCGAGCACGCCGAGCAGCAGGTGCTCGGTCCCGACGTACGGGTGTCCCATCCGCTCGGCCTCCAGCCGGGCCAGGGTCACGACCTGGCGGGCGCCCTCCGAAAATCGCTCGAACATGGTCAGTCCTCTCCGATTCCCGACAGCTTGCGCGCGTACTTCTTGTGCACGGCCTGCCGGGTGACCCCCAGGCAGACCGCGATCTCGTGCCAGGACCAGCCCCGGCCGCGGGCGTTGCCCACCTGGAGCTCTTCCAGCCGGTCCGCCAGCTCCCGCAGGGCCCGCACCGCCCGCAGCCCGACGGCCGGGTCGCTGCCGCCCGCGGCCTCCGCGAGTTGCTTCGTTTCGCTCATGATGTCAACGTAGGTTGACAACCCGGACGTGTCAACCCTCGTTGACATTCCGGCCGTATCCGTGGCTCACCGGAGCGCCAGCCCCTTCAGCGTCCCCTTTCCCGAGACGGCCACCCGGCCCCCGCCCAGGCCGTGCAGCGCGGCGATCCTCCGGTCCACCGGCTGCCGCCCGACCAGCCGGCCGCCGGCGTCCAGCCTCAGCAGCGACCCGCCCTCGTCGGCCACCACGAAACCTCCGCCGACCTCGGCGACACCCCACGCCGAGGGACTGCCGCCGTCCACCGTCCACAGCCGCCGCCCGTCGGCCGGATCCACCGCCACCCACCCGGCCCGCCGCGCCCGGAGCCACAGCACCGGGCCGCGCAGCTCGGGTGCCCGGGCCGTCAGGTCCGCGTCGTGCGAGAACCAGGCCTCGGCCGTCGCCGCCGAACGCCGCAGCAGTACCAGTGACCGCGGACCGCACCGCACCACGCAGCGGTCCGGGTCGAGCACCGTGAACACCGGCTGCAACTCCGCGTCCACCACGGCCCCGCCGTGGGCCGCCGCGCCGTCCACCGCGCCGGGCAGGCGCCACCGGACGAGCTCCGCGCCGGAGCGCGGGTCGATCAGCCACGCCTCGAGGCCCGAGCCGCAGAGCACCCCGCCGCCCCAGGCCAGCGGGTGCCCCGTCCGTACGGGCTCCGCCCCGCGCCACAGCGGCCGCCCGTCCGCCAGGTCGAACGCGGCGAGCGGGGTGCTGCCGCGCCACCCGCCGACCACCACCACACCGTCCGCCACCACCAGGTGACCGGTGTGCCGGGGCGGCCCGGCGCTCCACACCAGCGTTCCGTCGGCCAGGTCGCGGCAGTCCAGGGTGTCCGGCGCCTGCGGCAGCACCAGGCACCGCCCGTCCGCGACCACCACCGCGCGCGGCCAGGTCCCCCGGGGACGTCCCAGCGCAGGGATCCGTCACCTGCGTCCAGACCGGCCAGCCGGGTCCGGCGCTCGTGCACCACCACCAGGCCCTCGCCCGTCGCCACCGCCGAGTGCGCCCCCGACTGATGAAGTACCCGCTCCCAGAGCGTCTCCACGATCATGCACCCACCCCACCACGGCGACCGCCGGAACGGGCCGGCCGGGCAGGGCCGGCGACACCGGACAGCAGAACGGGAGGGACCGGCCGAAGCCGATCCCTCCCGTACGCTGCGGGTCACTCACCCGCGGGAGCCCGTCCGGGCGGACCGGGCGGTCCGGCCCGGACGGTCCGACCTGTCAGCGGCAGCCGATGTCGGCGGCAGCCGGTGTCAGCTGCAGCCGCTGGTCGAGCCGCAGCCCTCGCAGAGGTAGCAGCTGCCGGCCCGCCGCATCTTCGTCCCGCAGGAGAAGCACAGCGGCGCATCGGCGCTCAGGCCCAGCTGGATCTCCGCCAGTTCGATGGAGTTGTGCGCCTTCGCGGTCGCCGGGGTGACCGCCTTCGGCTGCGCGGCGGCCGGCTCGGGCGCGGCGGCCAGCGGCGCCGACTGGGCCAGGCCCTCGACGTCCAGGTCCTCCTCGACGGGCTCGTAGGAGCCGGTGTCCAGGTGGCGCTGGCGCTCCTCGACGGAGTGGATGCCGAGCGCGGAACGGGTCTCGAACGGCAGGAAGTCCAGCGCCAGGCGGCGGAAGATGTAGTCGACGATCGACTGGGCCATCCGCACGTCCGGGTCGTCGGTCAGACCGGCCGGCTCGAAGCGCATGTTGGTGAACTTCGAGATGTAGGTCTCCAGCGGGACGCCGTACTGCAGGCCCACCGAGACGGCGATGGAGAAGGCGTCCATCATGCCCGCGAGGGTCGAGCCCTGCTTGGACATCTTCAGGAAGACCTCGCCGAGGCCGTCGTCCGGGTAGGAGTTGGCGGTCATGTAGCCCTCGGCGCCACCGACCGTGAAGGAGGTGGTGATGCCGGGCCGGCCCTTCGGCAGGCGGCGGCGGACCGGGCGGTACTCGATGACCTTCTCGACGGTCTTCTCGGCCGCCGGGGCGGCCTCGGCCACCGCGGCCGCCGGGGTCTTGGTCTTCGCCGAGAGCGGCTGGCCGACCTTGCAGTTGTCGCGGTAGATGGCCAGCGCCTTGACGCCGAGCTTCCACGCCTCGAAGTAGATCTCCTCGATCTCCTCGACGGTGGCCACCTCGGGCATGTTGACCGTCTTGGAGATCGCGCCGGAGATCCACGGCTGGATCGCCGCCATCATCCGCACGTGGCCCATGGCGGAGATGACCCGCTCACCCATCGCGCAGTCGAAGACCTCGTAGTGCGCGGGCTTCAGGCCGGGGGCGTCGACCACGTTGCCGTGCTCGGAGATGTGGGCGACCACCGCCTCGATCTGCTCGTCCTGGTAGCCCAGGCGCTTCAGCGCCCGCGGCACCGTGCCGTTGACGATCTGCATCGAGCCGCCGCCGACCAGCTTCTTGAACTTGACCAGGGCGAGGTCGGGCTCGACACCGGTGGTGTCGCAGTCCATCATCAGGCCGATCGTGCCGGTCGGGGCGAGCACCGAGGCCTGCGCGTTGCGGAAGCCGTTGCGCGCGCCGAGGCGGAGCACCTCGGCCCAGGTCTCGGTGGCGGCGGCCCAGACCGGGGCGTCCAGGTCGTCGACCGCGACGGCCGCCGCGTTGGCGTCCGCGTGCTGCTTCATCACCCGCTGGTGCGGGGCCGCGTTGCGGGCGTAGCCCTCGTACGGGCCGACCACGCCGGCCAGCTCGGCGCCGCGGCGGTAGGCGGTGCCGGTCATCAGGGAGGTGATCGCGCCGGCCAGGGCGCGGCCGCCCTCGGAGTCGTAGGCGTGGCCGGTGGCCATCAGCAGGGCGCCGAGGTTGGCGTAGCCGATGCCCAGCTGGCGGTAGGCGCGGGTGGTCTCGCCGATCTTCTCGGTCGGGAAGTCGGCGAAGCAGATGGAGATGTCCATCGCGGTGATGACCAGCTCGACCACCTTGGCGAAGCGCCCGGCGTCGAACGTGTCGTCGTCGTTCAGGAACTTCATCAGGTTGAGCGAGGCGAGGTTGCAGCTGGAGTTGTCCAGGTGCATGTACTCGGAGCAGGGGTTGGACGCGTTGATCCGGCCCGACTCCGGGCAGGTGTGCCAGTGGTTGATGGTCGAGTCGTACTGGATGCCCGGGTCGGCGCAGGCCCAGGCGGCCTCGGCCATCTTGCGGAACAGCTTCTTGGCGTCGACGGTCTCGATGACCTCGCCGGTCATCCGGGCCCGCAGGCCGAACTCGGTGCCGTTCTCGACCGCGGTCATGAACTCGTCCGACACCCGGACCGAGTTGTTGGCGTTCTGGTACTGGACGGAGGTGATGTCGTCCCCGCCGAGGTCCATGTCGAAGCCCGCGTCGCGCAGCGCGCGGATCTTCTCCTCCTCCTTCACCTTGGTCTCGATGAAGGCCTCGACGTCCGGGTGGTCCACGTCCAGGACGACCATCTTGGCCGCCCGGCGGGTCGCGCCGCCGGACTTGATGGTGCCGGCCGAGGCGTCGGCGCCGCGCATGAAGGAGACCGGGCCGGAGGCGTTGCCGCCGGAGGAGAGCAGTTCCTTGGAGGAGCGGATCCGGGAGAGGTTCAGGCCGGCGCCCGAGCCGCCCTTGAAGATCATGCCCTCTTCCTTGTACCAGTCGAGGATCGACTCCATGGAGTCGTCGACGGCCAGGATGAAGCAGGCCGAGACCTGCTGGGGCTGCTTGGTGCCGACGTTGAACCAGACCGGCGAGTTGAAGCTGAACACCTGGTGGAGGAGGGCGTGGGTCAGCTCGTGCTCGAAGATCTCGGCGTCCTGCGGGGAGGCGAAGTAGCCGTTCTTCTCGCCGGCGGCGCGGTAGGTCAGCACCACCCGGTCGATGATCTGCTTCAGGCTCCACTCGCGCTGCGGGCTGCCGACGGCGCCGCGGAAGTACTTGGAGGTGACGATGTTGACCGCGTTGACCGACCAGAAGTCGGGGAACTCGACGCCGCGCTGCTCGAAGTTGACCGAGCCGTCCCGCCAGTTGGTCATGACGACGTCGCGCCGCTCCCAGCTGACCTCGTCGTAGGGGTGCACGCCAGGGGTGGTGTGGATGCGCCCGATCCGCAGGCCGCCCTCGGGGGCCTTGCCGGCCGCCCTCGTCGCCTTGCCGGACTTCGACCCGCGCGCGGAACCGCTCGTCGTGTCTGTCACTTCTGGTCCTCCTCCTGGGCAAACGCCCTGGGCGCCCCGAACCTTCCGGGCACCACTGGTTCGCTTCTCCTGGTGTACGGGGCAGCCGGCCGGCCGGCCGCCCTGCACCTTTTACTACGGTTTGTGCGCGTTCTTCGGGCGCGCGGGGGCCCCGGAGGGCCGCAAGGGTACGGCCGTCCCGCTAGGGGGCGGCGGCGGTGACCGGCACGGGTGCGCAGTCCTCCGCGTCGCGGGGCTGCTCGACGCGCAGCTCCGCGATGGCGGCCTCGAAGTCCTCCAGACCGTCGAAGGCCTTGTAGACGCTCGCGAACCGCAGGTAGGCGACCACGTCGAGCTGCTTCAGCGGCCCGAGTATGGCCAGACCCACGTCGTGGGTGGAGAGCTCGGCGCTGCCGCTGGCCCGCACGCACTCCTCGACCCGCTGGCCGAGCTGCGCCAGTGCGTCCTCGGTGACCGGCCGGCCCTGGCAGGCCTTGCGGACGCCCGAGATCACCTTCTCCCGGGAGAACGGCTCGGTGACACCACTGCGCTTGATGACCATCAGAGTGGCCGTCTCCACGGTGGTGAAACGGCGGCTGCAGTCCGGGCACTGACGGCGACGGCGGATCGAACTTCCGTCATCGCTGGCGCGGCTGTCCACCACGCGACTGTCCGGGTGCCGGCAGAAGGGGCAGTGCACCTGAGGACTTCCTCCCTGGCGGCAAGACATCGGACTCCGACACTCTACCGGACCACAACCTGTGGGTACGAGCGAGGAGACTAGCCACTAGATCTGGGAGTCGAGGGGCGACGCGCCGGAACGGGTCGAGATCCGCGCGCGGAGCGGAATACACTGTTCGGGTCGAACATTTAATCGATGTACACCCAAAGCCTTGATCGAGTCAGCTAACTCCTTGATAATTCACTCGAACGTGTGTTTGGCGCAACCTTTCGATAGGTGCACCAGTTGAGCTGCACAAGGGAGTACGCCTGTCGAATGAGGGCCGCCATGAACACGGTAGAAGCAAGGACCGCCATTCCGGTGCAGGAGCGCTCTGCGCGCACCGCGGACCAGAGCATGGACCACAGCATGAGCCAGAGCCAGCCGATCGAGCACGCCTCGGCGCAGGACGCCGTGCTCGTCCCGACCGCCCCGCCCCGCGCGATGCCCGGCCGCCCCCCGGGCATCCGCACCGACGAGGCCGGACTGACCGAGCGCCAGCGCCGGGTCATCGAGGTGATCCGGGACTCCGTCCAGCGCCGGGGGTACCCGCCGAGCATGCGCGAGATCGGCCAGGCCGTCGGCCTGTCCAGCACCTCCTCGGTCGCGCACCAGCTGATGGCGCTGGAGCGCAAGGGCTTCCTGCGCCGCGACCCGCACCGCCCGCGCGCCTACGAGGTCCGCGGTGTCGAGGTCGCCCGGCCGAACACCGCGGAGACCGCCGGCCGGCCCTCCACCTCGTACGTGCCGCTGGTCGGCCGGATCGCGGCCGGCGGCCCGATCCTCGCCGAGCAGACGGTCGAGGACGTCTTCCCGCTCCCCCGTCAGCTGGTCGGCGAGGGCGAGCTGTTCGCGCTCACCGTCCGCGGCGACTCGATGATCGAGGCCGCCATCTGCGACGGCGACTGGGTCACCGTCCGCCGCCAGCCGGTCGCCGAGAACGGCGACATCGTCGCCGCGATGATCGACGGCGAGGCCACCGTCAAGCGCCTCAAGCGCGAGGACGGCAAGATCTGGCTGATGCCGCACAACCCCGCGTACGAGCCGATCCCGGGCGACAACGCGACCATCCTGGGCAAGGTCGTGGCGGTCCTGCGCCGCCTCTGACGGACCCGCGCACCACCCCCGGGGGCTCCGGGCCGCACCCACCGCGGCCGGGGCCCCCGCGGCATGCCCGGGGCGCCGCCGGTCAGGCGCCGGTGGCCGTGGCCCGCTTGGTGACCGGGCGGACCGGCGGGGCGGCGGCGTCGATCGCGGCGAGCGAGCGGCGGACCTGGTTGCGGTCGGTGGTGTACCAGAAGTCCGGCATGGAGGAGCGGAAGTAGCCGCCGTAGCGGGCGGTGGCGAGCCGAGGGTCGAGGACCGCGACGATGCCCTTGTCGTCGGCCGCGCGGACCAGCCGGCCGGCGCCCTGCGCCATCAGCAGCGCGGCGTGGTTGGCCGCCACCGCCATGAAGCCGTTGCCGCCGCGCTGTTCGACGTCCTTCTGCCGGGCGCTCATCAGCGGGTCGTCGGGCCGCGGGAACGGGATCCGGTCCATCACCACCAGCTGGCAGGCGGAGCCCGGCACGTCCACGCCCTGCCACAGCGAGAGCGTGCCGAACAGGCACGTGGTGGCGTCCGAGGCGAACTCGCGGATCAGCTCGCCGAGGGTGTCCTCGCCCTGCAGCAGGATCCGGTTGTCGAGCCGCCCGCGCAGCGCCTCGGCGGCGGCCTGGGCGGCCCGCATCGAGGAGAACAGGCCGAGGGTGCGGCCGCCGGCCGCGCCGATCAGCTCGGTGAGCTCGTCCAGCATCTCCGGCCGGTCGGGCTCCCGCCCGGGCGCGGGCAGGTGCTTGGCGACGTACAGGATGCCCTGCTTGGGGTAGCTGAACGGGGAGCCGACGTCGATGCCGCGCCAGTACGGCGGGGCGTCCTCGCCCTGCTCGGGCTCGGGTTCGGCGGCCGAGCGCTGGTCCGGCAGGCGGCTCTCGGCGGGCAGGCCGAGCGAGCCGGCCACACCGTTGAAGTCGCCGCCGAGCTTGAGGGTGGCGGAGGTCAGGACGACCGAGCGGTCCTTGTAGAGGTTCTCCCGCAGCAGCCCGGACACGCTCAGCGGGGCGACCCGCAGCGAGGCCGCGCCGATGCCGTAGCGGTCGGCCCGCTCGATCCACACCACGTCGTACTCGGAGTCCTGGAGCAGCCGGTCGGCGGTCTCGTGCAGGGTCTCGGCGGAGGCCATCGCCTGCTTGCGGACGGCGTCCTCGTCGCTGAGCGAGCGGTCCCTGGTCTCGCCGAGCGAGGTGATCACCTGGCGGCAGGCGTCCCGGATCCCGGCGACCGCGTAGGCGAGGTACTCGGGGAGTTCCTCGACCCGGCCGGGCTGGACGGTCTCCATCAGGCCGTGGTAGTTCTCGGCGGAGGCCTGGAGGGCGTCCACGGCCTTCTCGTTGGCGAGCTTGGCCGCCCGCCGCACGGCCCGGTTGACGGCGTGCACCGACAGCTCGGCGGTGGCGGCGCCGGTCACCCGGTTCACCAGCTCGTGCGCCTCGTCGATGATCAGCAGGCCGTGCTCGGGCAGCACCGGGGCGCCCTCGATGGCGTCGATCGCCAGCATGGCGTGGTTGGTGACCACCACGTCGGCGAGCTTGGCGCGCTCGCGGGCGGCCTCGGCGAAGCACTCGCCGCCGTACGGGCAGCGGGTGGCGCCCAGGCACTCCTTGGAGGTGACCGAGAGCTGGGCCCAGGCCTTGTCGGAGACGCCCGGGGTGAGGTCGTCCCGGTCGCCGGTGTCGGTCTCGCCGGCCCACTCGCGCAGCCGCAGCACGTCCTGGCCGAGCTTGCCGGACGGCCCGCCGAGCGCCTCGACCGGGTCGAACAGGCCCTCGCCCTCGTCCGCGGGGGTGCCCTCGTTGGCCCGGTGCAGGCAGAGGTAGTTGGAGCGGCCCTTGAGCATCGCGAACAGCGGGCGGCGGCGCAGCACCGGGTGGAGCGCGTCCACCGTCCGGGGCAAGTCCCGCTCCACCAGCTGGCGTTGCAGCGCCAGGGTGGCGGTGGCGACCACGACGCGGTCGCCGTGGGCGAGCGCGGGCACCAGGTAGGCGAGGGACTTCCCGGTGCCGGTGCCGGCCTGGACGAGCAGGTGCTCGCCGGTGTCGACCGCGGCGGAGACCGCCTCGGCCATCCTGACCTGGCCGGGCCGCTCGACGCCGCCGACGGCGGTGACGGCGGCGTGCAGCAGCTCCGGGAGCCGGGAGGCGGGGACGGCGCCCGGCAGGTCGTCCGGGGCTTCGTCGGCCGGTGCGTCGTCGCCCGGCCCGGTGAGGGATGCGGAGTCGTTCGTCATGACGGGCCCAGCCTACGGGGCGGGAGTGACAATCCGGGCCCGTTGGCCGGGCAGCCCGAGCGGGGCCGCGGGGTGGAGGGCGTTGTCGACCTGGCCGTGGACGGCGGCGTGCGGGCGCTCGGGCCGGTCGCGGTAGCCGTCGAGCAGCAGCCGGTTGCGGTTGAGGCAGAGCCGGTCGATCCGCGGGGTGAGCAGGTCGAAGAGCGCGAACCGCTCGGCGAGCTCCGGGAAGCGCCGTTGGTGGGCCAGCACCTCCTCGCGCAGCAGCGCCCAGAACTGCGGCTCGGGCACCCCCAGCTGCTGCTCGAACAGCGCCGCGAGGTAGCGGTACACCCCGATGAACAGTCCGGCGTGCAGGAACTGGCACAGCTGGTCGGGGCGCTGGCGCAGCAGCACGCCGGCCACCTCGGGCGGCAGCCGCTCCAGCTCGGGCAGGTCCTGGTCGGTGAGGTTGATGTCGTCGACGAAGTCCTTGACCGCGAGCCGGACCGGGACGTCGTGCTCGTCGAAGAGCAGGATCGCGTTCTCGCCGTGCGGGGAGAACACCGTGCCGTAGCGGTACAGGAAGTGCAGCAGCGGCGGCAGCATCACCCTGAAGAGCCGCTGCAGCCAGTCGGTGGCGGTGAGGCCGGAGCGGGCGACCAGTTCGGCGGCGAGGGCGCGGCCGTCGGAGCCGGTCTGCAGCAGCGCGGCCAGGGTGCGGCCGCGCTCGCCGGGGTCCAGCTGGCCGTCCAGGGACTCCCGCCAGATCGCCCCGAGCAGCTCCTTGTACTGGTAGGGCGCCTCGGGGAGCTCGCGGTAGAGCGGGTGGTCGACGGTGACGGAGGCGATCTCGCCGAGCAGGACCACCCGGCACTCCTCGCGCAGGAACGGGTCGCGGTCCCGGATGCCGTGCACCCAGGCCGTGACGGCGGGCGCGGCCAGCGTGCGCTCGGTCGGCAGGCCGCGCCAGACCAGGGTGTTGAGGACGGACAGCGGCAGCTTGACGGTGCAGCGCTCGGGCCGGGTGAGGTTGAAGAAGCTGCGGATGGACTGCTGCGGCAGCCGCAGGTCGCCGTCGCCGCCCAGCGGGACGATCCGGCCGTCGGCGATCCAGGGCGCGAACAGCGGCACCACCACCTCGTCCCACTGCCAGGGGTGGACCGGCAGCAGCAGGTACTCGTCGGCCCGGTCGCCGAGCGGGGCGCGCAGCCGGTCCGGGGCGTCGAGCTCGCGCTCGTAGAGGTCGGCGGCGCCGCGGAACTCGGCGAGGCTGCGGTGCACGGCGATCCAGGGCAGTTCGGCGGGGGTGCGGGCCTCGGGCGCCCAGCGGGCGGCGTCCTGCGCGGAGAAGCCGATCCGGCCCTTGTTGGGCACGATCCAGGGGTGGCCGCTCTGCCGGCCCTCCAGTTCGACGTGGCCGAGGCCGGCGAGTTCGGCGGCGGTGAGTTCGGTGCCGAGCAGGCGGGTGTCGGCGATCAGGGTGGCGGTGAGTTCGCGGACCAGGTGGCCGGCGGTGTCGCCGGTCAGCCCGAGCAGGTGCCGGGCCCGCTGGACGAAGCGCAGCGGGTCGGCGTCCCCCTCCGGCGGGCAGTGCACCGAGTCCGGGTCGACCCGCCAGCTGCCGTACGCGCCGCGGCGGGCCCGGAACCGGTAGGCGGCGCCGGGGAGTTCGAGGACGTACCGGTCGCCGTCCCCGGGTCCGTCCGGCACCGGGGTGATCAGCTCCTCGTACGCGAACTCGCCGAGCAGTTTGGCGAGCAGCCGCCGCCCGGCCCGCTGCCAGTGCTCCTGGGTGAGGTGCGGGGGCAGCCTCAGTGGCTGGTCAGCGGATGGCTGCGGCACGGTTCTCCTCCTGGGGTCGAGGGAGCAGGGCGGCGCTGGGCGGGGCGAAGCTGGTCCAGGCGGTGCGGGTGGGCAGCTGGTGGACCGGCCTTCCGGCGACGGCGTTGAGGATGACGGCGGCGCGGTGGGCGCCCAGACCGAGGTCCGGGGCGCCGACCCCATGAGTGTGCAGCTCGGCGTTCTGGACGTACAGGGCGCCGGTGAGGGCCGGGCGGGTGGCCACCCGGTGGTCGGCGTCGACCCGGTAGCGGCCCTGGTCGTCCCAGTCGATCAGGGCGGCGATCGGGTCGAGCAGTGCCGGGCGGACGGTCCGGTAGCCGGTGGCGAGCACCACGGCGTCGGTCCGTACCAGGTGCTGGACGCCGGAGTCGGTGTGCCGGCAGCGCAGTTCGAGTCCGCCGCAGGGGCCGGCCTGGGCGTCGGTGACGGCGGTGCCGGGGACGATCTCCACCGGGTCGGCGTCCAGCGGGCGTCCGACGGTGCGTTCGTAGAGGTGGTCGTGGACGGCGGCCAGGGTCTCGGCGCTGGCGGCCTTGTGGAGCTGCCACTGGGCGGGTACCAGGCGGTCCCGGGTGTCGGCGGGCAGGCCGTGGAAGTAGCGGGTGTAGTCGGGGGTGAAGTGTTCCAGGCCGAGTTTGGAGTACTCCATCGGGGCGATGGCCCGGCTGCGGGTGAGCCAGCGCAGCCGGGTGCCGTCGCCGCCGCGGGTGCGCAGCAGGTCGAGGAAGACCTCGGCGCCCGACTGGCCGGAGCCGATCACCGTGATGTCGCGGGCGGCGGCCAGGGCCGGCCGCTGCTGCAGGTAGTCGGCGCTGTGCCGGACCATGGGGTGGCCGGCCAGCGCGGCGAAGGCCTCGGGGCTGACCGGCCCGGTGCCGACGCCGAGCACGACGGCGCGGGCGTGCAGCGGCCCGGCAGCGGTCTCGGCCCGGTAGAGCCGGTCGGCGGCGTCCCAGTGCAGGGCGGTGACCTCGGTGGCGAAGCGGCAGTTGGGCAGGCGTTCGGCGGCCCAGCGGCAGTAGTGGTCGTACTCGCGGCGGGGCAGCTGGAAGCGTTCGGCGAAGTAGAACGGGAACAGCCGCTGCTGGTCGCGCAGGTAGTTGAGGAAGGACCACGGGTTGGTCGGGTCGACCAGCGTGACCAGGTCGGCCAGGAACGGCACCTGCATCCGCGCGCCGTCGACCAGCATGCCGGGGTGCCAGCGGAACTCCGGCCGGGCCTCGCAGAACAGTGTGCGCAGGCCGTCGGCGCGGTCGGCGAGTGCGGCGAGGGACAGGTTGAAGGGGCCGATGCCGACACCCAGGAGGTCGTACGGATCGGGCTGCGGGTCGTCCATGCCATCCAGTTCGGGGAGAGGGGTCGGGGCCGGGGAGACAGGGTCGGGGCCGGGGCGCGGGTCGGCCGGGTGCGGCCGGGCGGGCGGTCAGCCGGCGCGGCGGCGGACCATCAGGGCGGCCCGTTTGCCGGGCAGCCGCAGGTCGGCGGCCCGGTCGAAGCCGGCCCGGTGGAAGGCCCGCAGCGAGGCGGTGTTGCGCAGGTCCGGCTCGGCGACCACCTGCTCGCAGGCCGGGCGGCGGGCCAGGATCCGGCCGGCCAGCGCGGCCAGCAGCAGGCTGCCGAGTCCGCGGCCGCGCGCCTCGGCGGGGCCGAGCAGCAGGTGCACGCCGGTGTCGTGCGGGCGGGCCGGGTAGTGCAGGGCGAGCGGGTCGAGATCGGCCCGGTAGACCTCCCAGTAGCCGACCGGGACGCCGTCCAGCAGGCCGAGGCAGGGGACGCTGCGGCCGTCGCCGTCGAGTTGGGCGCGCAGGTGCCGGGCGGTGGTGGCGGGTGGCCCGGCCAGCTCCCAGTAGGCGTCCACGGCGGGGTCGTTCATCCACCGGGTGAGCAGGGCGAGGTCGGTGGCCGGTCGGACCGGGCGCAGCCGGAACTCGCCGGCGGCGGTGGGCATCGGGCCCCAGCCGGCCACGCCGTCCAGCCGGTCGGACGGCAGGTCGGACGGCGGATCGGACGGCGGGCGGACGGACCGCTGTCCGGAGGCCGGGCGGACGGGCGGCGGGCCGGAGGCCGGGCCGGTGGGTGTCACGCCACCGCCACCGGGTTGGCGATGGTCACGTAGACGGACTGGGTCTCGACCGGGCCGACCAGTTCGTCGAGGCCGTGCAGCCGGGTGAGCAGGTTGGCCTTGCAGCACAGGGTCGGCGAGTCCAGCAGGTGGGCGGGGAGCGAGGAGCCGGTGGCGGCCGCGGCGGGTCCGGCCAGGAAGGTGCGCACGACCGCGAGCAGGGCGCCCTCGTCGGCGAGGCCCTGCGAGCCGAGTCCGCCGACCAGCCCGAGGAGGTGGTTGATGCCCAGGTAGTAGGCGAAGCGCTCGTCCGCGACCTGGTCGGCCACGAAGGTGTCGCTGTGCGCGCCGAGGCCGGGCAGCCGGGCGGTGAGCCGCCGCTCGTGCGAGGCGCGGTAGTAGTAGCCCTGGTTGTCCCGGTAGCGGCCGCCGGCCGGCCAGCCGGCCGGGTCGAGCAGCACCAGGCTGTTCTGCTGGTGGGCCTCCAGGGCGATGCCGGCCCGGCCGTCGAGCCACAGCACGGGCAGTACGACGGCGTACAGGTAGCGCCGCAGCCACTCGGCGGTGACGGCGGGCAGCGCGTCTCCGGTGCGGGCGGCCAGCTCGTGCAGGATGTCGGAGAGCTGGGAGTGCAGCCGCTCCAGCGGCTGTTCGGCGATCAGGCCGGCCACGCACAGGGCGCGGTCGGCGGGGCCGAAGGGCTGCCGGCGCAGCACGGTGTCCAGGCCGCCCGGGTCGCCGAGCGCGGGGTGGTCGACGCCGATCCAGGCGGGGTCGCGGACGATGTCGAAGCCGGGGTGGGCGGCCCGCCACTCGGCGCCGAGGCCGGCCTCCAGCAGCCGGTGCACCTCCAGGCCGCGGTGCAGTTCCTTGCGGAGGTTCTCCCGGCGGGAGTTGGTGATCCGCAGCGCGAGCGAGAGCTTGAGCATCCACGGGGTACTGGGGCGGCAGACCGTACGGACCGAGGAGGTGGGGTGCCAGGGTTCGCCGTGCTGGCCGAGGTCGTGCAGCAGCCCGGCCTCGAAGAGCCCGGCGACGGCCGGGCGCCGGGCCAGCTCCCCGGCCTGCCAGGGGTGCAGCGGGAGTGCGGCGGTGCCGGGCGGCAGCAGGTCCGGGCGGCCGAGCAGCCGGGCGGTGAGCGTTTCGGCGGGCGGCCCGGCGGAGTCGGCGGCCAGCAGGTCCCGGTCGACGGCGTACCAGTGCAGCCGGAAGCTGCCGCCGAGCTCGGGCGAGTACGCGGCGCTCTGGGCGGGGGCGAGGCCGTCGCGGCTCTTGGGGGTGGGGTGCAGCGGGTGGCCCAGCAGCAGGGACTGCTCGGTCCGCAGGAACGGGGTCGGGGCGGCGGCGGGGACGGCCCTGCGGTGGGCCAGGAACTCGGCGGTGCGCCCGGCCGAGTCGGCCACCCGGGCGGCGAGGTCGGCGATCTGCCCGGCTTCGGGCCGCCGGGCGGCGGCGCCCGCCAGCAGGGCGGCGACCGTGACGGCGTCCACCGGGCTGCGCGTCCCGCTGCCGGCGGTGACGGTGACCCGGCCGAACCGGTGCCAGCCGCAGCGCGACCAGTGCCGGACGGGCGCGGTCAGTTCGGCGGCGCCGCCGAGGACGGCGATCCGCAGCCGTCCGTCGCCGTCGGGGCGGGCACCGGTCTCCCGGGCCCAGCACCGCAGCAGGCTCTCGGTGGCGGCCTGTTCGGCGGCGACGGACGGGTCGGGGTGGAGCAGCGGGTCGGGGTGGAGCAGCGGGTCGGGGTCGAGCACCGGCTCCCCCGGGACGGCCGCTACGGCCGGGTGGAGCGGTACGGCCGGCGGGGCTCCGGTGAGGGCGGTGCTCAAGGCTGCTCCTTCGGACGGGCTGGACTACAGGTAAGGGCTACCTATCCCGGCTGCGCGAGCACAAGATCGGGTCACTCCTTCCGGTGAATGACGGCCCATCACTCAGCCCTGCGGGTGACCGTCGTCACCCTGATGGCGGTAGGCGGTCACGAATCGGTGACCACTCGTCAACAGCCCGACACGGCCCGCCCGGCCGCCCCGGCCGGATGGGAGACTGCCCCGGGGGGAACGTCGGCCGAGGATCCGGGGGCAACGAGACGATGGCATCGATACGCCGCGGGGCGGGCGCCGCCGTGCTGGCCCTCGCGGTCCTGGTAACGGTCCCGGCCTGCGGCCCGGACGGCGACGGCGCCCGCGCCTCGGGCCTGCCCCGCAGCTGGGACGAGCTGAAGCACTGGCGCTTCGAGGACTGGGACCGCTGGGCCTCCCGGCACGTCTTCCGCAACCCGGAGGCCGGCGGCGTCTGGGACCCCGAAACCATGGGCGGCGCCCCGGCGCAGCAGCCCTCCCCGGCCTCGGCCGCACCGCCGTCCGCACCGGCCGGCGGCCCCGCCACCGCAGCCGCCACCGCTGACCCCGCCGGACCCGCCACCGCCTCCGCCGGGCCGGCCGCCGGACCCGCACCGGCCGTCGTCGAGGCCGTCCCGGTGCCCCGCCCGTACACCCAGTACGCCGCCTCCGGGAAGGTCTTCATGACGGCGCCGGGCGGCGGAACCGGCCAGTGCTCCGCGACCCTGGTCGCCGACCCGGCCCACCCCGGCCGGAGCAACCTGGTCTGGACGGCCGCGCACTGCGTGCACGAGGGCAAGGACGGCGACTGGTTCAGGAACATCATCTTCGTGCCCGCCTACAACAGTTCGGGCGCCGCCAGCGGCGGACGGAAGGCGACCCTGCCGGAGGTCGCTCCGCTCGGCCAGTGGTGGGCGGACCGGGTGATCACCTCGCCGCAGTGGACGGCCGAGGGCGGGCACTCCGGCAACTCGGCCAACCAGTACGACTTCGCGGTGCTCAAGGTGCACAACCCGGACGGCTCCGGGAAGTCCCTGGAGGAGGTGGTCGGCACCGCCGTCCCGGTCTGGTTCGACGCTCCGCGCGAGAAGCTCTCGGTCTCCGCCTGGGGCTACCCGGTCGGCCGGCCCTTCGACGGCCAGGAGCTGGACCGCTGCGACGCCGGCCCGCCTGGGCAGCTGTCCTTCGACCCGGCGCGGCCCGCGATGCTGACCATCGGCTGCACCATGACCTCCGGTGCCAGCGGCGGCGGCTGGTTCGCCACCGGGCCGGACGGACGGCAGGCGCTGGTCTCCAACACCTCGATCGGCACCCTCGACCACACCTCGCTGAACGGCCCCTACCTGGAGAGCGTGGCCCGCCAGGCACTCGACTACCTCTCCAGGAAGTAGCCCGACCACCCGACTCCCATCGACGCTACGGGGACCACCGACATGTCATCCACCCACCGGCGCTCCGCCGCCGCCTCGGCCGCCCTGCTCACCGTCCTCGCGCTGACCGCCACCGCCTGCGAGGACGACGCCGCCCCCACGGCCGCGCCGCCGGCCGCCGCCGCGCCGGCCTCGGCCGTCGCGTCCGGCAGCGCCAAGCCGAGCCTCAAGCTGCCGGACTCGCTGAAGGACCTGAAGAACTGGAGCGCGGACGACCTCGCCAACTGGGCCAAGGAGCACGGCTTCAAGCCCGAGGTGCTGAAGGGCTACTGGGACCAGGTCCGGATGGAGGCCGCCAAGGGCGTGAAGCCCAAGGATGCCAACATCGCCGCCGCCAAGTCCCCGAGCCGCTCCGAGGTCCAGCTGCCGCCCGCCATCCCGGCCGCCGCGGAGAAGCACCCGTACAGCCCGGGCACCGCCGTGGTCGGCAAGATCTTCATGAGCGTCAGCCCCACCGCGGACGCCGAGTGCTCCGGCACGGTGGTCGCCGACCCGGCCCACCCCGGCCGGAGCAACCTGGTCTGGACGGCCGCGCACTGCGTGCACGAGGGCAAGGGCGGCAGCTGGTTCAAGAAGATCAGCTTCGTCCCCTCGTACAACCGCGCCGGCGCCGCCAGCGGCGGCCGCAAGGCCACCCTCAACCAGCTCGCGCCGTACGGCGTGTGGACCGTCGAGAGCGGGCTGACCGGCCCGGGCTGGAGCGAGGAGGGCGACGAACGGGGTGGCCCAGCCAGCCAGTACGACTTCGCCGTGGTCCGGGTGCGCAACGAGGACGGCGACGGCCGCTCGCTGGAGGAGACCATCGGCGGCTCGGTCCCGGTCTGGTTCAACGCCCCGGCCGATCAGGTCACCGCCGCCTCCGCCTACGGCTACCCGGCCGACGCGCCCTTCGACGGCCTGGAGCTGGAGCACTGCGACTCCCGGGTCAAGCTGACCCCGTACGTCTACGACGCGGCGCACCCGCCGATGAACGCGATGGGCTGCACCATGACCGGCGGAGCCAGCGGCGGCGGCTGGTTCGCCCAGCGCGGCGGCCGGCCGGCCCTGATCAGCAACACCTCGGTCGGCAACGACGCCGGCACCTTCCTGGCCGGCCCCACCCTCGGCAGCGAGGCGGAGAAGGTCTTCAGCTACGTCAGCAAGAACCAGTGACACGCCGCGGGCCCGGAGCCCCCGAGGGGGTCCGGGCCCGCGCGCGCCGTGTGGACGGCAGCGGCTCAGCGCTGGACGGCCACCGCGTAGCGCTCCAGCTCGGCGGCCAGCTCGGCCGCCACCTTGGCGTGCACCAGGGTGCCGTCGCCGGTGTGCTCGGTGGAGAGCAGCTCGCCCTCCGCGTGCACCCGTGAGACCAGGTCGCCCCGGGTGTACGGGACCAGCACCTGGACCTCGACGGCCGGGCGCGGCAGCTCGTCGTCGATCAGCTTGAGCAGCTCGTCCATGCCCTGCCCGGTGCGGGCCGACACCACCAGGGCGTGCGGCTCGCGGCGCAGCAGCCGCTGGAGCACCAGCGGGTCGGCGGCGTCCGCCTTGTTGATCACCACGATCTCCGGCACGTTCTGCGCCTCGACCGAGACGATCACCTCGCGCACCGCGGCCAGCTGGGTCTCCGGCTCGGGGTGCGAGCCGTCCACCACGTGCAGGATGAGGTCGGCGTCGGCGACCTCCTCCATGGTGGAGCGGAAGGCCTCGACCAGGTGGTGCGGCAGGTGCCGGACGAAACCGACGGTGTCGGCCAGGGTGTAGACCCGGCCGCTCGGCGTCTGGGCCCGGCGCACGGTCGGGTCCAGGGTGGCGAACAGCGCGTTCTCCACCAGGACGCCCGCACCGGTGAGCCGGTTGAGCAGGGAGGACTTCCCGGCGTTGGTGTAACCCGCGATGGCGACGGAGGGGACGTGGTTGCGACGGCGCTCCTGGCGCTTGGTGTCGCGGCCCTTCTTCATCTCGGCGATCTCCTTGCGGAGCTTCGCCATCTTCTCGCGGATCCGGCGCCGGTCGGTCTCGATCTTGGTCTCACCGGGACCACGGGTGGCCATGCCGCCGCCCGAGGAGCCGGAGCCACCGCCACCCATCTGCCGGGACAGCGACTGACCCCAGCCGCGCAGCCGCGGCAGCATGTACTGCATCTGCGCCAGCGAGACCTGCGCCTTGCCCTCCCGGGACTTGGCGTGCTGGGCGAAGATGTCCAGGATCAGCGCGGTCCGGTCGACCACCTTGACCTTGACCACGTCCTCCAGCTGGATCAGCTGGCCGGGGGTGAGCTCACCGTCGCAGACCACGGTGTCGGCGCCGGTGGCGGCGACGATGTCGGCGAGCTCCCGGGCCTTGCCGGAGCCGATGTAGGTGGCGGGGTCGGGCTTGTCGCGGCGCTGGATCACACCGTCGAGCACCTCGGAACCGGCCGTCTCGGCCAGGGCCGCGAGCTCGGCCAGCGAGTTCTCGGCCTCCTCGACCGTCCCGCTGGTCCAGACACCGACGAGCACCACGCGCTCCAGCCGCAGCTGGCGGTACTCGACCTCGGTGACGTCCTGGAGTTCGGTGGACAGGCCCACCACACGCCGCAGGGCGGCGCGCTCGGATCGGTCGTACTGGTCGCCGTCGTAGGAACCGAGGTCCTCGTCGATCGCCGCGAGGTCCTCGTCCATCAGGGCGTCGGCCTTGATGTCGGTGATTCGGCGGGAGCTGCCCGCCGGGGTGCGGCTGTCGAACGTGGAGGTCATCTCATCCTTTTGCTGGTCGGAGGCCGGTTGGGTCCGCCCGATGGCGGACACACCAGGAGTCTGCCCCTTGACCGCTCGGAAAACCACCGAGGACGGGCTACCCCTGCGGACCGCGGGCCGCACCGGCACTACTGCTGCCTTGCGTCAACGCCGCGGACCGGCCGTGAATTCCCCACGATGGTCGCACGCCGGGCCCGCCGGGGTCATCCGGATTACCCCCGCCCGGCCGGTACACGTCGTACACGCCGGACACCCGCAGCATCGCCCGCATCACCGCCGGCAGCACACCGGCCGCGGGCAGGACGACGGTGTAGCTGTGCCGGACCCGCAGCTCGGTCGGGGGCCCGACCTCGGCGGAGACGATGTCGACCCCCTCGGCGGAGATCACCGCGGTCAGGTCGGCGAGCAGCCGGGGATGGTTCAGCGCCTCGGCGTGCAGGGTGGCGCGGTACCCGCCGGCGGGCTCGGCGCCGGGGATCCAGACCGTCTCCAGCCCTGCCCGGCCGGCCTCGCGCATCTGGCCGCCGACCGGGCAGTCGGCCCGGTGCACCGCCACCGCGCCGCCGCGGATCGCGAAGCCGGTGACCCGGTCCGGCGGTACCGGGGTGCAGCAGCGGGCGAGGCGGACCGGGACGCCCGGGCGGCCCGCGACCGTGGCGGGCGGGCCCGCCGGCCCGGCGGCGGGCCGGTCCGGCGAGACGGGCTGCCCGGCCGGCCGGCCGGCCTCCACCACCGGCGCGCCGGCCGGGTGGTCGGCCAGCCAGCGTTCGATGGCGAGCCGCGCCCCCGGGGTGCGGGTGTACTCCAGCCACCCGGCGTCCGGGCCGGAGGCGTCACCGCCGCCGGTCAGCACGGCGAGCACGTCGCCGTCGCGCAGCGGTGTGGACAGCGCGGTGAGCCGGCCGTTGACCCGGGCGCCGATGCACCGGTGCCCGTTCTCCTCGCCGATCAGGTACGCGGCGTCCACGCAGCTCGCCCCGGCGGGCAGCTGCAGGGTCAGGCCGGTCTCGGTGACGACGGTGATCTCCCGGTCGTCGGAGAGGTCGGCGGTCAGCGCCGACCAGAACGCGTCCGGGTCCGGCGCCTCCTGCTGCCAGTCGAGCAGCCGGCTGAGCCAGCCCGGGCGGGCCGGGTCGGTGCGGTCGGACTCCGGGTCGTCCGGGCCGCCCGGCGCCGGATCCGCCTGGTCCGGGTCGCCGAGCGCGACCACCCCGAACTCGGCCACCCGCTGCATCCGGCGGGTGCGCACCAGCACCTCGACCACTTCGCCGCCGGGCAGCGAGACCGCCGTGTGCAGCGCCTGGTAGAGGTTGAACCGGGGGGCGGCGATGAAGTCCTTGAACTCGCCGGGCAGCGGGGTCCAGCAGGTATGCAGCTCGCCGAGGACGGCGTAGCAGTCGGCCTTCTCCTCGACCACCACCAGCAGCCGGCCGAGGTCGGAGGGGCGCAGTCCCTGCGGGCGGCCGTCCGATCCCGCCACCGCGCTGCGGCCGAGCAGGACCCGGTGCGCCGAGACGTGGTGGCGGGGCCGGACGGTGACCGAGGCCGGCACCCCGGTCTCGGTCAGCTGCCGGGCGAGGGCCCGGGCGAAGGGCTCCAGGACGCCGTCCGGGCGGGCGCCGTGGGCGTCCAGCAGGGCGCCGGTGCGCGCGTACTCCTCCGGGTGGAGGGTGGCGAAGACGATGTCCTCGAGCTCGGCCTTGACCACCTGGATGCCGAGCCGGTCGGCGAGCGGGATCAGCACGTCCCGGGTGACCTTGGCGATCCGGACCTGGCTGGCGGGCTTCATGTGACGGATCGTCCGCATGTTGTGCAGCCGGTCGGCGAGCTTGATCACCATCACCCGGACGTCGTCGCCGGTGGCCACCAGCATCTTGCGGAAGGTCTCGGCCTCGGCGGCGGCGCCGAAGTCCACCTTCTCCAGCTTGGTGACGCCGTCGACCAGGTAGGCCACCTCGGGGCCGAAGTCGGCGCTGACCTGATCCAGCGTCACCTCGGTGTCCTCGACGGTGTCGTGCAGCAGCGAGGCGACCAGGGTGGTGGTCCCGGCGCCGAGTTGGGCCAGGATCATGGTGACGGCGAGCGGGTGGGTGATGAACGGTTCGCCGCTCTTGCGGGTCTGCCCGCGGTGGCTCTCCTCGGCGGTCCGGTAGGCGCGCCCGAGCAGGGCGAGGTCGGCCTGCGGATGGTGCACCCGGTGGGCCTGCACGATGGGCTCGATCGCGTCCGGGACCGGGCCCCGGCCGGTCGCCAGCAGGGCGGCGCGGCCGGCCCGGCCGAGTGCGGCCCGGCTGAGCCGGGGCAGCGGGCGCTTGGGCACGGTGTACGGGACGGCCCCGTGCTGGCCGGCTTCGATGGTCATCTGCACCTCCGGCAGCGATCACCGGAGCGAGGTCCGACCCGGTGGTCCATGCTACCGAGCACAGCACGTTCCGCGACCGCCTGCTCCCACTCCGTCAGCCGAATCACCCGATCAGGGGGATTCACGGACAACAGAACGGGGCAAAGCGCCCGCGGTCCGGGGGCGCGTCCTCAGCCGGTCGGCAGGCCCAGCCAGGCCCGGTCCAGGGTGCCGGACGCGACGATCACCGCGGGACCGGTCATCTCGACCCGGCCGTCCGGGAACTCCTCGATCACCAGCCGGCCGCCCGGCACGTCCACGGTGTACGCGACCGGCTCGCCGGTGGCGGCGGGGTCGGCGCCGTCCCGCCGGGCGGTGGCCACCGCGACGGCGCACGCGCCGGTGCCGCAGGACCTGGTCTCGCCGGAGCCCCGCTCGTGCACCCGCATCGCGACGTGCCGCGGGCCGCGGTCGACCACGAACTCGACGTTGACGCCCTCGGGGTAGACCCCCTCCGGGCTGGTCAGCGGCGCGGTGTAGAGCTCACCCGCGTCGTCGAGGGCCGCCACGAAGGCGACCGCGTGCGGGTTGCCCATGTTGACGTTGAGGGCCGGCCAGCGGCGGGCGCCGACCGCGACCTCGATCCCGTCCGGCCCGGGCAGCGCGGCCCGGCCCATGTCCACGGTGACCTCGCCCGGGGTGCCGTCCGGCGCGTCCCCGGCCACCGTGACCTGCCGCACCCCGGCCCGGGTGGCGACCGCCAGCGGGCCCGGCTCCGCGAGGCCGGCCTCGACCAGGTAGCGGGCGAACACCCGCACGCCGTTGCCGCACATCTCGGCGATCGAGCCGTCCGAGTTGCGGTAGTCCATGAACCACTCGGCCCGGTCGGCCAGGTGCGCCGCGGCCGGGTCGGCGGCGGAGCGCACCACCCGCAGCATCCCGTCGCCGCCGATCCCGGCCCGCCGGTCGCAGACCAGCGCGACCTGGGCCGGGCCGAGGTCGAGCCGGCCGTCGAAGTCGGGAATGATGACGAAGTCGTTCTGCGTGCCGTGGCCCTTGAGGAAGGGCAGGCCCGCCGGGGTGGAGTCGCTCACGCCACGATCGTACTGATCCGGCCACCCGCGCGGGCGGTCGGTTCGGCCCGCGGACGGCCGGGGCGGGGCCGGGTCAGCCGCGGAGCTGGACCACGCGCCAGACCGCGAGGGCCACCGCGACGCAGGCCACCAGGGTGTAGACCAGGATCGCCCGCCACCCGGCCCGCCGGCCGCTGCCGCGGCGCGGCACGCCCGGCCACTTGTAGCCGACCCGGCGGGCGGCCATCGCGCCCCAGCCGGTGGAGGCCGCGGTCAGCAGCAGGCCGAGCATCCCGATCATCGGGGAGGCGCTGTCGGGGCCGAAGGCGAGCGGGAAGGCGAACATCAGCGAGCCGAGGGTGGCCATCACCACGATCGGCAGCAGCTGCCACCAGCGCAGCCGGCGGCGCGGGCGGATCTCCCGCTCGTGGACCACCCCGGTGAGCTGGTCCAGGACGGGCAGGGCCACCGCGTACGAGGTGGTCGGCGCCACGAGCTCCGGCAGCTGGTCGTCGACGCGCTGGGCGTCGCCGGGCAGCTGCTCGGTCTCGGGGCCGGTACCGGTCGACACGCGGCCTCCCCCTGACGCTTCGACACGAGCCGACGGACTCGCGGACGGTGGGGCCGGGCGGATGCGTCCGACCCCAGGTGCTACCGATGATGGCATGTCCAGGGTCGCCGACAGGACCTCGCGGGGGTCGTCGGGTGATCCGTGGCCAGGACGTGATCGGCCTGTAACCCCCGGTTCGCGACGATTCTGCGGCTGCCGGTGCAGCTGCACGGGCCGATGGCCGAAAACCGTCCCCGGGGCGGCCGGGTCAGGCCGCCGGATGATCCCCGATCAGCTCCAGCGAGCGCTCCAGCAGCGCCACCGGGTCGGTCCCGGCCGGCCGGGAGAGCCAGTGGATCCGGTCGTCCCGGCGGAACCAGGACTCCTGCCGGCGGGCGAACCGCCTGGTCGCGCGGACCGTCTCGGCCTTCGCCTCGTCCTCGGTGCACTCCCCCGCGAAGTGCGCCAGCACCTGCTGGTAGCCGAGCGCGCGGGCGGCCGTACGGCCCTCGCGCAGACCGGCCGACTCCAGGGCGCGCACCTCGTCGAGCAGCCCGGCCTGCCACATCCGGTCGACCCGCAGCCCGATCCGCTCGTCCAGTTCCGGACGCGGCACCTGGACGCCGATCTGCACGGCGTCGTAGACCGCGGTGTGGCCGGGCAGGTTGGCGGTGAAGGGCAGCCCGGTGATCTCGATGACCTCCAGCGCGCGGACGATCCGGCGCCCGTTGCTCGGCAGGATCGCCGCCGCGGCGGGCGGGTCCAGCTCGGCCAGCCGCCGGTGCAGCAGGCCGGGCCCGTCCGCCTCCAGCTCGGCCTCCAGCCGGGCCCGGACGGCGGGGTCGGTGCCGGGGAACTCCATCTCGTCGATGGCCGCCCGGACGTACAGCCCCGAGCCGCCCACCAGGACGGGGGTGCGGCCGGCCGCCAGCAGCCGGTCGATCTCGGCCCGGGCCAGCCGCTGGTACTCGGCCACGCTGGCGGCCTCGGTGACGTCCCAGATGTCCAGCAGGTGGTGCGGGATGCCGCCGCGCTCCTCGACGGTCAGCTTCGCCGTGCCGATGTCCATGCCGCGGTAGAGCTGCATCGAGTCGGTGTTGATCACCTCGCCGCCGAGGCTGCGGGCGATGGCGACCGCCAGGTCGGACTTGCCGGCGGCGGTCGCGCCGACCACCGAGACGAGGCGGGGCGGGAGCGGGTGGGTGCTGGTCACGGTTCCAAGTCTCGCAAAGGGCCGGGCCGGCCACCGGTTCGGGTGTTTCAGATACATATGGAGAGGTATGTGAGGTTTGCAACGGCGGACGTCCGGGCAGGTCCCGGCGACGGACCAGGTACGACGGCCTCGGACAGGGAGAGCGACATGGGCCTGATGGACAGCTTCAAGGGCAAGGCCGAGGAGCTCAAGGAGAAGGCCGGCGAGCTCGCGGGCAAGCACAACCAGAAGATCGACGAGATGGTCGACAAGACCGGCTCGGCGGTGGACAAGGCCACCAAGCACAAGTACAGCGACAAGATCGAGAACACCGCGGCCAAGGCCAAGCACGCCGTGGACGACTTCGCCGCCAAGCCGAAGGACTGAGCCGCCCGTCAGCTCCAGGAGGCGACGAAGTAGCCGACGCCGTAGGGCGCCTGGTCGTAGCCCAGCCGGCCGCGCAGGCCCGCGCCCTCGGCGGCACCCGCCAGGACCTGCCAGGGGGCCCGGCCCTCGGCCAGCAGTTCGGCGGCGAGGGCGGCGTCGAGCGCGGCCAGCGCCTCGGTGTCGGCCGACCCGAGGGCCGCGGCCACCGCGGCGTCCCAGCCCTCGGCCCGCTCGTCCAGGTAGCCGGGCGCCTTGACCGAGCGGCAGGCACTGCCGTCGCCCATCACCAGCAGGCCGACCCGGTCGGCGAGGTCCGCCAGGCCCTTGCCGAGGCCCAGCAGCCGGTCGGGGGCGGTGTCGGAGGGCACCGCGCAGGCGTGCGTCGGCACGGTGGCGCCGGACTGCTCCAGCAGCCAGGCACCGACGGTCAGCGCGGGCGTCAGCTCGCCCTCGCCGGGCCCGCCGAGCGGCAGCCGCGCGGCCAGCTCCACGCCGTACCGCTGGAAGGTGCCGATCCCGCCCTCGGTCCAGACTTCCGCCCGCGGGCCGGTCCCGACCACCACGATCAGCTCGGCACCGGACGCCAGCAGCTCGCCGACCGCCGCCCGGCAGGCCTCGCGGAGCGGTTCGAGCTCGGGGGCGGCCCCGGCGGCGACCGCCGGGACGAGCAGCGGCGGACAGGGGCAGACGGCGGCGGCGACCAGCATGTCGATCACTCTAGCGGTGCCCGGCCGCACCGGCCGGGCACCGCCGGAGCGGTTGCGCTCAGTCGCAGCCGCAGCCGCTGCCCGCCGGGGCGGGCGAGGGCGCGGGGACGCCGATGGTCGGCAGCCCGAGCATCACCCCGGCCGGCTTGGCCGCCGGGGCGGCCTGCCGCTTCTCCCAGGCGTCGCCCGCCCGGGTACGGCGCACGGCCAGCGCCGGGCCCTCGGCGAGCAGGTGGTGCGGGGCCGCGTAGGTGATCTCCACGGTGACCATGTCGCCCGGGCGGACCGGCTCGGCGGGCCGGGTGAAGTGCACCAGCCGGTTGTCCGGGGCCCGGCCGGAGAGCCGGTCGGTCCGGTCGTCCTTCTTGCCCTCGCCCTCGGCGACCAGGATCTCCAGCCGGCGGCCGACCTGCTTCTTGTTCTCCTCCCAGGAGATCTCCTCCTGGAGGGCGACGAGGCGCTCGTAGCGCTCCTGCACCACGGCCTTCGGGATCTGCCCGTCCATCTCGGCCGCGGGCGTGCCGGGCCGCTTGGAGTACTGGAAGGTGAAGGCGTTGGCGAACCGGGCCTCGCGGACCACGTGCAGGGTCTGCTCGAAGTCCTCGTCGGTCTCGCCGGGGAAGCCCACGATGATGTCGGTCGAGATCGCGGCGTCCGGCATCGCGGCGCGCACCTTCTCGATGATCCCGAGGAAACGCTCCTGCCGGTACGAGCGGCGCATCGCCTTGAGCACGGTGTCCGAACCGGACTGCAGCGGCATGTGCAGCTGGTGCATCACGTTCGGGGTCTGCGCCATCGCCGCGATCACGTCGTCGGTGAAGTCGCGCGGGTGCGGGGAGGTGAACCGGACCCGCTCCAGGCCCTCGATCTGCCCGCAGGCGCGCAGCAGCTTGGAGAACGCCTCGCGGTCGCCCAGGTCGGAGCCGTAGGAGTTGACGTTCTGGCCGAGCAGGGTGACCTCGACCACGCCCTCGGCGACCAGCGCCTCGACCTCGGCGAGGATGTCGCCGGGCCGGCGGTCCTCCTCCTTGCCGCGCAGCGCGGGGACGATGCAGAAGGTGCAGGTGTTGTTGCAGCCGACCGAGATCGCCACCCAGGCCGCGTACGCGGACTCGCGGCGGGTGGGCAGCGTGGAGGGGAAGGTCTCCAGCGACTCCAGGATCTCCACCTGGGCCTGCTGCTCGATCCTGGCCCGCTCCAGCAGGGCCGGCAGGTGGCCGATGTTGTGGGTACCGAAGACCACGTCGACCCACGGCGCCTTGCGCACGATGGTGTCGCGGTCCTTCTGGGCCAGGCAGCCGCCGACGGCGATCTGCATGCCCCGGTGGCTCTGCTTGGCGGGAGCGAGCCGGCCGAGGTTGCCGTACAGCTTGTTGTCGGCGTTCTCGCGGACGGCGCAGGTGTTGAAGACCACCAGGTCGGGATCGCCGTCCTGGTCGGCCTTGGCGTACCCCGCCTCCTCCAGCAGCCCGGACAGCCGCTCGGAGTCGTGGACGTTCATCTGGCAGCCGTACGTGACGACCTTGTAAGTTCGCAAGCTCTCCTCCATACCCACAACTGCAAGGGTAAGGGCACCGGCCGGGCCTCCCGTCCGGCCGCCGGGCCTGGCAGTATCCCTGCATGGCCGACACTCCGCTCCCCGCCCGACCGGGCGCCGCCGTGCGCGCCGCCCTCCGCAGCCGCCCGGTGCCGGTGGTGGTGGCGTTGCTGCTGGTGGTGGCCGCGGTGCTGACCGGCTGGCGGGTCTCCGACGCCGGCTCGGCCGGCCGGCCGCAGCGGGAGGCGGGCTTCGCCACCGGGGTCCCGCGCGGGGTCTACGACCTGTACGGGCAGCTGCTGCGCCGGTACGTCGGGGAGAGCGTCCCCGGCCTGCACCTGCGGCTGGACAACTCGCAGGGCTCGGTCGACAACCTGGAGCGGGTGGTGGCCGGCCGGGACGACTTCGCCATCGCCACCGCGGACGCGGTGACCTCCTTCGACAAACCCGGCAAGCCCAGACTGCGGGCCATCGCCCGGCTGTACGACGACTACCTCCAGCTGGTGGTCCCGGCCGGGTCCAAGGTGGAGCACGTCGCCGACCTGCGCGGCCTGCGGGTCGGGGTCGGCCAGGGCAAGTCCGGGGTGAACCTGGTCACCCGGCGGCTGCTGGGCGCGGCCGGGCTGGACCCGGACCACGACATCGTGCCGCTCGGCCTCGGCGTGGGCGACGCCGCCGACCAGCTCAGGGACGGCCAGCTGGACGCGTTCTTCTGGTCCGGCGGGCTGCCCACCGCGGCACTGACCGACCTGGCCGGCCGCTTCCCGATCCGGATCGTGCCACTGGCCGAGCTGGCCGAACCGCTGCAGCGCCAGGAGGGCGGCGGGGCCGCCGCCTACCGGGCGGCCACCATCCCCGCCAACACCTACCCGGGCATCCGGCCCGCCGACACCCCGGTGCCCACGGTCGCCGTGCCCAACCTGCTGGTGACCAGGGACGACGTGGACCCGGCCCTGGTCCAGGGGGTGACCAGGGCGGTGATCGACAGCCGCGACACCATCGGCGCCCAGGTGCACGCGGCGCAGTTGGTCGACCTGCGGACCGCGGTCTACACCGACCCGCTGCCGCTGCACGAGGGCGCCCGCCGCTACTACACCTCGGTCAAACCCTGACGATCGCGGCCGGACCCTGACGATCGCGGCCGGACCCTGATGCATCGCGGCCGGACCCTGATGGTCTCGGCCACAGCATGACACCCGACGCGCCACCCGAGAGCCCCGGCAGACGCCTCGACGAAGGCATGGACGAAGAGGCCCGGACGAAGGCCTCGGCAGAGCCCTCGGGAGAGCCCTCGGCGGGCGTCTCAGCGGCCCGGACGCTGCCTCGGGACGGTGAGGGCGACCGTCAGCCCGGTCGGCTCGGCCGGCGCGAAGTCCAGCGAACCGCCGCCGGCCAGCAGCAGGGTGCGGGCGATGGACAGGCCGAGGCCGGAGCCGTCCACGTTCTGGTGCCGGGAACTGCGCCAGAAGCGGTCGCCGATCCTGGCCAGCTCCTCCTCGGTGAGGCCGGGGCCGTGGTCGGTGACGCTCACCACCACCTCGCGCTTGCGCAGTTCGACGGCGACCGTGACCGCCGAGCCGGCGGGCGCGAACTTGAGCGCGTTGTCCAGCACGGCGTCGAGCGCGCTGCCGAAGCCGATCGGATCGGCCAGGCCGTGGGCGAGCGCCGGGGAGCGCCGCTCCAGGCTCAGACCGCGCTGCTCGGCGGTCGGGCGCCAGGCGTCGACCCGGGCCATCACCAGCCGGGTCAGGTCGACCGGCTCGGGTTCGGGCCTGGCGTGCTCGGCGGTGGCCAGGCCCAGCAGGTCGTCCAGCACCCGGGCCAGCCGGGTGCCCTCCTCGCGGACCGCGCCGAGCTCCTCGTCGTGTCCCTCCGGCAGCTCCAGGCCGAGCAGCTCGACCCGCAGCAGCAGCGCGGCCAGCGGGTTGCGCAGCTGGTGCGAGGCGTCCGCGACGAAGGCCCGCTGCTGGTCCATGGCCAGCACCACGTGGTCGGCCATCTCGTTGAAGGAGCGGGCCAGCCGGCGCAGCTCCGGCGGGCCTCCGCTCGGCGCGACCCGGGCGTTCATCCGGCCGGTCGCGATGTCGTGGGTGGCCCGGTCGAGGGTGCGGACCGGGCGCAGCACCCAGCCGGTGAGCAGTACCGCGAACAGGATCGCCACGATCATGGCGAGCACCTCCCCGCCGGCGATCACCATCCACTTCTGCAGCACCCGGGCGCGCAGCGGCCCGGTGGGCGATTCGGTGATCACCACGGCGACCACGTCGCCGTCGCGGACCACCGGCAGCGCCACGGTGAGGGTGTCGTCCGAGTTCCACGGCCAGACCTGGCGCGGGTTGTGGCTGCGCCGCCCGTCCAGCGCCTCCTGGAAGGCCTCGGCACCGGGACCGGTGGTGGCCTGCCAGCCGTGCGGGGCGACCGCGACGGCGTCGCCGTCGCGGTAGAAGATGCCGATCCTGATGCCGTACAGCTCGTGGTACCGGGTGACCTCGCCGTTCAGCGCGCTGAGCCGGCCGGTGTCGCCCGCCACCGGCTGGTAGTCGCCCTTGATCGCGGTGTTGATGCCGCTGGACCGGCCCGGGGTGGGGAGGTCCTGGGCGAAGCGGGCCGCGTCGTCGATCCGGTCGACCACCACCTCGCTCTGCTCGGAGGCCGCCGACAGGTAGCCCAGCGGCACCCCGAGGGCGGCCAGGACGGCCGCCATCAGGGTGAGCAGGATGCCGAGCAGTCGGGTGCGCACGGGGAGGTCAGCGCTCCGCTTCGCCGCGCCCGGCGGTCCCGGCGTCGGTGTCGGTGTCGGTGTCGGTGGGTCCGGCCGGGGCGGGGCCGTCGGCCGGCTGCTCGGGGATCAGCCGGTAGCCGACCCCGCGGACGGCCTCCACCAGGCCGGGCAGGCCGAGCTTGGTGCGCAGCGAACCGATGTGCACCTCCAGGGTGCGGCCGTTGCCCTCCCAGCCGCTGCGCCAGACCTCGCTGAAGATCTGCTCGCGCCGGTAGACCACGCCCGGGCTCTGGGCGAGCAGCGCGAGCAGGTCGAACTCCTTGCGGGTGAGCGGCACGTCCCGGCCCTGCACGCTGACCCGGCGGCGCTCGCGGTCGATCACCACCCCGCGGGCCTCCAGCGGCCCGCGCGGGGCCGCCTCCTCCGTCCCGTCCGCCGGTGCGGACGCGGCGGCCACCCCGCGGCGGGCCACGGCGTGGATCCGGGCCAGCAGCTCGCCCATGTCGTAGGGCTTGGTGACGTAGTCGTCGGCGCCCAGGTTGAGGCCGTGGATGCGGGAGCGGATGTCGGCCCGGGCGGTCACCATGATCACCGGGACGCTGCTGGCGGCCCGGATCCGGCTGCACACCTCGAAGCCGTCCCGGTCGGGCAGGCCGAGGTCGAGCAGGACCACCCGGTAGGGGTCCTGGCCGTCGGGGACGAGGGCGTCCAGCGCCTCGTGCCCGCTGCGGGCGTGCCGGACCTGGAAGCCGTGCCGGCCCAGGACGGCGCTCAGCGCGGCGGCGACCCGGTCGTCGTCCTCGACCAGAAGCAGGCGCATCGCACTCCTCTCACTCGTTTCTCGCTCGTGTCCCGCTCGTGTCCCGCCCGTCTCCGAGGGGGCTGCTCTGTGCCTCGGTGTCCGACCGGTGTACCGCAGGTGTCCGGCCGGTCGCCCGCGGGTGGCTGCCGCGGGACCGCGGCCCGGCCTTCGCCGACCTGATCGCAGTATTCTCCGGCCCCGGTCCGCCATTGTCACGGTGGTCTCGGCCACGCTCCCGTTCCGGCGGTGATCCACCGGGGGTGGGAGCGTTCCCGCGACCGTCCCGGCGGGCCGCCGTCCCGCTCGCCCGCTCGTCCGCTCGCCCGGGCACCCGCGCACCCGCGCACCCCCACACCCGCTCACGCGGCCGAGCCGTCCGTCCCGTTCCCCGCCGACCGGCCGCGGATCCGCCGGTACGGCGGGTGTGGCCGGATCGTGATGCTCAAGTTCCGCTCAGATCAGCTGACATGGCATCGTCGGCTTTCCTATGGTCGCCCCACCGGGGGCCGCGGGCTCCGCCGGCTCCGGCCCCCGGTACCAGACGCCGACCGGCCGCACCGGGACCACCGTCCCGGCACCGGCGGCGCAGCCCAAGGGAGTTCACCCCTGGGACCGGACACGAGGGAGCAAGGCGCGATGACCGAGAAGACTGCCACCGACTCCGTCACCGGGCCGGCTCCCCTGGTGGTGCTGAGCGGCGTCGACAAGCACTTCGGCGCGCTGCACGTGCTCCAGGACATCAACCTGGAGATCGCCCGCGGCGAGGTCGTGGTGCTGATCGGCCCTTCCGGCTCCGGCAAGTCGACGCTCTGCCGGACCATCAACCGGCTGGAGACCATCGACGCGGGCACCGTGCTGATCGACGGCCGTCCGCTGCCCGCCGAGGGCAAGGCGCTCGCCGAACTCCGGGCCGAGGTCGGCATGGTGTTCCAGAGCTTCAACCTGTTCGCGCACAAGACCGTGCTGGAGAACGTCGTCCTCGGCCAGGTCAAGGTCCGCAAGGTCAAGCGCCCCGAGGCCGAGGCGACCGCCCGTGAGCTGCTGCAGCGGGTCGGCGTCGGCGCGCAGGCGGACAAGTACCCCGCGCAGCTGTCCGGCGGACAGCAGCAGCGGGTGGCGATCGCCCGCGCACTGGCCATGAAGCCCAAGGTGATGCTCTTCGACGAGCCCACCTCGGCCCTCGACCCGGAGATGGTCAACGAGGTGCTGGAGGTGATGCGTTCGCTCGCCGCCGAGGGCATGACGATGGTCGTGGTGACCCACGAGATGGGCTTCGCCCGCTCCGCCGCCAACCGGGTGCTGTTCATGGCCGACGGCCGCATCGTGGAGGAGAACACCCCGGAGGCGTTCTTCACCGCCCCCCGCACCGACCGGGCCAAGGACTTCCTGTCCAAGATCCTGCACCACTGAGTGGGCCACGTGATCTAGCGTCAGTGCCGACCCGGCACGGCGGACCGAAGGGGGATCGCCGTGCCCAACGGAACTCTCCCGACCCCAGCGCCCGGTTGACCCGTGGCCAGATCCCAGGAGTACGAACCCTCATGAGGACCCGTCGCACCATCGCCGTCGCCCTGTCCGTGCTGACCCTGACGGCCGTCGCCGCCTGCGGCAAGGAGGGCTCGCCGAACGACGACGCGGCCGGCAGCGCCAAGCCGCAGCTGCCGACGTACACCGTGAAGTCGGACGTCAAGCTGGACGCCTCGCCCGCGTGGACCAAGGCCAAGAAGGCCGGCAAGATCACCATCGGCGCCAAGTCCGACCAGCCGTTCCTCGGCTTCGAGGACGTCCAGACCGGCACCCGCAGCGGTTTCGACATCGAGATCGCCAAGATGATCGCCGCCGACCTGGGCTTCGCCGAGAACCAGATCACCTGGCAGACGGTGGCCTCCGCCAACCGCGAGGCCTCGATCTCCGGCGGCCAGGTCGACTTCTACGTCGGCACCTACAGCATCAACGACAAGCGCAAGGCGAGCGTCTCCTTCGCCGGTCCGTACTACATCGCCGGCCAGGACCTGCTGGTGCAGAAGGACAACACGTCCATCACCGGCCCGGAGAGCACCAAGGACAAGAACGTCTGCACGGTGACCGGCTCCACCTCGGTCGACCAGATCAAGAAGTACGGCGCCAAGGTCACCCAGTACGACTCGTACTCGCAGTGCGTGGACAAGCTCCTCACCGACGAGGTCGACGCGGTCACCACCGACGACTCGATCCTCAAGGGCTACGCCGCGAAGAACGCCGGCAAGCTCAAGGTGGTCGGCAAGACCTTCTCCACCGAGAACTACGGCGTCGGCCTCGGCAAGGACGACAAGGCGCTGCGCGACGCGATCAGCGACGCGCTGAAGGCCCACGAGGACAACGGCGACTGGAAGAAGGCCTACGACGCCACCCTCGGCCTCTCCGGCTCGGCCGCCCCGGCCGTCCCCGCGCTCGAGCGGTACTGATCCCGCCCCGGCTCCCCGACCCGGTGCCGGCCGGCGCCGGGTCGGGGAGCCGGGTCTTTCACGGGCCGGGCCCCACCGGCCACGCGCCACCACGTAACCACCAATGAGAGGAGGGCCGCCGGTATGGGTGTTCTGTTCGAGGACGGGAACCTCGCGCTGTTCCGCGACGGCTTCCTGCGCACGGTCGAGCTCAGCGCGGTCAGCGCGGTGCTCGCCCTGCTGCTCGGCATAGTCCTGGCGGCCTTCCGGGTGTCCCCGGTGCCGGCCCTGCGGGTGTTCGGCACCGTCTGGGTCAACATCTTCCGCAACACCCCGCTGACCCTGCTGTTCTTCGCGGTCACCTTCGGGCTCCCGCGGCTGGACGTGCACCTCGACTCCTTCACCTTCGCGGTGATCGCGCTCAGCGCGTACACCGGCAGCTTCGTCTGCGAGGTGCTGCGGGCCGGCATCAACACCGTGCCGCTCGGCCAGGCCGAGGCCGCCCGCAGCCTGGGCATGGGCTTCGGCCAGACGCTCGGCCTGGTGATCCTGCCGCAGGCGGTCCGCTCGGTGATGTCCCCGATGAGCTCGATCTTCATCGCCCTGCCGAGGAACTCCGCGGTGGCCGGCGCGTTCAGCGTCGCCGAGCTCTACAACTGGCAACAGACGATGACCGACAAGGGGTACGCCATCTTCGGGATCTTCTTCTGGGTGGCGCTGGCGTACCTGTGCATCAGCTTCTCCGTCCAGCAGCTGTTCAGCTTCGCCGAGAAGCGGATGGCGGTGGCCCGATGAGCGCCGGCTCCGCCTCCGTCCTGTACGACGCCCCCGGCCCGCGGGCCCGGCTGCGCTACCGCGTCTTCGGGGTGCTCTCGGTCGCCGGGATCGCCGCACTGCTCTGGTTCGCCTACTCCAGCCTGGCCGACGCCGGCCAGTTCTCGGCCGCGATGTGGTCGCCGTTCGAGTACGCCAGGGTCCAGCAGCGGATCGTCGACGGCATGCTGGAGACCCTGAAGGTCTTCGGTCTGTCCGCGCTGTTCTCGCTGGTCCTCGGCGCGCTGCTGGCGGCCGGGCGGCTCTCCGACCACCGGCCGGTGCGGGCCGTGGCCACCGCGGTCGTCCAGTTCTTCCGGGCGATGCCGCTGCTCATCATGATCTTCGCGCTGTACCGGGCGGTCTTCAGCGCCGATCCGTTCTGGGCCCTGGTGGTCGGCCTCAGCCTCTACAACGGGGCCGTCCAGGCGGAGATCATCCGCTCCGGCGTGAACGCCGTCCCGCGCGGGCAGGCCGAGGCCGCCTACGCGCTGGGCCTGCGCAAGACCTCGGTCATGATGACCATCCTGGTGCCGCAGGCCGTCCGCTCGATGCTGCCGGCCATCATCGGCCAGCTGGTGGTCACCCTCAAGGACACCTCGCTCGGCTACGTGATCACCTACAGCGAGCTGCTCTACGCCGGCAAGCTGATCGCCAGCAACACCTCCACCCCGGACGGCTACCCGTACATCCCGGTGGTCCTGGTGATCGGACCGATCTACATCGCGATGTGCCTGGCGCTGACCGCGCTGGCCAAGTGGATCGAGGCGCGCGGCCGTCGCGGCACGAACCGGCGCACACCTGCCGCTGCTTGACGCACACCCAGGTGATCTGTTGCATTGCTCTTCGTGACACCACCCGGAGCCTCCCCAGCCCTGAGCACCGAAGCCGGGCACCGTCGCGCCCGCCGCGCGGAGGTTTCGACGTGGACCCGGTGATCGTGGTCGGGGCCGGGCCGGTCGGCCTGGCCCTGGCCCTCGCCCTGGCCCGCAACGAGGTGCCCTCGATCGTGCTGGACGAGGGCGCCGGGCTGTGCCCGGAGAGCCCGCGCACCGTGGTGCTCGGCGGCGAGACCACCGCCTTCCTCGGCCGGATCGGCTACTCCCGGGCCGAGTCGGACGCCGCCCGCTGGGAGGCGTTCACCATCTGGCGCCGCCGCTCCGAGGTGCTCCGGCTGCCCTTGGACGACTCCCCGGTGCTGCACCTGGCCCAGCACCGCCTGCAGCGCGGCCTGCGGGACGCGGTCACCGCGACCCCGCTGATCCAGCTGGTACCGCACAGCCGGGTGGCCGAGCTGGAGCAGGACCGGGACGGCGTCAGCGTCCGCACCGAACACACCCAGGACGGCACCCGCACCTGGTGGCGCGGCAGCCACCTGGTCGGGTGCGACGGCGCACGCTCCACCGTCCGCCGGCTGCTCAAGATCCGCTTTCCGGGCCGGCCGGCCGTCGACCGGCACGCGGTGGCGACCGTCCGGGTCGACCTGCCGTTCGCCGGCGAGGCCCGGCTGCACCGCGAACCCCCGTGGCGCGGCGACCGCGAGGCCTGCGCCCGCCCGCTGCCGGACGGCCTGTGGCGGCTGGACTGGCGGCTGCCCCCGGGCCGCCCGCAGCCCAGCGAACCCGTAGACCCGCACGCCACCTGGCCCGGCATCGTCACCGGCGACACCCTGCTCGCCCGGGTCAAGGCCACCCTCACCGGCTGGTGCGGCGAACTGCCCCGCTACGAGCTGCTCGCCGCCGCCGACCACACCGCACAGCAGCGGCTGGCCGCCCGGTTCCGCTCCGGCCGCTGCTTCCTGGCCGGCGACGCCGCCCACCTGCACGGCGCCCTCGGCATGCAGAACCTGGCCGACGGGCTGCGCGACGCCGACAACCTCGCCTGGCGGCTCGCCCTGGCCTGGCACCTGCACTCCGGCGGCCCGCAGCCCGGCGGCTCCCTGCTGGACGGGTACGAGACCGAGCGCCGCGGCGCGGTCGGCGCACGGCTGCGCGCGGTCGACCAGACGATGCCGCTGCTGCGGCCGCTGCGCGGCTGGCAGCAGACCCGCCGCTCGCTGCTGACCGGGTCCTTCCGCAAGCACGCACCGCTGCTGGCGGACGGTCAGCTCGGCACCGGGCGGTTCGGCGGCGCGCCCGCGTACCCGGCGGCGCCCTCCGGCGTACCCGGGCGGGTACCGGTGCAGCGGGGGCCCGGGCGGGGCACCGCGCTCACCGAGAGCCTGCCCGCCACCGCGCCCGGGGTGCTGGTGCCGGACCTGCCGGTGGTGACCATGGAAGGCGCCCCCGACCAGCTCCGCGCGCGGCTCGGCGGCGGCTTCCTGCTGCTGCTGGTGGCGCCCGGGACGGCGGTCTGGGCGTCCCGGCACTGGCTGGGCGCGGGGCTGATGCCGCGGCTGGCGGAGGTCGCGACGGCGCTGCCGGTACCGGCCGAGGTGCTGGTCACCGAGCAGTACCCGGGGGCCGACCCGCACACCGTGCTGCTGATCCGGCCCGACGGGCACCTGGTCGGCACCACCCAGGGCTGCCGGGCCGAGGCGCTGCTGGCCCTGGCGGACGACGCGCGGGGCGGCCCGGGGGCACTGGCGGGCGCGGGGAGCTAAGGCCTGTCCGGGGCAGGCCGGTTCACCGGGCGAACTCCGTCGCCCGGCTCTCCCGCACCACCGTGATCCTGATCTGCCCCGGGTACGTCAGCTCCTCCCGGACCTGCCGGGCCACCTCCCGGGCGATCACCTGCGCGCGCAGGTCGTCCACCACCTCCGGCTGGACCATCACCCGCACCTCGCGCCCCGCCTGCATCGCGAACACCTTGGACACCCCGTCGTGGCCGCGGGCGATCTCCTCCAGCCGCTCCAGCCGCCGCACGTAGGTCTCCACCGACTCCCGCCGCGCCCCCGGCCGCCCGCCCGAGCAGGCGTCGGCCGCCTGCACCAGCACCGCCTCGACCGTTCCGGGGTCGACCTCGCCGTGGTGCGCCTCGATGGCGTGCACCACCTCCGGCGGCTCCCCGTGCCGTCGCGCGAACTCCGCGCCGACCGCCGCGTGGCTGCCCGCCACCTCGTGGCTGAGTGCCTTCCCGATGTCGTGCAGCAGCGCCGCGCGCCGTACCAGGCCCTCGTGCACGCCCAGTTCGGCGGCCATCAGCCCGGCCAGGTGGGCGGACTCGACCAGGTGCCCGAGGACGTTCTGCCCGTAGGAGGTCCGGTAGTGCAGCGTGCCGAGCGCCCGGACCAGCTCCGGGGCCATGTCGCCGATCCGGACGGCCAGCAGCGCGTCCTCACCGGCCCGCACGCACAGCCGCTCGATCTCGGTCCGGCTGCGCTCGTGGACCTCCTCGATCCGGGCCGGCTGGATCCGGCCGTCCCCGACCAGGGTCTCCAGGGTCAGCCGCGCGGCCTCCCGCCGGACCGGGTCGAAGCAGGAGAGCTGCACCACGCCCGGGGTGTCGTCGACGAGCAGGTTGACGCCGGTGACCGTCTCGAAGGCGCGGATGTTGCGCCCTTCGCGGCCGATGATCCGGCCCTTCATGTCCTCGTTCGGCAGCCGGAAGACCGTGGTCACCGACTCGGCGGTCTGCTCCACGGCCATCCGCTGGACGGAGGTCGCGATGATCTCCCGGGCCCGCAGCTCGCCTTCCGCCCGGGCCTGCCGCTCCAGCTCCCGGACGGTCACCGCGGCCTCGTGCCGGGCCTCGTCCTCGATCTCGTGGACCAGTTCCGCCCTGGCCTGGCGCGCCGTCAGCCCGGCTATCCGCTCGAGCGCCTGCCGGTGGCCGGTGTCGAGTTCCCGCAGCTCGGCCTGGGCGACGACCAGTTCGGCCGAGCGCGCGGCGAGCTCGTCCTCCTGCTGGTGCAGGCGCCGCAACTCGGCGGCCAGCCGCTCCTCCCGCCGGTCCAGCTCCGCACGGCGCTGGCGCAGCATCAGCCAGCCGGCCGTCAGGACCAGGCAGAGCGCCGCCGCGAGCACCAGGCCGGTCACCAGCATGACGGGCCCCGAACCGGCATCAGTCGCGATCGTCATCCGAGTTACTCCCCCGTCCCTGCGCACACTCTGCCGTGGCGGCGGTGAGGGAGCCGACCGGGGACCGCCCGGGGCGGACGACTGCACGGAACCGACTCCGGCCGATGGCACGGCCCGGCGCACCGACGGGATGGTCGGAGTGATCCCTCACTGCTTGCGAGGCTAGGCGCAGGTTACGAAACGGTCAAGATGCGATCGAGAGTTGACTTCGGTGATCTGAGGTGACGTCACCACGCCCCGGGGTGATCACCACTGTCGTCGTCGTCCTCACCGGCCCGACCTGCACCACCGGCCCCGCCCTCGTCGGCCAGCGCCGCCAGCACCACCCGGAACGCCAGCCCCTCCGGGTAACCCCGCCGAGCGAGCATCGCGACCAGGCGACGGATCCTGGCCTGCCGGTCCAGCCCCCGGGTGGCCCGCAGCTTGCGGTCGACCAGCGCCCGGGCGGAGTCGGTCTCGTCCTCGGCCTCCACCTGCGCAACCGCCTGCTCGACCAGTTCCCCGGCCACCCCCTTGGTACGGAGTTCCTGGGCAAGCGCTCGCCGGCCGCGGCGGTCCTGCCGGGACTCGACCCAGGCGTTCGCGAACGCGCCGTCGTCGATCAGCCCGACCTCCTCGAAACGGTCGAGCACCTGCTCGGCGATCTCCTCGGGGATCTCCTTGCGGCGCAGCGCGTCCCCGAGCTGCTTGCGGGTCTTCGCCGCCCCGGTCAGCAGCCGCAGGCAGATGTCCCGCGCCCGGGTCTCCGGGTCGACCGACTCGGCCTCGGACGTCCCCGCCGACCGCCCCCGCTCGCGCCGGCCACCGTGCCCGTCGTGCTCGTCACGCTCGTCGTCCTGGTCCCGCTCGCGCCGGCCGGACCTGCCTCCCGGACGCCCCGACCGGCCACGGCGCCTCGCCGGGCCGCCGCCGGCGTCGGGCCCGTCCGCGTCCGCGGACGTCCGGGGCCGCACGCCGGCCGGCCCGTCCGGCGCCCCGTCGGCCGACTCCTCCTGCAGAGCGCTGCGCCGACGCCGACGCCCGCCCGGCAGCTGCGAGGCGGGCACCAGCTCCGAAAGATCCAGCTCCGGCGCGGCCTCGCCGCCCGCCACCGGCCGCTCCCCCGACCGGGCGGCGGATCGGGGCTTCGCCGGGGGCGCGGGCTCCGCGACGGCCGCGAACCAGTCGGGCGGTCCCCAGTCACCGGGCTCCTCGGAGCGGCCCGGTGACTGGTCCTCGGGGTGGTACGTCAACGGCTCAGGCCTTGGCCGCCGCCGTCTTCTTCGCCGCGGCCTTGGCCGGCGCGGCGGCGGGGGCGGCCTCGGCAGCGGCCGGCGCACCACCCTCGGCGTCTGCGGGGGTCTCGGTCTTCGGACCGATGCCCAGCTTGCCCTTGATCTTGGCCTCGATCTCGTCGGCGAGCTGCGGGTTGTCCCGCAGGAAGTTGCGGGCGTTCTCCTTGCCCTGGCCCAGCTGGTCGCCCTCGTAGGTGTACCAGGCTCCGGACTTGCGGATGAAGCCGTGCTCCACGCCCATGTCGATCAGGCCGCCCTCGCGGCTGATGCCGACGCCGTAGAGGATGTCGAACTCGGCCTGCTTGAACGGCGAGGCGACCTTGTTCTTGACCACCTTGACGCGGGTGCGGTTACCGACCGCCTCGGTGCCGTCCTTCAGCGTCTCGATCCGGCGGATGTCCAGCCGGACCGAGGCGTAGAACTTCAGCGCGCGGCCACCGGTCGTGGTCTCCGGCGAACCGAACATCACGCCGATCTTCTCGCGCAGCTGGTTGATGAAGACGGCGGTGGTGTTCGACTGGTTGAGCGCACCGGCGATCTTGCGCAGCGCCTGGCTCATCAGCCGGGCCTGCAGACCGACGTGCGAGTCGCCCATCTCGCCCTCGATCTCGGCCCGCGGCACGAGCGCCGCGACCGAGTCGATGATCACCAGGTCGATCGCGCCGGAGCGGATCAGCATGTCGGTGATCTCCAGCGCCTGCTCACCGGTGTCCGGCTGGCTGACCAGCAGGGCGTCGGTGTCCACGCCCAGCTTGCGCGCGTACTCCGGGTCGAGCGCGTGCTCGGCGTCGACGAACGCCACGGTGCCGCCGAGCCGCTGGGCGTTGGCGGCCAGGTGCAGGGTCAGGGTGGTCTTGCCGGAGGACTCCGGGCCGTAGATCTCGACCACCCGGCCGCGCGGGATGCCGCCGACGCCGAGCGCGACGTCCAGCGCGGTGGATCCGGTCGGGATCACATCGATCGGCGTGCGGGCCTGGTCGCCGAGGCGCATCACCGAGCCCTTGCCGAACTGCCGCTCGATCTGGGCGAGCGCGGTCTCAAGAGCCTTCTCGCGGTCCGTTGCTGCCATGGCTTCCACCCTCGGGTTCTGTGCTGTGCGCTTCATCGTCCTCGACGCTAGCGCGTCCCACCGACAATCGGCCCCGATCGGGCTCCGCCTGTGGAAAACTCGTCACGCCCGAGTATAGGGAACACCTGTTCGATTGCCGCGTCCCGCCCTACCCCTCCCCGCCACGCACCCCCCGACCTGCGGATTCACCCGGCAACCCGGGACCGTCCCCGCCCGCCGGCCCCTCCGCCTCCGGGGCCCCGACCATCCGCCGCAGCCGCCGGGCGGCCAGCCGGCGGCGCTCGCGCCACGCCGTGCCGCGGTCGATCCGCGGATCGGTGGTCACCTCGTACCTGCGCACGTAGGTGCCGACGAAGCCCTGCAGGGTCGCGGCGGCCGGGATGGCGATCAGTGCGCCGACCGCGCCCAGCAGCGCCGCACCCGCGATCACCGAGCCGAACGCGACGGCGGGGTGCACGTCCACCGTCCGCGCGGTGATCCTGGGGTGCAGCAGGTAGTTCTCGACCTGCTGGTAGACGATCACGAAGGCCAGCACCCAGAGCGCGTCCGACGGCTGCACGGTCAGCGCCACCAGCACCGGCAGCGCACCCGCGATGTAGGTGCCGATGGTCGGCACGAACTGCGACATCACACCGACCCAGACTCCCAGCGCCACCGCGTACGGCAGACCCAGGACCTCGAACATGATCCAGTGCGCGACCGTCGACACCAGCGCCAGCAGCGCCCGCGAGTACAGGTAGCCGCCGGTCTTCGCGAGCGCGATCTCCCAGGCCCGCAGCACCTCGCCCTGCTTGTCGGGCGGCAGCAGCGAACAGACCGTCCGGCGCACCCGGGGGCCGTCGGCGGTGAAGTAGAAGGTGAACAGCCCGACCGTGAAGGCCTGGAACAGCCCGCCGATCACGGTGCTGGAGACGCCCCAGGCGTTGTCGGCGGCCTGCTGGGCGTACTTCTCGATGGTGCCGGAGTCCTGCAGCACCTGGTGCTGGAGCTGGTCCAGCGACAGGTTCTGGTGGAAGGTCCGGTTGATCCACTCGATCAGGTTGTCGAGCAGGTGCGGCAGCCGGCCCGCGACCTGGGTGACCTGGTCCACCAGCAGGGTGCCGAGTGCGGCCAGGAAGCCCGCCACGGCGACCGCCAGGCCGATGAAGACCAGGAAGGTCCCGAGCCCCCGCCGCACCCCGCGGGCCGCCATCCGGTCCACGGCGGGTTCCATCGCGAGCGACAGGAAGAACGACACCAGCAGCATCACGAACAGGTCGATCAGCTGGTGAAAGGCCCAGTCGGCCAGTTTGAACAGCCCGGTCAGCACCAGCGCCAGCACCATCGCCCGCGGCAGCCACCTGGGCATCGCCCCGCCGGTCAGCCTGGTGCGGCCGTCGGACGTCCGGGGCACCGCGGACCGGCGCGCGGGGGCGGGATCCGGGTCCTGTTGGCTCTGCTGGGTCTGCTGGGTCTGCTGGGTCTGCTGGGTCTCCGAGCTGCTCACCACCGGGCCAGTCTCACCCATCAACCGGGAGAAACCGGACGGATCGCTCACCCCGGGTGCGTCGCCCGGCGGAGCCGCGGAGCGGCCGAGCGGCCGAGCCGCGGAGCGGCCGAGCGGCCGAGCCGCGGAGCGGCCGAGCGGCCGAGCGGCCGAGCGGCCGTCAGCGCAGCAGCGCCGACACCCCCTGGGTCCGGCAGACGACCTTCCAGACGTCCTTGGCCTCCCAGCCGTCCGCCAGCGCCTGCCGGACGGTCCGCCCGCCGAGCTCGCTCATCAGGTGGTCCTGTGCGAACGACTCGGCGTAGGCCTCACCGAAGTGCTCGTACATCCGTCGCCAGAACTCCGTCAGCCTCATGGCCCCAGTATCCCAAACCGGCCACCGCCCGGTCAGGGCCGCCAGTCGGCGCGCTCCAGCGCGTACTCGACCTCACCGTGTTCGGCCCCCTCGACGGGCTCGTCCCAGTCCTCGTGGAAGGTCCGCACCAGCCGCAGACCGGCCTTCTCCATGACCCGGCGCGAGCCCTGGTTGACGGCCATGGTGACGGCGTGGACACGCGCCACGCCGAGTGCGGTGAATCCCTGCCGGACCAGCGCCCGCGCACCCTCGGTCGCGTACCCCCGCCCCCACGCCGCCCGCCGCAGGCGGTACCCGAGTTCGACGTCCCAGCCCCGGCCCCGGCCCCGGTGCCCGTCCTGGCTCCCGTCCGGGCCCGGAGCCGGGTCCAGCCGGAACTCGAACCAGCCGAGGAACTCCCCGTCGGCGCGAGCGGTCGCGGCCCAGTGCCCGAAGGCGGGGTTGCGCCGGTACGTGTCGAGGTAGCCCGGCAGCACCTCCCGCTCCACCACCTCGCGCGGAACGGGCCGGCCGCCGGTGAGGTACCGCATCACGGCGGGGTCGGAGTTCAGCTCCGTCAGCAGGTCGACGTCGGCCGCGGCACCGGTGAAAGGGCGCAGCAGCAGCCGATCGGTCATCAGGTACGTGGACACCGCCCGATCCTGCCCCACCGGGCCCGGCCCCCGCCCCCCGTTTTCCGCCCGGCCCGAGGCCGGTCCCGCGCCGGTCCGTACCGGCCCGTCCGTACCGGTCCGTCCGTACCGGTCCTCGCCGGTCCTCGCCGGTCAGTCCGGCAGCACCAGCACCCCGGCGCCGTAGTACTCCCGGTACGCCGGGTCCGCGCAGACGGCGGCCGCCCGCTCGCACCCGGCCGCCGCCGCGGCCATCAGCTGGTCGGCGACCTCGGTCGGGCCCCACTCGGGGTGGACGGCGGCGGTGACGGCGACCGCGCCGGTGACGTGGGCGGCCGACATCGAGGTCCCGGCCAGGGCCGCGTACTGCCCGCCGGGCCAGTCGGAGACAACCGCGCTCTGCGCGCTGCCGTCCGGGTCGCCGCCGGGGGCCGCGATCGAGATCCGGCCGCGCCCGTAGTTGGAGTAGCCGGCCGGCAGGCCGCGGCGGTCGACGGCGCTCACCGTCAGGACGCCGGGGAGTTCACCGGGCAGCCGGATGCACTCGGTGCCGAGCAGCCGGTCCTGGCCGGGGCCGGACAGCCGGTCGTTGGGGCTGCGCCGGTCGGGGCGGGACGAGCCGAGGTCCTGGCCGTCGTTGCCGGCCGAGGCGACCACCACGGCGCCCTGCTTCTGGGCGTAGGCCACCGCCCGTCCGACGGCGGCGATCAGCGCCGCCTGGTCGGCGTCCTCGGGGCAGTTGTACTTCCACGGGTCGGCGAAGTAACTGTCGTTGACGGCCTTCGCGCCATGGTCTGCGGACCACAGCATGCCGCAGACGATGTTCTCCGCGTAGTACTGGCCGAGCGGCCCGAGCAGCCGCACCGCGGCGATCCGCACGCCGGGGGCGACGCCGGTCACACCGTGCCCGTCGCGGGCCGCGCCGACGATGCCGGCCACGTGGGTGCCGTGCCCGCTCTCGGTCACCCCGGGGTCGGGCCGCCAGGCGCCGAACCGGGCGTCGGGCCGGCCGTCGGCGCAGGAGGCGGAGGCCTCCGGGTCGACCGCGGCGCGCAGGTCGGGGTGGGTGTCGTCGACGCCGGAGTCGAGCACCGCGACCAGGACGCCGTGCAGGGTCTGCGGCGAGGGCAGCGGCGCCGCACCGGCGGTCCGGGCGGCCACCGGGGCCAGCCCGGGTGAGCGCAGCAGGGTGGCGAAGCGGGCCGGGGCCTCGGTGGCGCCGATCATGCCGAGGTTCCAGTCGCTCTGTTCGGCCGGGTCCGGAACGGTCGCCGTCGAGTCGTCGGTCGAGTCGTCGCTCGAGTCACCGGCCGGGTGCTGGGCCGTCCCCCGGGCCGGTCCGACGGCGGCGGCCGGGGCAAGGGCGGGCGCTGGGGCGGGCGGGTGGACGCTGTCCGAGGCGGGCCGGAAGTCGCCGGTGCCGTCGAGCGGCCGGGGCGGGCCCGGCACAGCCGCCGTCCGGGTGGCGCCGACGGCGGCTATGCCCGGCCGGCCGCGCAGGCGTTCGGCGAACTGGCCGGTGGCGTAGGCGAGCACCGCGCCGATCTGCGGGTAGTCCTGGACCACCTGGCCGCCGGCCGCCGCGGCCTGTTCGGCGGCGAGTTCGGCGCCCTCGGCGTCCTGCCGGTCGGCGAGCACCAGGTAGCTGAGGTAGCCGTGGCCCGAGCCCGAGACGTACGGCACGGCGCCGCCGAGCAGCAGGGCGGTCAGCAGCATGGCCAGCAGGATCCGGGCCGGGCCGCGACGGTGCCGGGCGTGGTCCCCGCCGGCCGGGCTGACCTGCTCCATCGTGCGGCCTCCGCTCGTCGGGCCGGCCCGGGCGGTGATCGGACGGCCGGGCGGGACGTCTGGATCATCACCATATGAGCAGAATGTCCGACTCGCCCTCCTGGACTGCGCCGCCCGGCGCGCCCGGCACCCGCCCGCGACCCCGCGCCCGTCCAGGACCCGCCGCGCACCGCCCGGCCGGGCGCCGGCTGTCAGTGGGGGCAGGCACCATGGGGGCATGGCGCCCCACGACGACACCGAGGCCCCGCAGGACGGACCGCCGGGCCCGGGCGGACCGCCCGACCCGCTGGCCGGCTTCGCCGCGCCCACCCGCGCCTGGTTCACCGGTGCCTTCGACGCGCCCACCGAGGCCCAGACCCGCGCCTGGGCCGCCATCCAGCAGCAGACCGACGTCCTGGTGGTCGCGCCGACCGGCTCCGGCAAGACGCTGGCGGCGTTCCTGTCCGCCCTCGACCGGCTCAGCAGCACCCCGCCCCCGGCCGATCCCAGACGACGCTGCCGGGTGCTCTACATCTCGCCGCTCAAGGCCCTCGCGGTCGACGTCGAGCGCAATCTGCGCGGCCCGCTGGCCGGACTGCGCCAGGCCGCGGTCCGGCTCGGCCTGCCCGAGCCGGAGGTCGAGGTGGCGATCCGCTCCGGCGACACCCCTGCTGCGGACCGTCGCCGCTTCGCCACCCACCCGCCGGACATCCTCATCACCACCCCGGAGTCGCTGTTCCTGCTGCTCACCAGCGCCGCCCGGGACGCGCTGCGCGGCATCGACACGGTGATCCTGGACGAGGTGCACGCCGTCGCCGGCACCAAGCGCGGCGCCCATCTGGCCCTCACCCTGGAGCGGCTGGACGAACTGCTGGACCACCCGGCCCGCCGGATCGGCCTGTCGGCCACCGTCCGCCCGGTCGAGGAGGTGGCCCGCTTCCTCAGCCCGCAGCGCGGCGCGGTGGTCGTCCAGCCGCCCTCCGCCAAGGTGTTCGACCTCTCCGTGGTGGTCCCGGTCGCCGACCTGGACGAACTGCCCGCCCCCGCCGAGGACCCGGCCCGCGCCGGCGCCCTGCCCGGCCAGGGCGGCGCCTCGATCTGGCCGCACGTCGAGGAGCGGATCGTCGACCTGGTCCAGGCCCACCGCTCCACCATCGTCTTCGCCAACTCCCGCCGCCTCGCCGAACGCCTGTGCAACCGTCTGAACGAGATCGCCGTCGAGCGCGCCACCGGCACCGCCCTGCCCCCCGCGCACGCCCCCGCCCAGCTCATGGGCGGCTCCGGCGCGGCCGCCGGCGCACCACCGGTGCTCGCCCGGGCGCACCACGGCTCGGTCTCCAAGGAGCAGCGCGCCCTGGTCGAGGAGGAGCTGAAGGCCGGCCGGCTGCCCGCCGTGGTCGCCACCTCCAGCCTGGAGCTGGGCATCGACATGGGCGCGGTCGAGCTGGTGGTCCAGGTCGAGTCGCCGCCCTCGGTCGCCTCCGGCCTGCAGCGGGTCGGCCGGGCCGGCCACCAGGTCGGCGCCGTCTCCACCGGCGTGTTCTTCCCGAAGTACCGCGGTGACCTGGTCCAGTCCGCCGTGGTCACCGAGCGGATGCGGGACGGCCGGATCGAGGCGCTGCGGATCCCCCGCAACCCGCTCGACGTCCTGGCCCAGCAGCTGGTCGCGATCACCGCCCTGGACACCTGGGACGTCGACGAGCTGCTGACCGTGGTCCGCCGGGCCGCCCCGTTCGCCACCCTCCCGCAGTCCGCCTTCGACGCCGTCCTGGACATGCTCGCCGGCCGCTACCCGTCCGACGCCTTCGCCGAGCTGCGGCCCCGCCTGGTCTGGGACCGGGTGGCCGGCACGGTCACCGGCCGGCCCGGCGCCCAGCGGCTCGCCGTCACCTCCGGCGGCACCATCCCCGACCGCGGCCTGTTCGGCGTCTTCATCGTCGGCACCGACCCCAAGAAGGGCGGCGGCCGGGTCGGGGAGCTCGACGAGGAGATGGTCTACGAGTCCCGGGTGGGCGACGTGTTCACCCTGGGCACCACCTCCTGGCGGATCGAGGAGATCACCCACGACAAGGTGCTGGTCTCCCCCGCACCGGGGATCCCGGGGCGGCTGCCGTTCTGGAAGGGCGACACCCTCGGCCGCCCGCTGGAGCTCGGCCGCGCCCTCGGCGCGTTCGTCCGCGAACTCGGCGGTCTGGAGCCGGCCGCCGCCACCGCGCGGCTCAGGTCCGCCGGCCTCGACGACTGGGCGGCGGGCAACCTGCTCACCTACCTCGCCGAGCAGCGCGCCGCCTGCGGCCACCTGCCCGACGACCGCACCATCGTGGTCGAGCGCTTCCGGGACGAGCTCGGCGACTGGCGGATCGTCATCCACTCCCCCTTCGGCGCCCAGGTGCACGCCCCGTGGGCGCTGGCGATCGGCGCCCGGCTGCGCGAGAAGCACGGCCTCGACCCGCAGGTGATGCACGCCGACGACGGCATCGTCCTGCGCCTGCCCGACGCCGACCTGCTCGACTTCCCCGTCGACCGGCCCGCCACGGACCGGCCGCCCGCCGACGACGCCCCGGTCGGCGCCGACGCCGCGCTCTTCGACCGCACCGAGATCGAGCAGATCGTCACCGACCAGGTCGGCGGCTCGGCCCTGTTCGCCTCCCGCTTCCGCGAGTGCGCCGGCCGCGCCCTGCTGCTCCCGCGCCGCAGTCCCGGCCGCCGCACCCCGCTGTGGCAGCAGCGCCAGCGCGCCTCCCAGCTGCTGGAGGTGGCCGGCGAGTACGGCTCCTTCCCGATCGTGCTGGAGGCCGTCCGCGAGTGCCTCCAGGACGTCTTCGACGTGCCGGGCCTGGTCGAGCTGATGGGCGATCTGGAGTCCCGCGCGGTACGCCTGGTCGAGGTCACCACACCGGAGCCGTCACCCTTCGCCCGCTCCCTGCTGTTCGGCTACGTCGCCCAGTTCCTGTACGAGGGCGACTCCCCGCTCGCCGAGCGCCGCGCCGCCGCCCTGTCGCTGGACTCCCGGCTGCTGTCCGAACTGCTCGGCCAGGCCGAGCTGCGGGAGCTGCTGGACCCGGCCGTCCTGGCCGAGCTGGAGGCCGAACTCCAGCGGCTCACCCCCGAACGCCGGATCAAGGACGCGGAGGGCGTCGCCGACGCGCTGCGGCTGCTCGGCCCGCTGAGCGAGGCCGAGCTGACCGCCCGGGGCGCCGAACCGCTGTGGGCGCTGGAGCTGGAGGCCGCCCGCCGGGTGATCCAGGTCCGGGTCGGCGGCGAGCAGCGCTGGGCCGCGATCGAGGACGCCGGACGGCTGCGGGACGCCCTCGGCACCCCGCTGCCGGTCGGCGTCCCCGAGGCGTTCACCGAGCCGGTCAAGGACCCGCTCGGCGACCTGCTGGCCCGCTACGCGCGCACCCACGGCCCGTTCACCGCCGCCGAGGCGGCCGCCCGGTTCGGGCTCGGCACCGCCGTGGTGACCGGCACCCTGCACCGGCTGACCGCCGCCGGCCGGCTGGTCCAGGGCGAGTTCCGGCCCGTCGAGGGGCACACCGCGACCGTCGAGTGGTGCGACGCCGAGGTGCTGCGCCGGCTGCGCCGCCGGTCACTGGCCGCCCTGCGCCAGGAGGTCGAGCCGGTCCCGCCGCGGGCACTGGCGGCGTTCCTGCCGCAGTGGCAGCACCTGGCGGGCCACCGCCTGCGCGGCCCCGACGGCCTGCTGCGGGTGGTCGAGCAGCTGCAGGGCACGGCCCTGCCCGCCTCCGCGGTGGAGAAGCTGATCCTGCCGGCCCGGCTCGCCGACTACACCCCCGGGATGCTCGACGAGCTGATGGCGGCCGGCGAGATCGGCTGGTCCGGCGCCGGCGCCCTGCCGGGCAAGGACGGCTGGATCGGCCTGCACCTGCCCGAGGACGCCCACCTGATCCGCCCCGAGCCCGTCCAGCCGGCGCTGACGCCCGTCCACACCACCCTGCTGGAGGCGCTGGCCGGTGGCTACGGCCTGTTCTTCCGCCAGCTGGCGGCGCTCACCCCGGACACCCCGGAGGCCGAGCTCACCGAAGCCCTCTGGGACCTGGTCTGGGCCGGCTACGTCACCAACGACACCCTCGCCCCGCTGCGCGCCCTGCTCGGCTCCGGCCGCACCGCCGGGTCGACGGCGCACCGGGCGCCCAGGGCCACCCCGCGCGGCCGCTACGGCGGCGCCGGACGGGCCCTGAACCGCCCGGGCACGCTGCGTTCGGGCCCGCCGACCGTCGTCGGCCGCTGGTCGCTGCTGCCCGCGTACGACGCCGAGCCGACCGCCCGGGCCGCTGCCCAGGCCCAGAACCTGCTGGACCGCCACGGCCTGCTCACCCGGGGCGCGGTGGCCGCCGAGCGGGTGCCGGGCGGCTTCGCCGGGGTCTACCGGGTGCTGTCGGCGTTCGAGGAACGCGGCCGGGCCCGCCGGGGGTACTTCGTGGAGGGCCTGGGCGGCGCCCAGTTCGCGATGGACGGCGCCGCCGACCGGCTGCGGTCGGTCAACGGGCGGCTGGAGCGGGCCGGCTCCGAGGGGTGGACGGCGGCCGCCACGGCGGAGCCGCCGCAGATCCTGGTGCTGGCGGCGGCGGACCCGGCCAACGCGTACGGCGCCGCGCTGCCCTGGCCCGAGCCGCCGGCGGCGCCCGGCCCGGCGAAGGCGGTGCCCGCGCACCGGCCGGGCCGCAAGGCGGGCGCCCTGGTGGTGCTGGTCGACGGCGAGCTGTCGCTGTACGTGGAGCGCGGCGGCAAGTCGCTGCTCGCCTGGGGCGAGGTGGGGCCCGCCACCGCCGCGCTGGCGGAGGCCGTCCGCCGGGGCGCGCTGGGCAGCGTCACGGTCGAGCGGGCCAACGGCGAGAGCGCGCTGACCTCACCGCTGGGCCGGCTCCTGGAGGAGGCGGGCTTCCACCCGACCCCGCGCGGCTACCGCCTGCGCGGCTGAACCGCCCGGGCGGCGCCGGGGCGCACGCGCCGGACTCGCGGGGACATACCCGCGCAAGTCCGGCGCACGGCCGGACGGGATGCGGGCACGGTCACCTCGCCGCCGGACGCGGCGTGAGCACTGGGAGAGCGTCACCACCCCGGCGGGCCCGCTCGGACGCACTCCGCCCCCGCTCCGGGGCGCCACCAGCGGGGCCCGACCACGGCCCGAGCGCGGGCCGAGCAGGGGCCGAGCAGGGGCCGAGCAGGGGCCGAGGATTCCGGGCACGACACGAGCGCGGAACGAGCTCCGCACGAGCCCGGCCCGAGGTCCGTACGAGGGAACGGGCCCGGCGAGGATCCGGTCAGGGCAGGGAGACGTCCTCGGCCGTCGAGCGGGCCGGATCGGCCGGCGCCGGATCGGCCCGACCGGCACCGGTCGGAGCTGCACCGGCCGGAGCAGCATCCGGGGTATCGCCGGGCGGGCGCCGTCGCGGGCCGGTGAGCAGTCGGTTGCTGTGCACGGGGACCAGGCCGAGGCCCCAGCCGCCGGCCAGCATGCCGAGCGCGGCACCGCCGAGCCCGGCCGCACCGCCGGTCAGCAGCAGCCACAGCGCCGCGGCGGTCACCAGCAGCAGAACGGCACCCAGGCCGTCGGGCCGCCCGGCCAGCGACCTGAGCAGCGCCTTCACGCCGGCTGCGGACACGTGCCCGGCCCGCCACGCACGGTACGAGGACCCGCGCTGCGAGGACCCACTCTGCGAGAACCAACGGTCCGACCAGGTACGGCGCACTACCGGTCTCCTTCGCTCGGCCCCGCGCAAGGCGCGGGGAGGGCGAGACCGGGTCAGGCCGCGACCACGTCCATGGCGGCAGCCTTGGACGACATGGTTCCGGCCCGGTCGACCCCGGGAGCCGGCAGCGACACCGGTTCGAGGACCGGCCTCAGCAGATCACCCTCCGAGAGGGTGGCCATCGCCGCAAGTTCGGCGAGCGACAGCTCGTCGCTGACCTCGCGCATGACCTCGGACATCCGGACGTCGAGCGCGTCGCAGATGGCGGAGAGCAGCTCGGACGAGGCCTCCTTCTGCCCCCGCTCCACCTCGGAGAGGTAGCCGAGCGAAACCCTGGCAGCTGCCGACACCTCGCGGAGTGTGCGGCCCTGGCGCTGGCGCTGCCGACGCAGCACATCGCCCAGCAGGCGACGGAGCAGGATCATCGGTGCCTCCCTCCTCGGACTGCGAATCGAGATGTCACGCCCCCACCGTACCGCCTTGTCCGCATCGCGTGCGGGGACCATGGTCGTGTTCACTCTGGGCTGCAAGGCTGCCCCCTCCCCTGTCTGTTCCCCGCAAGGACCCCGGTAGGACCCCGCCGGTTCCCCTCCTGGGGGATCCGGCCGGGGCCGCGCAGCGCGTCCCCTGACTGGTATCTGCCCAGCCGGACCATCCGATCTAACACGATCCTCCCGGCGAGGCGGCCAGTTCAGCGATTTCAGCAAACCTCAGCGGGACGGCTCCGCGGACGCTAGGTGTTCCAGCAGCAGGTCCAGTGCCGCCGTCACCGCGGTCCGCCGGATGACCGTGCGGTCACCTGACAACCTCACAGCGGACGTCAATGTTCCCGAGGGTCCGGAGACGGCCAGGTGCACGGTGCCGACCGGCTGTCCGTCCTGCGGGTCGGGGCCCGCCACGCCGGTGGTGGCGAGGGCGTAGTCGGCCCGCAGGAGCCGGCGTACGCCGTCGGCCATCTGGCGGGCCACCACGGGGTGCACGGCGCCGTGGACGGCCAGCAGGCCCTCGTCCACGCCGAGCAGGGACGCCTTCAGGTCGGTGGCGTAGGCGGTGACGGAGCCGCGGAAGGTCTGCGAGGCGCCCGCCACCGCGACCAGCTCCGCGGCCAGCAGCCCGCCGGTGAGCGACTCGGCGACCGCCAGGGTCGCGCCGCGCTCCCGCAGCGCGGCGTGTGCCTCGGCCGCCCGCGCGTTCACCGGCCGGCCCGTTCGGCGGCCCGGCCCTCGCGGCGCAGCCGCAGCGCCTGCCCGACGTAGTCCAGGCCGGTGCCGACGGTCAGCAGCACCGCGACGGCCATCAGCAGGGCCCGTGCGGTGGCCAGCCAGCCGGTCAGCGGCAGCACGTACATGCCGACCGCGATGCCCTGGGTGAGGGTCTTCAGCTTGCCGCCCCGGCTGGCCGGGATGACGGCGTAGCGGATCACCCAGAAGCGCATCAGCGTGATGCCGAGCTCGCGGGCCAGGATCACGGCGGTGACCCACCAGGGCAGGTCGCCCAGGACAGACAGGCCGATCAGCGCCGCGCCCATGATCGCCTTGTCGGCGATCGGGTCGGCGATCTTGCCGAAGTCGGTGATCAGGCCCTTGCGCCGGGCCAGTTCGCCGTCGAACAGATCGGTGATCATCGCGATCGCGAAGGCGGCCCAGGCGACCGCGCGCCACTTCGGGTTGTGGCCGCCGTCGGCGAACAGCAGCGCGACGAAGACCGGCACCAGCAGCAGCCGGGCCATCGTCAGCACGTTGGCGATGTTCCAGATGCCCGGGGGCGGGGGCGGCGCGGCCGCCGACCGGTCGGGGCCGGTCGCGGTCGGGGCCCCGGGCCCGCTCCGTGTCATACCCCGGCCCCCAGGGACCCGGCCCCGTCGGCCGCCTGGGTCCGGCCGTCGCCGGCCTGCTCCGCGTCCAGCACCTCGGCGACCAGGTCGACGCCCTCGGTGCCGGTGACCCTGGCCCGGTAGAACCGGCCGACGACCGCGTCCTCGGCCCCGAGCAGGGTGGTCAGGCCGTCCGTCTCGGGGGCCTGGTGCGCGGCCCGGCCCTCGACCACGCCGTCCTCGACCGACTCGACCAGCACCTCGACCTCGTCGCCGATCCGCTGCTCGGCGCGCTGCGCGGTGAGCTCCTCGGCCAGCCGCGACAGCTTGGCGAGCCGGTCGGCGACCACGTCCTCGGGCAGCTTGCCGTCGAAGCCCGCCGCCTCGGTGCCGTCCTCGTCCGAGTAGCCGAAGACGCCGATCGCGTCGAGGCCGGCGTGGGTGATGAACCGTTCCAGCTCGGCGAAGTCCTCCTCGCTCTCGCCGGGGAAGCCCACGATGAAGTTGGATCGGACCCCGGCCTGCGGCGCCCGGTCGCGGATGGTCTTCAGCAGCCCGAGGAACTGGTCGGTGGAGCCGAAGCGGCGCATCCGGCGCAGCACCGCCGGGGCGGAGTGCTGGAAGGACAGGTCGAAGTAGGGCACCACGCCGGGCGTCCCGGTCATCACGTCGATCAGCCCGGGCCGCATCTCGGCCGGCTGCAGGTAGCTGACCCGGACCCGCTCGACGCCCTCGACCGCGGCGATCTCGCTGAGCAGCGTCTCCAGCAGCCGGATGTCGCCCAGGTCCTTGCCGTACGAGGTGTTGTTCTCGCTGACCAGGACGACCTCGCGGACGCCCTGTCCGGCCAGCCAGACGGCCTCGTTCAGCACGTCGGACGGGCGGCGCGAGATGAAGGAGCCGCGGAAGGCCGGGATGGCGCAGAACGAACAGCGCCGGTCGCAGCCGGAGGCCAGCTTGACCGAGGCGACCGGGTTGTCGTCCAGGCGCTTGCGCAGGGTGCGCGGGCCGGAGGCGGGGGCGACGCCCTCGGGGAGGTCCTCGGGGGCGCCGTGGCCGGGCAGCGCGACCTCGGCGGCGGCCTCCTGGCGCTTCACCGGGCTGAGCGGCAGCAGCTTGCGGCGGTCGCGCGGCAGGTGCGGGGCGTGGTGGCCGCCGGACAGGATGGTCTGCAGGCGGTCGGAGATGTCGGTGTAGTCGTCGAAGCCGAGGACGCCGTCGGCCTCCGGGAGGGCGTCGGCGAGCTCCTTGCCGTAGCGCTCGGCCATGCAGCCGACCGCGACCACGGCCTGGGTGCGGCCGTGGCCCTTGAGGTCGTTGGCCTCCAGCAGGGCGTCGACGGAGTCCTTCTTGGCGGCTTCGACGAACCCGCAGGTGTTGACCACGGCGACGTCGGCGTCGGCGGCGTCGTCGACCAGCCGCCACCCGTCGGCCTCCAGTCGCCCGGCGAGTTCCTCGGAGTCGACCTCGTTGCGGGCGCATCCGAGCGTGACCAGGGCGACAGTGCGGGGTTCAGGCATGACGCCAAGATTAACGCGCGGGCCCCGGTGCCGTTCGCCCCGGAGCCCGTATGCCTTGATCGTCCGGCCTGTCGGCCGGTTCCCGGTCAGCCCGCCTGCGGGTCACCGGGGGTGTAGGTGAGATGCACCACCTGCCCGTCCGTCCCGGCCGGACCGAGGTCCTTGCCGTTGACGTACACGTGGACGGCGCCCGCATTGCCGATCACCAGGGTGATCTTCGCGGGGTCGGTGAAGGTCTGGTCCTGGCCGGCGTCGAGGTTGTTGGAGAAGAGCGACTTGCCCTTGCCGTCCTTGGCGGTGACCCAGCTCTTGTCCTTCTCGGCGACCAGCTTCACGGTGACCTTGTCGACCGGGGCGGCGGCGATCGCGGCCGGCGCGCTGGTGGCCGGGGCGGGCGGCTGGGCGGGGGCGGTGACCGGGGCGGCGGCGCTGCTGGGCAGCGGCTCGCTGGCGGAGCCGGCGCCGGCCTCGGTGGAGCCGTCGCTGAACAGGTTGAAGCCGATCAGCGCGACCACGGCGGCGATGGCCAGCATCATGGCGGCGGTCCAGTTGGGCCGCCGGTGGTCGGTGACCTTGATCGGGCCGGTGTCCAGCAGCTGGGTGGCGCGTGCGGGGCCGGGTGCGCCGCCGTGGGCGGCGTCGTAGCGCAGCACGAGCGCGTCGCCGTCGACGCCGACGGCCCGGGCGATGGCGCGGATGTGGCCCCGGGCGTAGACGTCGCCGCCGCAGCGGCTGAAGTCTTCCTCCTCGATGCCGTGCACGATCGGGACCCGGACCCGGGTGGCGGCGCTGACCTGGTCGACCGTCAGGCCCGCGGCGAGCCGGGCCGAGGCCAGCAGCGCGCCGATGCCCGGCTGCCCGGAGGCTTCGCCCACGGACGGGTCCGCCGGGGACTCGCCGCTGCCGCTCTGGCCGGGCACGGCGCTGGGCGCGGAGGGTCCGCGGCTGTCGCGACGAGGGGACTTGCCGATGGTCACTGGGCGCGCCTTTCGAGCGTTGGCCACCTGCTGAGAAGACAGTCTAGGGGCGGGGGAGGAACGTTTCTCAAGCGGACGGGCCCGAACGGGCATCCGGGCCCTTCGGCCGCTGACATCCGGTCAGACGCCGCGGCGGCCCGGGCGTCCGTGCCTCGATGGACGCCCGGTCCCTGCGGCCGGTTCCCCGCCTCCCGGCCGGCGGCCGGGAGGTTCCTCCGAACGAGTGAGCCGGGTGCGTCGCCTACCCCGGAAGTCACCCCCGAAGCGTGATCAGCACCCCGTCCAGCTCGTCCGGTTTGACCAGGACGTCGCGGGCCTTGGAGCCCTCGCTCGGGCCCACGATCCCACGCGACTCCATCAGGTCCATCAGCCGCCCCGCCTTGGCGAAGCCGACCCGGAGTTTGCGCTGGAGCATCGAGGTCGAACCGAACTGGGTGGAGACCACCAGTTCGGCGGCCTGGATCAGCAGGTCCAGGTCGTCGCCGATCTCCTCGTCGATCTCCTTCTTCGGGCCGCCGCCGACCGTGACGTCGTCCCGGTAGACCGCCGTCATCTGGTCCTTGCAGTGCTGGACGATCTTGGCGATCTCGGCCTCGGTGACGAACGCCCCCTGCATCCGGACCGGCTTGCTGGCCCCCATCGGCAGGAACAGCGCGTCGCCCTTGCCGATCAGCTTCTCGGCGCCGGGCTGGTCCAGGATGACCCGGGAGTCGGCCATCGCCGAGGTGGCGAAGGCCAGCCGGGACGGCACGTTGGCCTTGATCAGGCCGGTCACCACGTCCACCGAGGGCCGCTGGGTGGCCAGCACCAGGTGGATGCCGGCCGCGCGGGCCAGCTGGGTGATCCGCACCACCGAGTCCTCGACGTCCCGCGGCGCGACCATCATCAGGTCGGCCAGCTCGTCGACGATCACCAGCAGGTACGGGTACGGCGTCAGCTCGCGCTCGCTGCCGAGCGGCGGCTTGACGGTGCCGGCCTTCACCGCCGCGTTGAAGTCGTCCACGTGCCGGAAGCCGAACGCCGCCAGGTCGTCGTAGCGCAGGTCCATCTCGCGCACCACCCACTGCAGGGCCTCGGCGGCCTTCTTGGGGTTGGTGATGATCGGCGTGATCAGGTGCGGGATGCCCTCGTACGCGGTCAGCTCGACCCGCTTGGGGTCGACCAGCACCATCCGGACCTCGTCCGGGGTGGCCCGGGCCAGCACCGAGGTGATCAGGCAGTTGATGCAGGAGGACTTGCCCGCGCCGGTCGCGCCGGCCACCAGGATGTGCGGCATCTTGGCGAGGTTGGCCATCACGGTGTGGCCCTCGACGTCCTTGCCCATGCCGACCACCATCGGGTGGTCGTCGTCGGCGGCCGCCCGCGAGCGCAGCAGGTCGCCGAGGTTGACCATCTCCCGGTCGCGGTTGGGGATCTCCACGCCGACCGCGGACTTGCCGGGGATCGGGCTGATGATCCGCACGTCCGGGCTGGCCACCGCGTAGGCGATGTTCTTGGCCAGCGCGGTGATCCGCTCGACCTTGACGGCGGGGCCGAGCTCGACCTCGTAGCGGGTCACCGTCGGGCCGCGGGTGAAGCCGGTGACCCTGGCGTCCACCTTGAACTCGGCGAAGACGCCGGTGAGCTGGGCGACCACCTCGTCGTTGAGCTTGGAGCGGGACTTGGCGGGGGCGCCGAAGTCCAGCAGGTCCAGCGGCGGGAGCGCGTAGGTGATGTCGCCGGCCAGCCGGAGCTGTTCCATCCGGGCCGGCGCCGGGCCGTGCTCCTCGGGTGCGCCGGCGGCGCTGCGGGCCGGCGGGACGGCCGGCTCCTCGGGCGGCGCGGTGTTGTCCCGGACCTGGTGGATCATGCTCGCCACCGCCGGGCTGCCGGGCACGCCCCAGGTGAGCGCGCCGTCCAGGTCGGCCGCGACGCCCGCGGCCAGGTCCCTGGTCCGGTACGGGTCCTTCTCGAACGAGACCGGCTCCTCGGCCGGTTCGTCCTTGCGGCGCCGGCGGGTCCGGCGGCGGGAGAGCTCGTCGCCGTCGGCGTCCTCGATGGTGAAGGGCAGGGCGTCGGGGTCGGCGTCCTCGGGCGGTTCGGTGGACAGCTCCCGGGCGCCGGACAGCGCCTCGTCCTCCGGGCCGTCGGCGAGGGCGGGTTCGACCACGCCGAGCCGCACCCCGGCCTGCCGGATCCGCTCGGGGATCCGGTTGACCGGGGTGGCGGTGAGCACCAGCAGCCCGAAGAAGGCGAGCAGCAGCAGCAGCGGCACCGCGAGCGGCGGCCCGGCCGCCGCCATCATCGGGGTGGACGCGGCCCAGCCGAGGATGCCGCCGGCCAGCCGTATCCGGGTCGCACCGCTGCCCATGCCGGGGGCGCCGCACCCGATGTGGACCAGGCCCAGCACGCCGACCACCAGGGTGGACAGGCCGATCAGGATCCGCCCGTTGGCCTCGGGGAGTTCGGGGTGGCGCATCAGCCGTACCGCGGCCGCGCCGAGCAGGAACGGGACCAGCACGTCGAGCCGCCCGAACAGGCCGGAGACCACGTTGGTGGCGACCTCGCCGAGCCAGCCCTGCGGGCTGAACCACGTCCCGGCGGCGGTCACCAGCGAGAGCGCCAGCAGCAGCAGCGCCAGGCCGTCCTTGCGGTGCGCCGGGTGCAGGTTCTTGGCGCCGTCGCCGAAGCCGCGGAAGACCGCGCCGACGGCGTGCGCGAGGCCGAGCCAGACGGCCCGGACGGCCCGGAAGAGTATCGGGCGCGGCGGGGGCGGCGGCGGGGCCGCGGGGGGCTTGGCGGCGCTCTTGCGCGCCGCGGCCTTCTTCGCCGCCGGGGCCGCCTTCTTGGCGGCGGGAGCGGCCTTCTTGGCGGGTGTCCGGCCGGCCGGTGCCTTCTTGGCCGGCCCGGGCTTCGGGTTGCGTGCCGCGCTGCCGGGCGTACGTGTGGCCATGGGTCAGCAGCCTACCGGCGGCCGGGACGGCTGGACACGCCCGACCGCCTCGGCCCGGGGCGTGTCGCCGAACACCTGAACGCCTGACGGGCGGTCACCGGACCGGCCGTCATCGCACCGCCCGGCCGGCGCACCGGGGCGCAGAGGGGTGGTGCGCCGTTCAGTTCGCGCCGGGGCGCAGGGCGTCGAGCGCCGCCCGCAGGCCGGCCAGTTTGCGCTCCAGGTGCGCCGAGGTCGCGGCGGCCCCCGGGTCCGCGGCGTCGTCGAGCTGCTTGGTCAGCGCCTCGGCCTGCTCCTCGACCGCGGCCAGCCGGGCCGACAGCTCACCCAGCAGCCCGCCGCCGAGACTGGCCGCCTCGCCCGCCTCCAACTGCAGCCGCAGCAGCGCGGCCTGCTCCTTGAGCTGGCAGTTCTTCATGTAGAGGTCGACGAAGACCGACACCTTGGCGCGCAGCACCCACGGGTCGAACGGCTTGGAGATGTAGTCCACCGCACCGGCCGCGTACCCCCGGAAGGTGTGGTGCGGGCCGTGGTTGATCGCCGTCAGGAAGATGATCGGGATGTCCCGGGTGCGTTCGCGGCGCTTGATGTGGGCGGCGGTCTCGAAACCGTCCATGCCCGGCATCTGGACGTCCAGCAGGATGACCGCGAAGTCGTCCGTGAGCAGCGCCTTCAGCGCCTCCTCGCCGGAGGACGCGCGCACCAGCGTCTGGTCCAGCGCCGAGAGGATCGCCTCCAGCGCCAGCAGGTTCTCCGGCCGGTCGTCGACCAGGAGGATCTTCGCCTTCTGCACCAGGACCCGCCCTCCTGCCTGTTGTCTTCCCACGGACGGCACCCGCGTGCCGCTCACCACTGCCCCGGTCATGCTAGCCGTACCCCCTCGCCCGCCACATCGCTTGGCACGATCCGGCCGGTGGCCGCCCCGGGGAAGCGCCGTGCCGCAGGCAGGCCGCTCTGAGCGCCGTGTCACCATCCGGTCACCGTTCGCAACGATGGGTGACCCTACAGCGTTCCCGGCCGGGCCCGCCAGTGCCGGCCGGCCGGGACGCCCGGCGGTCAGCCGACCGCCAGGAACTGGCGCATCACCGCCAGCAGCGTGTCGGCCTCCACCGGCTTGGTCACATGGGCGTTCGCCCCCGCGGCCAGGCTCTTCTCCTTGTCGCCCTTCATCGCCTTGGCGGTCAGCGCGATGATCGGCAGACCGGCGAACTGCGGCATCCGCCGGATCGCCTCGGTGGTCGCGTAGCCGTCCATCTCCGGCATCATGATGTCCATCAGCACCAGCGCGACGTCCTCGTGCTGCTCCAGCACCTCGATGCCCTCGCGGCCGTTCTCCGCGTACAGCACGGTCAGCCCGTACTGCTCCAGCACGCTGGTGAGCGCGAACACGTTGCGGATGTCGTCGTCCACGATCAGCACCCGCTCGCCGTCGAAGCGGCCGTGGAACTGCGCCTGGCCGCCGCTGCGGGACGCGGCCTCGGGCTGCTGCTGCGGGGCCGGCAGCTCCGCCGCCGCCGTACGGCGGCGCTCGGCGGCCGCGCCGCGCAGGCGCTCCTCGGCCAGCTCGCGGACCTCGTGCGCCCAGTGGTCGGCCAGGTTCTCGCCGACCGGCACCGGCGTGCCCGCCGGGGTCACCCCGACCGAGGCGCGCACCGGCAGCGCGGCCGGGCGGTCCGGCGCGGGCAGGCCGGGGGCCTCGCTGCGCAGCGGCAGGTACAGCGTGAAGGTGGAGCCGGTGCGCAGTTCGCTCTCCACGTGGATCTCGCCGCCGAGCAGCCGGGCGATCTCGCGGCTGATCGACAGGCCGAGGCCGGTGCCGGCGTACTTGCGGCTGGTGCCGCCGTCGGCCTGCTTGAACGCCTCGAAGATCTCCCGCAGCTTGTTGCCGGGGATGCCGATGCCGGTGTCGGAGACCGAGAAGGCGATCAGCGGCTCGTCCGGGTCGTCGATCGCCTCGGCCTCCAGCAGCAGCTCCCGCACGTGCTGCGGGACCTCCGCGCCGACCGGGCGGATCAGCAGCTCGACGGCGCCGGCGTCGGTGAACTTGACCGCGTTCGAGAGCAGGTTGCGCAGCACCTGCTGGAGCCGCTGCTCGTCGGTGTGCAGGGTGGCCGGCAGCTCCGGGGAGACCCGGACCGCGAAGTCCAGGTTCTTGTCGGCGGCCAGCGGCCGGAACGCCGCCTCGACGTAGTCGACCAGCTGGACCAGCGCGATCTTGGCCGGGCGGACGTCCATCTTGCCCGCCTCGACCTTGGACAGGTCGAGGATGTCGTTGATCAGCTGGAGCAGGTCGGACCCGGCGCCGTGGATGGTCTCGGCGAACTCGACCTGCTTGGCGGAGAGGTTGCCCTCGTTGTTGTCGGAGAGCAGCTTGGCCAGGATCAGCAGCGAGTTGAGCGGGGTGCGCAGCTCGTGCGACATGTTGGCGAGGAACTCGCTCTTGTAGCGGGACGCGAGGGCCAGCTGCTCGGCGCGCTCCTCCAGGATCTGCCGGGCCTCCTCGATCTCGCTGTTCTTGATCTCGATGTCGCGGTTCTGCTGGGCGAGCTGCTCGGCCTTCTCCTGCAGCTCCTCGTTGGTGCGCTCCAGCTCCTCCTGCCGGGCTTCCAACTCGGCGGACCGCATGGAGAGTTCGGCGGTGAGCCGCTGGGACTCCAGGAGCAGCCCCTCGGTCTTGGTGTTGACCGAGATGGTGTTGACGGTGACGCCGATCAGGTCCGCGATCTGGTTCAGGAAGTCCAGCGCGACGGCGGTGAACGAGCTGAAGGTGGCCAGCTCGATCACCCCGAGCAGCCGGTCCTCGAACAGCACCGGCAGCACCACCAGGTGCGAGGGCGAGGCCTCGCCGAGCCCCGAGGCGATCTTCAGGTACCCCGGCGGGGTCTCCTTGACGATGATCGAGCGCTTCTCCACCGCGGCCTGACCGATCAGCCCCTCACCGGGCCGGAAGGTGGTCGGCATCGAGCGCCGGTTGTAGCCGTAGCTGCCCAGCAGCCGCAGCACGGTGTCGTTCTCGTCGTCGTCCTCGGTGATCAGCTCCGCGGTGCGGCCGGCCGGCTGGGAGAGGAAGAACGCGCCGTGCTGGGCCGACACCACCGGCGTCAGCTCGTTCATGATCAGCGAGGCGACGGCCTCCAGGTCCCGGCGGCCCTGCAGCAGACCGGACATCCGGGCCAGGTTGGTCTTCAGCCAGTCCTGTTCCTTGTTGGTCCTGGTCGTCTCGCGCAGGTTGGCGATCATCTGGTTCAGGTTGTCCTTGAGCTCGTCGAGCTCGCCGGACGCGTCCACGTCGATCCGCAGACTGAGATCGCCCCTGGTCACGGCGGTCGCCGCCTGCGCGATCGCGCGCACCTGCCGGGTCAGGTTGTTGGCCAGCTCGTTCACCGACTCGGTGAGGTCCTGCCAGGTGCCGGCCACCCCGGGCACCCGGGCCTGGCCGCCGAGGCGCCCGTCGGTGCCCACCTCGCGGGCCACCCGGGTGACCTCGTCCGCGAACGCGCCCAGCTGGTCCACCATCGTGTTGATGCTGGTCTTCAGCTCCAGGATCTCGCCCCGGGCGTCCACGTCGATCTTCTGCGAGAGGTCGCCGCGGGCCACCGCGGTGATCACCAGGGCGATGTTGCGGACCTGCCCGGTGAGGTTGTTGGCCATCAGGTTGACGTTGTCGGTCAGGTCCTTCCAGATCCCCGCCACGCCCGGCACGTTGGCCTGGCCGCCCAGGATGCCGTCGGTACCGACCTCGCGGGCCACCCGGGTCACCTCGACGGCGAACGCCGACAGCTGGTCGACCATCGTGTTCAGGGTGCCCGCCAGCGCGGCCACCTCGCCCTGCGCCTCGATGGTGATCTTCTTGGACAGGTCGCCGTTGGCCACCGCCGAGGCGACCTCCGCGATGTTGCGCACCTGGCTGGTCAGGTTGGACGCCATGAAGTTGACGTTGTCGGTCAGATCCCGCCAGATGCCCGACACCCCGCGCACCCGCGCCTGACCGCCCAGGATCCCCTCGGTGCCCACCTCACGGGCCACCCGGGTCACCTCGTCCGCGAACGCCGACAGCTGGTCCACCATCGTGTTGACGGTCGTCACCAGCTCCCGGATCTCACCCTTGGCGTCGACGGTGATCTTCTTGGAGACGTCACCGCGCGCCACCGCGGTCGTCACCTCGGCGATGTTGCGGACCTGACTGGTCAGGTTGTTCGCCATCAGGTTGACGCTGTTGGTCAGGTCCTTCCAGGTCCCCGACACCCCCGGCACACTCGCCTGACCGCCCAGGATCCCCTCGGTACCGACGTCCCGCGCCACCCGGGTCACCTCGTCGGCGAACGCCCCGAGCTGGTCCACCATCGTGTTGATGGTGTTCTTCAACTCCAGGATCTCGCCCTGCGCGTCCACCTGGATCTTCTGCGACAGATCGCCCTTGGCCACCGCCGTCGTCACCTGCGCGATGTTGCGCACCTGGTTGGTCAGGTTGTTGGCCATCGAGTTGACGTTCTCGGTCAGGTCCTTCCAGACCCCCGCCACCCCGGGCACCTGCGCCTGACCGCCCAGAATGCCCTCCGTCCCCACCGCACGGGCCATTCTGGTCACCTGCTCGGCGAAACCGGACAGCTGGTCCACCATCGTGTTGATGGTGTTCTTCAACTCCAGGATCTCGCCCCGGGCATCGACCTCGATCTTGCGCGACAGATCGCCCTTGGCCACCGCCGTCGTCACCTCGGCGATGTTGCGCACCTGCGCCGTCAGGTTGTTGGCCATGAAGTTCACCGAATCGGTGAGATCACGCCACACCCCGGCGACCCCCGGCACCTGCGCCTGACCGCCCAGCCGCCCCTCGGTACCCACGTCCCGCGCCACCCGGGTCACCTGCGCGGCGAACGAGTTGAGCTGGTCCACCATGGTGTTCACGGTGTTCTTCAGCTCCAGCATCTCGCCGGCCACGTCCACCGTGACCTTGCGCGACAGGTCGCCCTTGGCCACCGCCGTGGTCACCTCGGCGATGTTGCGCACCTGCGCCGTCAGCCGGCCGGCCATCGTGTTGACCGAGTCGGCCAGGTCCTTCCAGCTGCCCGAGACGCTGCGCACCCGCGCCTGACCGCCCAGCTTGCCCTCGGTACCCACCTCGATGGCGACCCGGGTCACCTCGTCGGTGAACTCCGACAACTGGTCCACCAGACCGTTCACCGTCCGGCCGACCTTCAGGAACTCCCCGCGCAGCGGATAGCTCGCCCCGGTGGTGTGGACCGACCGCAGCTCCATCCGCTGGTCCAGGTCGCCCTCCGCGATCGAGGTGAGCACCCGGCCCACCTCCGCCATCGGCCGGGCCAGATCGTCGATCAGTGCGTTGCAGTTGTCGACCGCCGCCATCCAGGCGCCCTCGCCGACCCCCATCTCCAGCCGCTCCGACAGCCGCCCCTCCCGGCCCACCGCCCGCCGCACCCGCGCCAGCTCACCGGTGAGGTGCTGGTTGCGCTCGGCGACCTCGTTGAACACCGCCGCGATCTCCGCCAGCACACCGTCACCGGGGAAGGTCAGCCGCCGCCGGAAGTTGCCGTCCCGCATCGCGGTCAGCGCCGCCAGCACCCGCCGCAGCTCCGCCGGCTCGGCCCCCCGGTTCGGATTGGCCCGGCGCCCGGCGACGCCGCGCGCCGCCGTGGCGGCACGGCCACCGCGCTCGGCAGCCGAAGTCGTACCGGTAACGTCCTTGGTCGCCGAACTCAACGGGGCCCTCCCACATCGTGACTGCTCAGTACCGCACTCGCGGGCACCGGGCCCGCCTCTCGGACACCGCAGCGGGGCTGCGCACCGCCACCGGCACCGCCTCGACCGTACTCCGCCGAACCGACGCCGCGGACTCCCCAGTCTGTCAGCCCCGGAGGCAGGTGTCCGGCCGGTTGCACAGGGTCGTTGCCGTCCTTGCGCAAATGTGGTGGGCAGAATCACCCTCCGGTGCCTGATTCGGCTCCCCGCCCCCACGGGGTACCGAGCGGAAAGTAGGCTGGACCGCTGCACCGCACCTCGGAGCGCGCACCGACCACCCGCCGGCCACCGCCACCACCGAGGCCACGACAGCGCACGCACCGGCGCCGCACGGCCGGACGGCACGACGACGAACCGAACGGCCCGACACCGACACCGGGCCGACGGCCGGACCAGAGCAGAGGAGACGTGGCAGTGGTCACCGCACGCGCAGCCGCCACCTTCGAACCGGTCGGCCGGTCGGCCGCCGCCGCCCGCGGCTTCGTCCGTGAGGCCCTGCTCGGCTGGGGCCTGCCGGAGGTCGTCGACGACGCCGTCGTCCTGGTCAGCGAACTGGTCACCAACGCCGTCGTGCACGCCGGCACCGCCGCCGAGGTCTGCTGCCTGCGCGAGGAGGACACCCTGCGGATCGAGGTGACCGACCGTCACCCCGAACGCGGCCTGCCCGCCTTCGCCAACGTCCCCGTCTCCGCCGCCGTCCCCGCCTCCGACCACTACGCCGACCCCGACGGCGAAGGCGGCCGCGGACTGCTGATGTGCTCCGCCCTCTCCGAGACCTGGGGCGTCGAGTACGCCGCCGGCCGCAAGACCGTCTGGTTCCGCCTCGCCCTGCCCGAACACTTCCGCGGCACCCGCTACGCCCTCCCGAGCATCCCCGGCGGCGAACTGCCCGACAGCGACGGCCCGGTCCGCGTCGCCGTGGTCCGGATCGACGACGACGCTGTGGTCCGCGCCTGGAACGCCGACGCCGAAGCCCTCTTCCTGCACACCGCCGACCAGGTCATCGGCCGGCCCTGGTCCGACTACGCCTGCTGGCCGCCCTCCGGCGGCACCGGCCTGCGCCTGGCCGACACCCTGCGGATGGCCCGCTGGGAGGGCGGCTTCGACATCCGCCGCCCCGACGGCACCCTGCTCGACGTGTACGCCCTCCAGGTCCGGCTGCGCGACTCCCACGGCACCCCGTCCGCCCTGTGCCTGCTGGTCCGCGAGGAGGACCGCGCCGTCCTGCGCTCCCCCGGCGGCGGCGCCGACACCCCGCCCGCCGTCGAACCGCTCGACCTGCTCGTCGGCGCCGTCGCCCCCGACGACCTCGGCGGACTCCTCCAGCGCATCGTCGACCGCGCCCGCGACCTGCTCGACGCCGACGCCGCCTACCTGCTGCTCACCACCGAGGACGAGACCGAGTTCGAGGTCCGCGCCGCCACCGGACTCGCCGCCGCCGCCCGCCGGTTCGTCCGGATGCCGATCGAGTCCGGCACCACCCGCTTCGACTCCGACCGGCTGCCCGCCGTCCACGAGGACCTCTCGGTCCGGCCCGGCGCCGCCCCGCTGCTCACCGGCACCGGCATGCGCTCACTGATCACCGTGCCGCTCAAGGTCGAAGGCCGGCTCACCGGCTCGCTCGGCGTCGCCGCCACCACCCCCGGCCGCTACGACAACGAGGACGCGCTGCGCCTGCAGTTCGCCGCCGACCGGATCGCGCTGGCCCTGGAGAGCGCCCGGCTCGGCGAACTCGAACGCCGCCGCCGCGGCTCGCTGTCCTTCCTGGTCGAGGCCTCCGAACTGCTGGCCGGCACCCTGGAGCACGAGCAGACCCTCGCGCTGATGGCCCAGATGGCCGTCCCCACCCTCGCCACCTGGTGCGCCGTCTACACCGCCGGCGAGCAGAACGGCGCCGCCGACCTCGCCTACGTCCTGCACGAGAACGAGGACCGGATCGACCCGCTGCGCGCCCTGCTCGACAAGACCCCCGCACCGGCCGCCGAATCCTCCCCCGGCAGCACCCGCTACTGGACCGCGCCCACCGAGACCGCCCGCACCCTCGGCGCGACGGCCGACCCCGAGCTGCACGGCATGATCGGCGAGACCGTGGTGCTGCCGCTGGCCGCCCGCAACCGGGTGATCGGCCTGCTGGTCCTCGGCGTCCCCGCGGGCACCCGGTTCCGCCAGGAGATCCTGGAACTCGGCGAGGACCTCTCCCGCCGGGCCGCCCTCGCGATGGACAACGCCCGGCTCTACTCCGAGCGCACCGCCACCAGCCAGGCCTTCCAACGCGCCCTGCTGCCGCCGGAGTTGCCCAAGATCCCGGGCGTCGAGGTGGAGGTCTTCTACCAGGCGGCCGGCGAGGGCAACGAGGTCGGCGGCGACTTCTACGACATCTTCCCGATCCGCGAGGGCACCTACGGCTTCGCCATCGGCGACGTCTGCGGCACCGGCCCCGAGGCCGCCTCGGTCACCGGCCTCGCCCGCAACTCGCTGCGGCTGCTGGCCCGCGAGGGCCTCAGCGCACCCCAGGTGCTCGACCGGCTGAACGCGGCCATCCTCGACGAGGGCCCGCGCTCCCGCTTCCTGACCCTGCTCTACGGCGAGCTCACCCCGCGCCCCGACGGCAGCACCCTGCTCTCCCTGGTCTGCGCCGGACACCCGCTCCCGCTGCGGCTGCGCACCGACGGCCAGGTGGACGCCGCCGCCACCCCGCAGCCGCTGCTCGGTGTGATGGACGAACTCGACCTGACGGCCGAGGAGTTGGTCCTGGAGCCGGGCGAGGTCCTGCTCTGTGTGACGGACGGCGTGACCGAGCGCCGGGAGGGCAGCCGGATGCTCGGCGACGACGGCCTGGCGGAGGTGCTGACCGGCTGCACCGGGCTGACGGCGGGCGCGGTGGCGGCCCGCGTGCAGCGCGCGGTCGAGCGCTTCGCGCCGGAGCCACCCTCCGACGACATGGCCATCCTGACCCTGCGGGTGCCGGTGCCGGCCCAGCGCCAAGCCTGACGGGACGTCCACCGCCGAGCCTGACGGGACGTCCACCGCCGGGCCGATCGATCGAACTCGATCAGCAACCGTCCAACCGTCGCCGCCCTACAGCTGACGACTGCACAAATTGTGAGATTCACAAGGGTACAAGCCGCGTCGGCCGGGTACACCGCAAGCACCGGGGGATTCCCCCCGGAGGGGCCCTCGACCAGCACCTGACCTGCTGGTTCATCACTCGGCCGCGGCCGCCCGCACGCCACTTCCGTGCGGCTTCCGGCGCGGTCTCGCGCACCCACCTCCAGCACCACCCCCACCTTCACCGGACATCTGCCGATCATCGGCGCCCAGAAGTGAAAGGAGCCTCCGGTGAGCAATGAAGCCTCCGGGGCGAACGCCCGATCCGCAGGAGACGACGCGGGTCCTCTCGGTTACCTGGCCCTCGGTCTGACCCTGCTCGCAACCGGCCTGCTGTCCACCGGCATCTTCAGTGGCGCCGGCCTCAAGGACGCAGCCTCCGTCGCCCACCTGGTGGGCGGGCTGACTCTGTTCATCGCCGGCCTCTGGCAGTTCCGCGGCGGCGACCGGTTCACCGGCACCGCGTTCACCGGCCTCGGCGCCTTCTGGGCGGCCTGGTCGGAGGGCGCCGGAGCGAGCAAGGACGGCGCGGGGCTGTTCCTGCTGCTCTGGGCCGCGCTGGCGCTCACGCTGACCCTGGCCGCCTGGCAGGGCGGACTGTTCGGCCGGGTCGTCTACGGCCTGCTGACCGTCTCGCTGGTCCTCAACGCCATCGCGACGTTCGGCTCCAGCGACGGTCTCGGCAAGGCGGCCGGCTGGGTCGCCGCCGTGTCGGGCCTCGGCGCCTGGTACTGGGCCACCGCCACGCTCGCCAACAGCGGGTGGGGCAGGGCCCTGCTGCCCCTCAAGTAGCCCTCCGGGGCACGGCGGGCCGGGTGAACCCCTCGGGGAGCGCCCGGCCCGCCGGCGTACGCCCCGGGGTCGCCGGCCGCCGGCGGCCGGTAGGCAGAGATGACGCGGCGTCACAGTTGCATCACACCGGAGCACGGCCCGTACCGGCGCGCCGACCTGCTGCGAGACTCGGCCCATGACGGCTCTCCCGACATCGGTCCGGGTCCGGCGGTACGGCATCCGCCGCGCGACCACCGCGCTCACACTGACCGCGCTGCTGACCGGGCCGGCCCTCACCGCCTGCACCGGGACCGGCTCGCAGGCCGCTCCCGCCGGGCACACCACCGTGGTCCTCACCCCCGCCCGCCCACTCGACGACGACCAGTTGCGGCAGGCCGCCGACCTGCTCACCGCCCGGGCCGGAAAGGCCGGGCTGCGGGACGTCCGGGCCGAGGTCACCGCTGGCGCGGTCACCCTCTCCGCCGCGGGTCATGTCGGGGACCGGCTCGCCCCGCTCGGCCGGCGGGCCGCCGTGGAGCTCCGCCAGGTGCTGGCCGTCGCCCCGGTCGGTACCTCGGGCACCGACGGCAGCCCGGGCGCCCTGCTGCTGGGCACCGTCCCCGTCGACCTGCTGCAGCAGTTCGACGCGCTCTCCTGCCCGGGAACCGCCTCCGCCGACGACCCCCGCCCGCTGGCCTCCGCCTCCACCCCGACCGTGGCCTGCGGGCACGAGGCGGAACAGGGCACCCGCTACCGGTTCGCGCTGGCACCGGTCGCGGTGCCGGGAACCGACATCGCCGACGCCCGCAGCTCCTTCGACAAGCAGTCCGGGTCCGGCTGGCAGGTCCAGCTGACCTTCAACGCCTCGGGAACGGACGCGTTCGCCCGCAGCACCGAACAGCTCGCCGCCGAACAGGACCCGGCCAACCAGTTCGCCATCGTGCTCGACGGCGAGGTGCTCTCCCACCCGTACGTCGCGGCCACCATCACCGGCGGCCAAGCCGTCATCTCCGGCACCTTCACCCAGGAGCAGGCCGAGACGCTCGCGGCGTCGCTGGCCACCGGGATGCTGCCGGTGGCGTTCAGCCCGTCCACGCCGCAGGAGACCGACCGCTGAGCCAGGCTGCTGGTTGGTCACTACTGGTTGTTGCCGGCGGCTCTGCCGACCGTTCCGAACGGGTCGGTCAGCGGCCCGAACGCGTCCACTCCGGGACCTTGCCGTCCACCCCGGCGGAGACCCGACCGGCCGGCCCGTTCGGGCCCTGCCGCCAGCCGGAGCACGCGTGCTGGACCAGGTACACCACCAGCAGCAGGGCAACGGCGACCAGGCCGTCCGCCCAGAAGTGGTTGGCGGTCACCACCACGACGGCGACCGTCAGCACCGGGTGCAGCACCGCCAGCCACCGCCACGGCCCGCGGCCCACCACCACGACGGCCACCGCCACGATCACGCACCAGGCCACATGGACCGACGGCATCGCCGACAGCTGGGCCGGCACCACCCCCGCGACCGCGCCCCCGTACACCGACTGCCCGTACTGGGCCGCGACGTCGACGAACCCGCGGTCCGGCAGCATCCGGGGCGGGGCGACCGGGATGAACTGGCCCAGCAGACACGCGGCCGTCGTCAGCACCACGGTCGTCCGCACCCACGCGTACCTGTCCCGGTGCCGTAGGAAGAGCCACAGCAGCAGCACCAGCATGACGCCGAAGTGCATGGTGGCGTAGTAGTAGTTGGCGGCCTGCATCAGCCAGGGATGCGGCTCCACGGCCCGTTGCCACGCCACCTCGTCCGGTAGACCGAAGGCCAGCTCGGTCCGGTGGATCCACTCCGCCCGGGCCAGGGCATGGTCGGTGCTCATCAGCGAGAGGTGCCCCACCAGCTGCCACAGCGTGAAGAGCGCCAGCAGCGTACCCGCCTCCCGGAACACCGCCGTCACCGTCGGCCCACGGCCGGCCCGCCGGACGGCGTAGGCCGCGCCGAACAGCACCCCGGACACGGCGGCCGAGGTCTGCCAGGTGAGGGTCAGGTTCTGCATTGGCGAAGATTAACGCAGATAGCCCCCCTCCCGGAGGGAGGGGGGCTATCTTTTTAAAATTTGTTCGGCGGCGTCCTACTCTCCCACAGGGTCCCCCCTGCAGTACCATCGGCGCTATGAGGCTTAGCTTCCGGGTTCGGAATGTAACCGGGCGTTTCCCTCACGCTATGACCACCGAAACACTATGAAACTGTCAACCGCACCACACCACGTGACCTGCGGTGTGGGGTCGTTGTTTCAGAACAACACAGTGGACGCGAGCAACTGAGGACAAG
>NZ_JBXQQB010000023.1:0-139976 GCF_057220535.1 Kitasatospora sp. NEAU-CNBT7 | reverse complement strand
GACGTCACCTTCGACGGCGCCCGGGGCACCGTCAAGCTCGACGAGACCGCCGCCGCCCACCTCACCGTCCTCGACGGCCCCATCACCGTCGGCCGCCTGGGCGGCCCCGCCACGATCAGCACCCACAACGGCGACCTCCACATCACCGAGGCCGTACGCGGCACCGTCGACCTGCGCACCGAGGCCGGCTCGATCGTCATCGGCGCCGCCTGCGGCGTGTCCGCCACCCTCGACGCCGGCACCGGCCACGGCCGGATCCACAACGCCCTCGCCAACACCGCCGGCACCGCGGCCGAACTCACCGTCCACGCCACCACCGCCCACGGCGACATCACCGCCCGCAGCCTCTGACCCGGTGCAGCCGCCATGGCGCGTTCCCTGCTGCGCGGTTCCCTGCCGCGTGCAGGGGTGAGAACATCTGCGGATGGACTCGGGACGTCGCAGGGAGCGCCTGCGCGAGCAGCGTGCCGCCGGCGGGGAGACCGCCGGTGACGTCCTGCGACGAGCCGCCCGGCGCCGGCCCACGCTCCTGGGGATCCTGGCCGTGGTGGTACCGCTGAACGTGGTCGGCGTGGCGGTCGTCCCGGCGCCGTACCAGAGCTTGCCGGGCGGCCTGGTGGGGATGCCCGCGGTGCTGTGGCTGCTGAGGCGGGGCCGCCCCGGACCCACCCCGTCCACGCCGTCCACCCCGCCGACGCCGGCGCAGCCGGACCCCGCCGAGGAGTCCTGAGCCGCTCGCGGTGCCCGGCCGTCCGCGGTATGCCTGCGCGGGGCTATCCAGCCGGCTCGCGCCAGGCCGCGACGAGATCGTGGAAGCGCGGGAAACGGGTGCCCGGGACGGTCTCGCCGCTGACCGCCCCGCCGTTGAGCCAGCAGATGTCGAAGGTGTCGGTCTCGGTGTCGAGAAGGCAGCACACGCCACCGGCAGCGGCGGTGAGGTCGGTGAACAGCTTCCTGACGTTCGCGGACCGCTCGAACATCCGGCTCATGCCCGAGGTGGCCGCGGTGAACTGCAGCGAGGCGAAGTCCGGATGCCATGCGGGCGAGAACCTGACGGTCAGGTAGATGTACCCGACCGGCGCCTCTCCCGATGCGTCGACCCGGTCGAAAACGCCGAGGTGGAACTCGCGTACCGCGTCGTCGACGCCGATCATCACGACGAGGTCCAGTTTCAGCGCGCCGCCCGCCGAGCAGTCGACCGGTTCGCTGCTGAACCTCGAGGTGAACGGCACGGTCAGCCGCTCTCCGCCCGGCAGGATGACCGGAAGCGGAGGCGTGTCGCGGTCCCGGGGCGCGAGGTCGGCCAGCAGGGTCAGCGCCTGCGCGACGTTCCGGGCGGGCATGAACACCTCGTAGCTGTAGTCCAGTCCCATGTCACCGCGCCTCCCCGTACACCTGCCCCGGGTCGGCATCCTCCCACCGCGCGGCCCGGCCGCCCATCCGATTTCCGGGACGGTGCCCGGGCTCCGGCCAGAAACAAGCATGCATGCTTGATTTATCCGGACGGCGCTGCCAGGCTGCTCGCGACGGGCAGCGGCGGCGGCAAGGAGGCTTGCGGTGCTGAGGATCGGCAATGCGTCGGGGTTCTACGGCGACAGGTTCACCGCGTTCCGGGAGATGCTCACCGACGGCCCGGTGGACGTGCTCACCGGCGACTACCTGGCCGAGCTGACCATGCTGATCCTGGCCAAGGACAGACTGAAGGACCCCGGCCTCGGCTACGCCAAGACCTTCCTGCGGCAGATGGCGGACTGCCTGGCCCTCGCCGTCGAGCGGGGCGTCCGCATCGTGGTGAACGCCGGCGGCCTCAATCCGCCCCAACTGGTCAAGGCACTCGAGGAGTTGGCCGATCAGCAGGGCGTGCGGGTGCGGATCGGGCAGGTGCTGGGGGACGATCTGCTGCCGCGGGCCGCCGAGTTCGGGCGGTCCGGGCTGCTCGCCGCCAACGCGTACCTCGGGGCGCAGGGCATCGCCGAGTGCCTGCGCGACGGCGCCGACATCGTGGTGACCGGCCGGGTCACCGACGCCGCGCTTGTGGTGGGCCCCGCCATCGAGCACTTCGGCTGGGGCCCGGCGGACCTCGACGCGCTGGCCGGTGCGGTGGTCGCCGGGCACGTGCTGGAGTGCGGCGCGCAGGCGACCGGCGGCAACTACGCGTTCTTCACCGAGCACGACACCACCCGCCCCGGCTTCCCGATCGCCGAACTGCACGCCGACGGCAGCAGCGTCATCACCAAGCACCCCGGCACCGGCGGCGCCGTCACCACCGAGACGGTCACCGCCCAGCTGCTGTACGAGACCGGCGGCGCCCGCTACGCCGGTCCGGACGTGACCGCCCGGCTGGACACCGTCCGGCTCACCCAGCAGGGCCCGGACCGGGTACTGATCGACGGCGTCCGGGGCGAGGCGCCGCCGCCCACCGTCAAGGTCGGCCTCAACCGGCTCGGCGGCTGGCGCAACGAGGTGGTGTTCGTCCTCACCGGCCTGGACATCGAAGCCAAGTCGGCCCTGGTGCAACGGCAGTTCGCGGACGCGCTGGCCGCCTCGCCGGCCGGGCCGCCGGCCGAGCTGCGCTGGACCCTGGCCCGTACCGACCACCGGGACGCCGACACCGAGCAGACCGCCAGCGCCCTGCTGCAGCTCACCGTCCGCGACCGCGAGCCCGAGCGGGTCGGCCGGGCGATCGGCGCCGCCGCGGTCGAACTCGGCCTGGCCGGCTACCCCGGCTTCCACCTGGCCGCGCTCCCCGGAGCCGGCAGCCCGTACGGCGTCTTCGAGGCCGCGTACCTGGACGCCAAAGCCGTCGAGCACACCGCGGTGCTCCCCGACGGCCGCCGGATCCCGATCGAACCTCCGTCCGCCGTGCGGGAGTTGCTGCCGCTGCCCGAACCGCCGCGGCCCGAGCCGCTCCCGCCGGGCCCGGTCCGGCGGGCGCCGCTCGGCCTGGTGGCCGGCGCCCGCAGCGGCGACAAGGGCGGTGACGCCAACCTCGGCGTGTGGGCCCGCAGCGAGGACGGCTGGCGCTGGCTGGCGCACACCCTGACCGTCGAACGGCTGCGCGAACTGCTCCCCGAGACCGCCGAACTGGCCATCACCCGGCACCTGTTGCCGCAGCTGCGGGCCGTCAACTTCACCATCGAGAACCTGCTCGGCGAGGGCGTCGCCGCCCAGGCCCGCTTCGACCCGCAGGCCAAGGCCCTGGGGGAGTGGCTGCGCTCCCGCCACCTCGACATCCCGGAGGCCCTGCTGTGACCGTGCTCCCCACCCGCCTCGACCCGGCGGCCCCCGACCACGCCGCCAACCGGACCGGGATGCTGGACCGGCTCGCCGCGCTCGACACCGAACACGCCAAGGCGCTGGCCGGCGGCGGACCCAAGTACGTCGAACGCCACCGCGGCCGGGGCAAGTTGCTGGCCCGGGAGCGGATCGAGCTGCTGATCGACCCGGACTCGCCGTTCCTGGAACTGTCGCCGCTCGCCGCCTGGGGCAGCGACTACCCGGTCGGTGCGGGCCTGGTCAGCGGGATCGGCGTGATCGAGGGCACCGAGTGCGTGATCACCGCCAACGACCCGACCGTGCGCGGCGGCGCCAGCAACCCGTGGACCCTGCGCAAGGCGCTGCGGGCCAACGAGATCGCGCTGCGCAACCGGCTCCCGCTGGTCAACCTGGTGGAGTCCGGCGGCGCCGACCTGCCCAGCCAGAAGGAGATCTTCATCCCCGGCGGGGCGCTGTTCCGCGACCTCACCCGGCTGTCGGCGGCCGGCATCCCGACCGTCGCGGTGGTGTTCGGCAACTCCACCGCCGGCGGCGCGTACGTCCCCGGCATGTCCGACCACACCATCCTGGTCAAGGAGCGGGCCAAGGTCTTCCTGGGCGGCCCGCCGCTGGTGAAGATGGCCACCGGCGAGGAGTCCGACGACGAGTCGCTCGGCGGCGCCGAGATGCACGCCCGGACCTCCGGCCTCGCCGACCACTTCGCGCTGGACGAGCCCGACGCGTGCCGCCTGGCCCGCCGGGTGGTGCGGCGGCTGAACTGGCGCAAGGCCGGGCCCGCGCCCGCCGCCCCGGTCGAGCCGCCGAAGTACGCCGAGGAGGAACTGCTCGGCATCGTGCCGGGCGACCTCAAGGTGCCGTTCGACCCGCGCGAGGTGATCGCCCGGATCGTCGACGGCTCCGACTTCGACGAGTTCAAGCCGCTGTACGGGCAGAGCCTGGCCACCGGCTGGGCGACCGTGCACGGCTACCCGGTGGGCGTGCTGGCCAACGCGCAGGGGGTGCTGTTCAGCGCCGAGTCGCAGAAGGCCGCGCAGTTCATCCAGCTCGCCAACCAGCGCGACATCCCGCTGCTGTTCCTGCACAACACCACCGGCTACATGGTCGGCCAGGCGTACGAGCAGGGCGGCATCATCAAGCACGGCGCGATGATGATCAACGCGGTGGCCAACAGCACCGTCCCGCACATCTCGGTGCTGATGGGCGCCTCCTACGGCGCCGGGCACTACGGCATGTGCGGGCGGGCCTACGACCCGCGCTTCCTGTTCGCCTGGCCGAGCGCCAAGTCCGCGGTGATGGGCCCGCAGCAGCTCGCCGGGGTGCTGTCGATCGTCGCCCGCCAGTCGGCGGCGGCCAAGGGGCAGCCGTACGACGAGGACGCCGACGCGGCGATCCGCGCGATGGTCGAGCAGCAGATCGAGGCCGAGTCGCTGCCCGCCTTCCTGTCCGGCCGGCTGTACGACGACGGCGTGATCGACCCCCGCGACACCCGCACCGTGCTGGGCATCTGCCTCTCCGCCGTGCACAGCGCCCCGGTCGAGGGCGCCCGCGGCTACGGCGTCTTCCGGATGTGACCGGGTGCGAGCCGTGACCGGGGGCCGGCCGTGACCCCGCCCGAGCCGAAGGAGAAGCCGGTGCCGACCGGGACGACCGACCAGGGAGACAAGCACGTGCAGCAGCCGGCAACAGCGGCCGACGGCCGCGAACAGGCGCCGCAGCGGCGCACCATCAGGTCGGTGCTGGTCGCCAACCGGGGCGAGATCGCCCGCCGGGTCTTCCGGACCTGCCGGGAGCTGGGCATCGCCACCGTCGCGGTCCACTCCGACCCGGACGCCGACGCCCCGCACGTCCGCGAGGCCGACACCGCCGTCCGGCTGCCCGGCGCCGCCCCCGCCGACACCTACCTGCGGGCCGACCTGCTGATCGCCGCCGCCCGCGCCGCCGGGGCGGACGCCGTCCATCCCGGCTACGGATTCCTCTCCGAGAACGCCGAGTTCGCCCGGGCGGTCCTGGACGCCGGGCTGACCTGGATCGGGCCGCCACCCGCCGCCATCGCCGCGATGGGCTCCAAGACCGAGGCCAAACGGCTGATGGCGGCCGCCGGTGTCCCGGTGCTCGGCGCGCCGGAGCAGCCGGGCGAGGCGGACCTGCCGCTGCTGGTGAAGGCCGCGGCGGGCGGCGGCGGCCGCGGCATGCGGATCGTCCGCACCCTCGCCGAGCTGCCCGGCGCGCTCGCCGCCGCCCGGGCGGAGGCCGCCAAGGCGTTCGGCTCCGACGAGGTGTTCTGCGAGCCGTACCTGCCGGCCGGCCGGCACGTCGAGGTGCAGCTGATGGCCGACGGCTACGGCACCGTACTCGCCCTGGGCGACCGCGACTGCTCGCTCCAGCGCCGCCACCAGAAGGTGATCGAGGAGGCGCCCGCCCCCGGAATCGCCGACCCCACCCGCCGCGAACTGCACGCCGCCGCCGTCGCCGCCGCCCGGGCCATCGGCTACACCGGCGCCGGGACCGCTGAGTTCCTGCTCGCCCCCGACGGCCGGTTCTTCTTCCTGGAGATGAACACCCGGCTGCAGGTCGAGCACCCGGTCACCGAGTGCGTCACCGGACTCGACCTGGTCGCCCTCCAACTCGCCGTCGCCGAGGGCGAACAGCTGCCCGCGCAGGCCCCGCCCACCACCGGCTGCGCGATCGAGGCCCGGCTGTACGCCGAGGACCCCGACCAGGACTGGCAGCCGCAGACCGGCCCGCTGCACCTGATCGAACTCCCCGGCGAACCGGTCGAGTTCACCACCCGGGCGACGCCCACCGGACTGCGGCTGGACTCCGGCGTGAGCGCCGGCTCCACCATCACCGTGCACTACGACGCCATGCTGGCCAAGGTGATCGCCTGGGCACCGACCCGACCCGCCGCCGCCCGGCTGCTCGCCGACGCGCTCACCCGCGCCCGGCTGCACGGCCCGCGCACCAACCGCGACCTGCTCACCCGGGCGCTGCGCCACCCCGCCTTCCTGGACGCCCGGCTGCACACCGGCTTCCTCGACGAACACGCCGCCGCGCTGACCGCACCCGCCGACAAGGACACCCCGCTCGCCGCCCTCGCCGCCGCGCTGGCCGACGCCGCCGCCCGGCGCACCGAACTGCCCTCCGGCTGGCGCAACCTGCCCTCCCAGCCGCAGGTCAAGCGCTACCGGACGGCGGACGGCGCCGAGTCGGAGGTCCGCTACCGGATCACCCGGGACGGCCTGCGGGCCGAGGGCCACCCCGACACGGTGCTGGTCGAGGCCGCCGAGGACCGGGTGGTGCTGGCCGTCGGCGCGCTGCGCCGCAGCTACCGGGTGGCCCGCTACGGCCCGGACGTCCACCTGGACTCGGCGACCGGCGCCACCGCGCTGACCGCGCTCGACCGCTTCCCGGACCCGGTGCTGCACACCGAGCCGGGCGCGCTGCTCGCCCCGATGCCGGGCACCGTGGTGCGCCTGGGCGCCGCCGTCGGCGACCGGGTGACGGCCGGCCAGCCGCTGCTGTGGCTGGAGGCGATGAAGATGGAGCACCGCATCACCGCCCCCACCGACGGCACCCTCACCGACCTGCTGGTCGGCCCCGGACACCAGGTCGAGCCCGGCACCCTGCTCGCCGTCGTGGCCGAGACCGCCTGAACCCCGCGCCCGGTCCGTGAGGCGCCGGGCCACCCCACCACCCGCCCGCCCGGAAGGACCGCCGATGTCCGCACCGCGCACCACCGAGAACTCCACGTCCACCCCCGACAGTTACCTGGCGGAGAGCGCCGAGCGCCGCGCCCTGCGCCAGGCGGTCGGCGACCTCGCCCGCCGCTTCGGGCCCGGCTACTTCCAGGCCAAGGCCCGGGCCGGCGAACCCGCCGACGAGGTCTGGGCCGAGGCCGGAAAGCTTGGCTACCTCGGCGTCAACCTGCCCGCCGAGTACGGCGGCGGTGGCGCCGGAATCGGCGAACTCGCCATCGTGCTGGAGGAGATGGGCGCCGCCGGCTGCCCGCTGCTGATGATGATCGTCTCCCCGGCGATCTGCGGCACCGTGATCGCCCGGTTCGGCACCGACGAGCAGAAGCGGCGCTGGCTGCCCGGACTCGCCGACGGCACCCGCCGGATGGCCTTCGGCATCACCGAACCGGACGCCGGCTCCAACTCGCACCGGATCTCCACCGTGGCCCGCCGGGACGGCGACGAGTGGGTGCTCAGCGGCCGCAAGGTGTTCATCTCCGGCGTCGACCGGGCGGACGCCGTGCTGTTCGTCGGCCGGACCGAGGACGCCCGCACCGGCAAGCTCAAGCCCGCGCTGTTCGTGGTCCCGCGCGAGACGCCCGGCTTCGAGTACCGGGCCATCCCGATGGAACTGGTCACCCCCGAGAAGCAGTTCCAGGTCTTCCTGGACGACGTCCGGCTGCCCGCCGACGCCCTGGTCGGCGACGAGGACGCCGGCCTGCTGCAACTGTTCGCGGGCCTGAACCCCGAGCGGATCATGACCGCCGCGTTCTCCCTCGGGGTCGCCCGGCAGGCCCTGGACACCGCCGTCGGGTACGCCAAGACCCGTACCGTCTGGGACACCCCGATCGGCGCCCACCAGGGCATCGCGCACCCGCTGGCCCAGTGCACCATCGAGGTCGAACTGGCCAGGCTGATGATGATGAAGGCCGCGCACCTGTACGACGGCGGCGACGACCTGGCCGCCGGCGAGGCCGCCAACATGGCCAAGTACGCCGCGGGCGAGGCCTCCTGCCGGGCCGTCGACCAGGCGGTGCAGACCCTCGGCGGCAACGGCCTCACCCAGGAGTACGGCCTGGGCGCCCTCCTGACCGCGACCCGGGTCGGCCGGGTCGCGCCGGTCAGCCGCGAGATGATCCTCAACTACGTGGCCCAGCACACCCTCGGCCTGCCCCGCTCGTACTGACCGGCCCCCGGGTCGGCCGGCCGCGGACCGGTCCGGACGCCCTCTGTCCGGACCGGCCCGCAGCCGCCACCCTTGAGACTCCACCCCTCGGTCAGGAGGCCCGAATGGCGTTCCGCAGTGACTACCCGGACATCGAACCGCTCGACCAGCCGATCCACGAGGCGGTGCTCGGCGGCTGCGCGGGGTACCCCGACGTACCGGCCCTGGTGGACGGGATCACCGGGCGGTCGGTCAGCTACGCCGAACTCGACGCCGCCACCCGCCGCACCGCCGCCGGTCTCGCCGAGGCCGGGGTCCGCAAGGGCGACGTGGTGGCGCTGTACAGCCCCAACACCATCGCCTACCCGGTGGCGTTCTTCGGCGCGACCCGGGCGGGTGCCACCGTCACCACGGTCAGCTCGATGACCACCGCCCACGAGCTGGCCGGCCAGCTGCGCGACAGCCGGGCCCGCTGGATCATCACCGTGTCGCCGTTCCTGCCGGTGGCCGCCGAGGCCGCCGCCGCGCTGGCCGCCGAGGGCCGCCCGATCGCCGAGGTCTTCGTCTGCGACACCGCCCCCGGCCACCGCTCGCTGACCGACCTGGCCGCCACCACCGCGCCCGAACCGCTGGTGGCGATCGACCCGGCCGAGGATGTCGCCGTGCTGCCGTACTCCAGCGGCACCACCGGTCTGCCCAAGGGGGTGATGCTCACCCACCGCTCGATCGCCTCCAACCTGGCCCAGGTCGACGCCGTGCACTCCACCGAACCGGGTGAGCGGATCCTCGCCGTCCTGCCCTTCTTCCACATCTACGGGCTGGCCGCCCTGCTGAACCACCCGCTGCGCTGCGGCTCGACCGTGGTGGTGCTGCCCAGGTTCGACCTGGAACAGTTCCTGCGCACCATCCAGGACCAGCGGATCCAGGGTGTCTTCGTGGCCCCGCCGATCGCGCTGGCGCTGGCCAAGCACCCGATGGTGGACCGGTTCGACCTGTCCTCGCTGCGCTACGTGCTGTGCGCCGCCGCACCGCTCGACGCCGAGCTCGCCGACCTGTGCGCGCGGCGCCTCGGCCTGTCCGCGATCCGCCAGGGGTACGGGATGACCGAGCTCTCCCCGGTCACCCACGTGGTGCCGCTGACGGACGACCAGGCCCCGCCCGGCACGGTCGGCCGGCTGGTCGCCAGCACCGAGCTGCGGGTGGTCGCGCTGGACGGCTCCGGCAAGGACCTCGGACCGGGCGAGGACGGCGAACTGGTCTTCCGCGGTCCGCAGGTGATGAAGGGCTACTTCGGCCGGCAGTCCGAGACCGACGCCATGATCGACGAGGACGGCTGGCTGCACACCGGCGACATCGGCCACGTGGACGCGGCCGGCTACCTCTTCGTGGTCGACCGGGTCAAGGAACTGATCAAGTACAAGGGCTACCAGGTCGCCCCCGCCGAACTGGAGGCACTGCTGCTGACCCACCCCGGGATCGCCGACGCGGCCGTGATCGGGGTCGTCGGCGAGGACGGCGAGGAGCGGCCCAAGGCGTACGTCGTGCGGGCCCCGGGCATCGCGCTGACCGAGCAGGAGGTGGCCGAGTTCGTGGCCGGGCAGGTCGCGCCGTACAAGAAGGTGCGGGCGGTGGAGTTCATCGACGCCGTCCCCAAGTCCGTCGCCGGGAAGATCCTGCGCAAGGAGCTGCGGGCCCGCTCCCGCCAGGTCTGACAGGATCGGCGGGTACCGGCCCGACCATCGGAAAGCAGCCATGAACACCACCCACGCCGCCTCCCGCACCCCCCAGCAGGACCGCAGCCGCGCCACCCGGCGCCGGCTGCTGGAGGCGGCGGTGGAGTGCCTGGCCGAGCTCGGCTGGAACGGCAGCACGGTCGCCGTGGTGGCGGAACGGGCCGGGGTGACCAGGGGGGCCGCGCAGCACCACTTCCCGACCCGGGAGGACCTGTTCACCGCGGCCGTCGAGCACGTGGCCGCCGAGCGGCTGGCGGCGGTGCGCGCCCACAGCGAGCTGCTGCCGCCGGCCGGTCAGGCCCGGACCGAGGCGGTCGCCGAGATGATCGTCCGGCTCTACACCGGCCCGCTGTTCCGCGCCGCACTGCACCTGTGGGTGGCCGCCGCCACCGAGGAACCGCTGCGGGAGCGGATCGTCGCCCTGGAGAACCAGGTCGGCCGGGAGGCCCACCGGGCCACGGTGGAGTTCCTGGGCGCCGACGAGAGCGCCCCCGGCGTCCGCGAGAGCGTCCAGGCCACCCTCGACCTGGCCCGCGGCCTGGGCCTGGCCAACCTGCTCACCGACGACGGCCCGCGCCGGGCCGGCATCGTCCGCCAGTGGGCCAGCATGCTCGACGCGGTGCTGGCCGCGGCCTGAGCCGCCGGGTGCCCCACCGGCCGCCGCGCGGGCCCGGCCGGTACCGATTCGGACAGATGTCTTGCACGCCCGGGTCAGACGCTCGTACTGTCTGACCCGGCCGGCCGCACGGGCGGCCCGTGGAGCTGACTCGCCGTCCGGGCGGGTGCCGTGCAGTCTGGTGGAAGCCGGGTTGGCCGGGCTCCGAACGGGAAGGTACCGGGCAGGTGGTCACCTGATCATGCACGGATTCGAGCAGACCGCGCCGGACGGCGCCGGCCGGGATGCGGCGGGCGCCGCTTCGGCGCGCCTGGCCGGTCACCGCCTGGTGCCACTGGCCACCGCGCTGCTCCAGGACGACGGCCGGATCCTGCACTGGAGCGAGGAGGCCGAGGCCCTGCTCGGCTACCCGGCCGGGGACGCCATCGGCGCCTACGCCGCCCAGCTGCTGCTCACCGACGCCGAGCGGCCCCAGGTGGTCGGCCTGTTCCGGCAGATCATGTCCGGCCGCGGCTGGTCCGGCACCCACCCGGTACGCCACCGCGACGGCCACCTGGTCGAGCTGGAGTTCCACACCTACCCGATCAGCGGCCCCGGCGACCGGCCGCTGCTGCTGGCCACCGCCTCCGACGTCTCCGCACTGCGCCAGGTCGAGTCCGACCTGGCCATCCTCGACGGCTTCTTCACCCAGTCGCCGATCGGCCTGGCCGTCTACGACACCGACCTGCGCTACGTCCGGCTGAACAACGCACTCGCCCGGATCAACGGCATCCCGGTCGAGGACCACCTCGGCCGGCGGATCAGCGCGGTCCTGCCCGGCATCAACAGCAGCGAGATCGAAGCCGTCATGCGGCAGGTCCTGCTCACCGGCCGCCCGGTGGTCGACGCCCGCTCGCACGGCCACACCCCCGGCGACCCGCGGCGCGACCGCGCCTGGTCGGCCTCCTACTTCCGGCTGGAGGACCCCACCGGCCGGGTGCTCGGCGTCAGCTCCTCCATCATCGACGTCACCGAGCGCTTCCGCGCCGAGGCCCGCGCCTCCCGCGCCCAGGAACGCCTCGCCATGCTGGCCGCCGCCACCGCCCGCATCGGCACCACCCTCGACCTGCAGCGCACCGCCGAGGAACTGGTCGAGGCGGTGGTCCCGCGGTTCGCCGACTTCGCCACCGTCGACCTGCTGGAATCCGTCCTCGGCGGCGAGGAACCGGGCCCGCTGCGCCCCGACAGCTCGGTGCAGGTACGGGCCGTCGCGGTCGGCGAGGCCTTCGGCTCCGGACTCACCCAGGCCGCCGACGCGGTCGGCCTGGTCTCCCGGTACGACGCCAAGCGGATGTACGCGCGCACCCTGTTCAGCGGCCGCCCGCTGCTGCGGGCGCACGTCGACGAGGAGACACTGACCGGCCTGGTGCCCTCGCCGGACCGGGTCGGCCCCGCGATGGCGGCCGGCATCCACTCGTACCTGCTGGTGCCGGTGATCGCCCGCGGGATGGTGCTCGGCGGCGCCGAGTTCGTCCGCACCCGCAACCCGGACGCCTTCACCGCCGCCGACGTGGCCCTCGCCGAGGAACTGGTCGCCCGCACCGCGCTGGCCATCGACAACGCCCGGCTGTACCGCCGCGAGCGGGAGACCGCACTCACCCTGCAGCGCAGCCTGCTGCCGCAGGAGATCCACCGCACCCTCGGACTGGAGATCGCCCACCGCTACCTGCCGAGCAGCCTGGTCAGCGAGGTCGGCGGCGACTGGTTCGACGTGGTGCCGCTCTCCAGCGGCCGGGTCGCGCTGGTGGTCGGCGACGTGATGGGCCACGGCATCCGGGCCGCCGCCACCATGGGCCAACTGCGCACCGTCGCCCGCACCCTGGCCACCCTGGACCTGCCGCCCGAACAGGTACTGACCCGGCTCGACGAGACCGCCAGCGGCATCGGCGAGGGCCAGTTCGCGACCTGCGTCTGCGCGGTCTACGACCCGGTCGAACGGATCTGCACCATCGCCTCGGCCGGCCACCTGCCGCCGGTCGCGGTCGCCCCCGACGGCTCCGCCCGGATCCTGGACGTACCGCCCGGCGTGCCGCTCGGGGTCGGCGGCGTGGCGTTCAGCGCGGTCGAGTTCACCCTGCCGCCGGGCGGCCTGATCGCCCTCTACACCGACGGCCTGGTCGAGCGGCGCGGCCGCGACCTGGACGAAGGCATCGGCCTGCTCTCCAAGATCCTCGCGGTGCGCGGCCGCACCCTGGAGGAGAGCTGCGACGCCGTGCTCACCGAACTCGTCGCCGAGGGCACCGACGACGACATCGCGATGATCATGGCCCGGGTGCTGCCGGTCCCCGCGGACCGGATCGCCACCCTCCCGCTCACCGGCGACGGACCGCTGCCCAGCCGGGCCCGCCGCTTCACCCGGGCCACCCTGGAGGCCTGGGGCCTGTCCGCCGTCGCCGACTACGCCGAACTCATGGTCAGCGAACTGGTCACCAACGCCATGCTGCACGCCGACGCCCCGCGGCGCCTGCGGCTGTTCCGCGACCGCTACCTGACCCTGGAGGTCTCCGACGCCGGCCGCCAGGCACCCCGCTTGCGGAGCTCGGCCGAGCAGGACGAGGGCGGCCGCGGCATGCACCTGGTCAGCGAACTCGCCCACCGCTGGGGCACCCGCCAGACCAGGAACGGCAAGGTCGTCTGGGCCGAGATCGACCTCGGCCACCGCGGCGCCCTCCCCCTCTGACCACCCACGGGCCGCCGCCCGGACCTGCCCAGCCGGCCCGGGGAACCCCCGGGGGCGCGGGGAACTGCGCGAGTTCGGGAGGTGACGGCCCGTCTCTCCGGCTCGCGCCGAGTGGCGCCCCGCCGGGGGCCGCCGCCTGGACGGGCCCAGCCGGCCCGGGGCAACCCCCCCAGGGGCGCGGGGAACTGCGCGAGTTCGGGAGGTGACGGCCCGCCTCCCCGGCTCGCGCCGAGTGGCCCCGCCGGGGGCCGCCGCCTGGACGGGCACAGCTGGCCCGGGGGAGCCCCCAGGGGCGCGGGGAACTGCGCGAGTTCGGGAGGTGACGGGCCGCCACTCCGGCTCGCGCCAGGTCGCCCCGCCGGGGGCCGCCGCCCGGACCTGCCCAGTCGGCCCGGGGGCAACCCCACCCGCACGCCCCACCGACCCCCCCGGGTACCGTCCAGTCCGGTCCAGTGGGTGCGGGACGGGGAGACGGGGAGGCCCGATGCTGGGGTACGACGAGTTGACGGTGGCCGAGCGCCGGGTGTGGGACGCGTTCCCGACCGGTGCCGCGGTCGAGCTGGCGGACCTGGGCGCGGCTCCCGCCGACCCGGCCGAGGAGTCCGGCTGGGACAGCCGCCGCGCCGTACGGGCCGAGGTGATCGCCGCTCTGCTGCTCGGCGCCCGCCCCGCCGCCCCGGGCGCCGTCGCCGCCGTCCGGCTGACCGGAGCCCGGATAACCGGCCGACTGGACCTGGCCGGTGCCCGCGTCGAGCACGAACTGCTGCTCCGCGACTGCCGGTTCGAGGAACAGGTCACGCTCCGCGGGGCGAGCCTGCGGTCGGTGTCCCTGCTGTCCTGCCGGATCCCCGGCCTGGACGGCTGGCTGCTCAACCTGGACGGCAACCTGTTCTTCGAGGACTCCGTCATCGACGGCCGCCTCACCCTCACCCGCGCCCACATCACCGGCGAACTGCGGCTCAGCGGAGTCCGGTTGACCGCGACCGAGCTGCTGGACGCCTCCACCGCCGACCCGGCCTGCGCGCCGGGCGTCTGGGCGCTGTGGGCCGGCGGCATGGTGCTGGACGGCGGCTGCTTCGCCCGCAAGGGGTTCCGGGCCCGGGGCGGACTGCGGCTGGTGGGGGTGCAGTTCAACGGCGGACTGTTCATGGAGGCGGCCCGGATCGACAACCCGGGCGGTGACGCGATCAGCGGTGACGACCTGACCGCCTCCACCGTGGCGCTCAGCGACGGGTTCACCGCCAACGGCGCCGTCCGGCTGCCCGGCGCCACCGTCCGCAGCCGGCTCACCTTCGCCGGGGCCGTCCTCGCCGGACCCGAAGTCGCCTTGGAGGCGCCGAGGTTGCGGGCCGGCGAGCTGCGGCTGACCCCCGCCGCGGTCCCGTCCGGCACCGTCGACCTGCAGGAGGCCCAGCTGTCCGTCCTGTGCGACAGCGAACTCGGCTGGCCCGCCGACTCCCGCCTGGACGGGCTCGGCTACACCTCGCTGCAGCGCACCGCACCGGCCACCCTGGCCGACCGCCTGGCCTGGCTGGACGGCCTGCCGGCCTACTCGCCGCAGCCGTACGAGCAACTGGCCGCCTGGTACCGCCGGTCCGGCGAGGACGACGCGGCCCGCTCGGTGCTGCTCGCCAAGCAGCGGCGGCGCCGCCGGGGGCTGCACCTGCTCGGCCGGGCCTGGGGCCGGCTGCTGGACCTCACCGTCGGCTACGGCTACCGCCCGTGGCAGGCCGGAATCTGGCTGCTCGCGCTGACCGCCCTCGGTACCACCGTGTTCGGCTCCGGCACCCCCACCGCCGCCGGGGCCGAACCGGGCGCCCCGTTCAACCCGTTCATCTACACCCTCGACCTGCTCCTGCCGATCGGCGGCTTCGGCCAGCGCACCGCCTGGTACTGGACCGGCGCGCAGCAGTGGGTCGGCTACGGCCTGATCGCCGCGGGCTGGCTGCTCACCACGGCACTGCTGGCCGGCGTCAGCCGTTCGCTCAACCGCCAGTGACCGCACGCGACCGCACCCGGCCCCGGGTCCCCGGCCTTCAAGACCCGTGGCCCGGCCGAGCCATGGCCCCAAGGGTGCTGAGATGAACGGCTTCAGATAGTCCGTCAGCTCCCCTTGTCCGCAAGCGCTCAGGTGCGGCAGCATGTCGATCACCCGGACGGGAGGTGCGGCAGATGCCACCGCTGACGGCCGCGCCCCCAGCGGCCACCGCGACACGTCGGGACCTGGCGGTCTTCCTCACCGCCAAGGCGGTCTCCGACATCGGCTACGCGCTGGACTTCATCTGCCTGTCGGTGTTCGTCTGGGAACGCACCCGCTCCGCCGCCGCCACCGGACTGGTCAGCGTCGCGCTGTACGCGGGGGCGATCACCGGCGGCCGGCTCGGCCACCGCTTCGGCGACCGCTGGGACCGGCTGCGGGTGATGGTGGGCGCCGACCTGGTCCGGCTGCTCGCGCTGCTCACCCTCACCCTGCTGCCCGGCCGTCAGCAGGGCTGGTGGCTCTACGTCGCGGTGTTCCTGGTGGGCGCCGGCCGTTCGGTGTTCGAGGCGACGCTCTCGGCGGCCACACCGGTGCTGGCCGGCCCGGCCACCCAGACGGTCAACAGCGTGCTCGCCGGGCTGCGCGGCATCGCCTTCATGACCGGCATGGGCCTGGCCACCGTCGCCGTCCCGCTGCTCGGCTATCGGGGCGTCTTCGCGCTGGACGCCGCGAGCTACGGCCTGTCCGCGCTGGTCCTGCTGCTGCTGCGGCCGACCCTGCGGGAGGCCGGCGCCACCACCGGGCCGGGTGCCGAACGGGTGCCCTCCTGGCCGCTGTTGGCCGCCGCCGGACTCGCGCCGCTGGTCCTGCTGCGCGCCCTGGACGCCTTCGGCAGCTCCTCCCAGCACGTCGGACTGCCCATGCTGGGCAGCGAGTTGCGGCCGGACGCGCCGACCGCGGTCTCCGGTGCGGTGTGGAGCTGCTGGGCTGCCGGGCTGCTGATCGCCGGGTTCGTGCTGCGGCCGCTGGCCCGGCGGATCGTCGAACGCAGCCCGCGGGTGGTGTTCTGCCTGGCCACCATGGTGATGTCGGTGGGCTTCATCGGGGTGTTCTGGCTGTCCGGCTGGTGGCCGCGGCTGGCCTGCGCCGTCCTCGCGGGCCTGGGCGACGCGCTCAGCGAGATCACCTTCAAACAGGCGATGCAGCGCCTTCCGGACGCCCGCCGCGGCCGGGCGTTCGGCTTCTCGCAGATCACCGTGAACGCCGGCTTCATGGCCGGACTGCTCGCCACCAGCGTGGTGCTGCGGCCGGACCGGGTACCCGAGTGGGTGCTGCTGCTGCACGGCGTACCGTTCCTGCTCGCGGCCTGGACCGCGGCCACCGCCGGGCGCGCCACCCGGGTCGCGGAGCCCGCCCGGTGACCGGCCCCGCGCCGGGACCCCCGCCCACCCCCGCGCGTGCCCGCGCCGACCACTCCCACCCCGCGGACGCCGGCCACGCCCGCACCGGCGACGCCTACTTCGACCACGCCGGCCTCGGCCGGCTGCGGCCGGTGGCCGCGGCCGCCATGCGGGATGCCCTCGACCGGGCGCTGCCGCTCGGCAGCGCCGGGGTGGGCCCGCTGTTCCCGGCCCGTGCCGCCGCCCGCCGCTCGGCGGCCGCCCTGCTCGGCTGCACCCCGGACGAGGTGGCCTTCGTCCCCAACACCTCCACCGGGATCCACCTGGTCGCCGACGGTCTGGACTGGCGGCCCGGCGACCGGGTGGTGGTCTTCGACCGCGACTTCCCGGCCAACGTCCGGCCCTGGCAGCGACTGGAGCGCCACGGCGTCCGGCTGTCCTGGGTGCCGATGCGCGAAGGCGGCTACCGGCTGGAGGACGTCGCCGACGCGATCGGCCCGGCCGCCCGGCTGGTGGCCGTCAGCCACGTCAACTTCGCCACCGGCTTCCGCCTCGACCTGGACGCCGTCTGCGCGCTGGCCGCCCGGGCCGGTGCCCTGGTCTGCGTGGACGCCGTGCAGAGCCTGGGCGCGCTGCCGCTGGACGTGGCCGCCACCCCGGTCGACTTCCTCGCGGCCGGCGCCCACAAGTGGCTCTGCGGGCCGCCCGGCACCGGTGTCTTCTACTGCCGCGCCGACCGGCTGGAACTGCTGCGCTCCACCCCCACCGGCTGGTTCGGCCACGAAGGCGCCGCGGAGGTCTCCAAGGGCCCCGGCCGGCTCCGCTACGACCTGCCCGAACGGGCCGCCGCCGCCAAGGTGGAGGGCGGGATGTACGACCTGCTCGGGATGGCCGGCCTGGCCGCCGCCCTGGCGGAGCTGACCGAGGTGGGCATCGGGGCGGTGGCGGACCGGGTGCTGCGGCTCGCCGGCCGGGTCACGGCCGCCGCGGCCGGCCTCGGCCTGCCACTGGTCCTCGGCCCGGACGCACCGGCGGCCTCCGGCATCGTCGCCCTTTCCCGGCCGGGGGCGGACGGTATGCGAATGGCCGAGGAGCTGATCTCCTCGGGTATCCAGGTATCCACCGCCGACGGTGTGCTCCGGATCTCCCCGCACTATTGGACGACGGACCGGGAGATCGAACTCCTGCTGGGCCGATTGGCAACTCTCAAGCCTTGACGCTGCCTGACGGGGTGTCATAGCTTTCGAGCACCCAAACGGTTTCCGGACATCCGGATCCCGGCAATTCGGTGAAAGGAGTTGCGAAATGGCTTACGAGTCCTGGGAGTCCCTCGCGGACGAGGTCGAGATCAGCACCGGTGCAGCGGACTGCTGGACCTGTCTGATCGACGACGCAGCCTGATCCGATCCACTGCGGGCACGCCCTTCGGCCGCGTGCCGGGGGGCGTGCCTCCGGCTGGAGAAATAGGAGGGGGAATCCGCCCGTGGAGCGCTGGGATTTCAGTCGTGGGGCCGTCGGTGCGAATGCGCCGAGCTGGTTGACGTTCGAGGTGCACCGGCCGTATTTCGACGGCGGTGAATCCGAGTTCACGTCCGTCCAGGCCCGGGCCGCGCTGCTGGCCGCCCGCCGGTTCGAGCAGCGCTCGCCGACCGCGCTGCGCTTCGGGATGACCATGCCCGCGAGCTACCGCAAGCTGCTGGTCGAGGAGTCCGGGCTGACGGCGTACCGGGCCGCCGCCCCCACCGACCTGCCCGAACGGCTGGCCTCGCCCGCCTGGCGGCGGATGGCCGAGGCCCACCGGCACCACGCCGACCTCGACCCGACCGCCCGCACCGGCCTCGCGCACTGGCTGGTCGCCGCCTGCCTGCTGCCGGCGGTCCTGGAGGTCGCCCCCGCCGACCTCACCGCCGACGCCTGCCGGGAGCCGGTCACGGCCGGGCTGCAGGCCGCCCGGGCCGTCGCACTGTTCGGCTCCGAGGGACTGTCCGCGCGGACCGTCGCCGCCTACCGGCCGCTGGTGGAGGACCCGGTCCCGACCGTCACCCACGTCCAGGCCGTCGCCGGCTGGGGCTACCTGCTGGCCCGGCACTCCGGCGACGACCACGCCATCCCCGCCCACCTGGAGCGCGCCCGCGCCCTGCTGGCCGACATCGCCGCCGACCTCACCCCCTTCGACCACGCGATCCTGACCGTCCGGCTGGCCCTGCGCGAGGTGATGTACGCCGAGCGCCGGCGCGACTTCACCGGCGCACAGGCGCTGCTCACCGAGGCCCGGGCGACCGTCGCGGCGCTGCGCACCGACGATCCGGACGACGCCGAGGTGCTGCTGGAGTCGCGGCGCCGGGTGATCGACCGCCGGGTGGAGATCGCGGTCCGGCTCGGTGACACCGAGGCCGAGCGGGAGGCGATCGAGGAGGGCGTCGCCGTCGACCCCTGGTGCGTCAAGATCCGGATGCAGGCCGCCCAGGCCGACGAGCGTGCGGGCGACCACGACCGCGCTCTGGCCGGCTACCTGCACGCGGCCCGCCTCGGCCCCTTCGGCACCGCGTACGCGCTGCTCCAGGCGGCCGGTGCGGCCCGCACCCTCGGCCACCGCGAGTTCGCCCGGGTGCTGACCGAACGCGCGTTCCGTGCCGCCCCGCGCGCCACGCTCACCCGGGACCGGCTGGTCGAGACCTGCCTCGACGCCGCGGACGAGCCGATGGCCGAGGTCGCCCGGCAGGCCTCCCTGGCCGAGCCCGGGCAGCCCTGGACCAACAACTGGCACTACCGGATGTACGCCGCGTACTTCAACCTCGGCGAATCCCGCTCGCCCGGCCTGTACGCCGACCTGCCGACGCTCGCCTTCGAATTCGCGGAACGCGGTGGTCGCCCCGAAATGAACTGGCAGCGGCTCATGCCGCCCGCATTCCGGAGCAATCTGATCCGCGAGTCCGGACTCACCGAATTCGCCGTCGACCACCCGGCCGACCTGCCCGGGCGGTTGCGCACCCCGGCGTGGGAGAAGCTCTGCGGATGGCTGGAGGATTTCCCCGGGTCGGATATCGAGACCCAGCACCGGATCGCGGTGGTGCTGTACCGGCTGGGATTCGGGAAGCTGGTCCTGGAACTGCTGCCGGAAATCCCGCCGGAGCGGCTCACCACCCCGGAGGAACTCCGCCTGCACCATTGGCTGGACACCGTCAGGTATGTCGGATCGGTCGGCCGCCGGGTGGTCGCGCCGAGGAATTCCTTCGCCATCGCCCGGCACCCGGCCTGCCCGGTCCGGCTGCGCTTCACCATCGCGGTGTTCGCGGTGGTGTTCCACGCCCGCGAGACCAAGGACCTCGACGAGGCACTGGCCTGGCGCAAGACCGCCGAGGAGGCGCTGACCGAGCTCCTCGCGGACGAGGGCCGGCCGCCGTTCGAGAAGATGATGCTGGAGAGCCGGTTCTACCGCAGCGTCAGCTACGTGCCCTTCCTGCAGCGCGACCGCGCGCTGCTGCGGCAGGACATGGACCGGGCCGAGGAACTCGCCAGAGCGCTCACCGCCGACGGCGCCTACCAGGAGTTCCTGCGCCGGGAGAACCTGCGGGCCTGCCTGGAGAGCCGCTCCAAGGAGTGCTACGCCTTCGGCGAGGACGAGGCCGGGCACCGGCTGGTCGCCGAGGCGCTGACGCTCGACCCGTACGAGCCGAAGACCCACATCGAGGTGGGCGAGAGCCTGGTGAAGCGCGGCCTGCCGGGGGAGGCCGCCGACAGCTTCCTGCGCACCGCCCGGCTCGGCCCGGTCTCCACCGCGCTCGGGTACGCGGCCGCCGCCGACTGCTTCGCCGCGGCCGGCCAGCCGGTCCTCGCCGAGGACTGCTACCTCCAGGTGCTGCGGCTCGACCCCTACGCGATCTCCGCGGCCCGGGGCTGGGCGGCGACCGGTGCGGCGGGCGGGATGGCCGGGGCGGCCGGGCAGTACCTGGCGGGGCTGGAGGCCTGGGGCGCGGCCCGGCGCGCGGCGAGGGCCGCCGGATGACCGTGCAGTGGCGGGTGCGCAGCGAACCCGCGGACGACACCGAGGCCGTGGTGGTGCCGGTCCACATCGGCGAGCTGCCCGGGTGGCTGCCGGCCGCACTGGTGGCCGGCACCGGGTTCGACGGGACGGCCGGCCGCACGCTCCAGCTGCCCGGCCCGGCCGGCGGCCCGGTCACCGTCCTGCTCGGCCTCGGCCCGCGCGCCGACTCGGACCGCGCGGTGGTGCGCGGCGCGGCCGCCCGGCTGGCCAGGGCCGTGGCCGGCTACCGGCGACTCGCCGTCCGGTCCGGCGCGCTCGACCTCGGGCAGTTCGCGGAGGGCTACCTGCTCGGCGGGTACCGGTTCGCCGGGTACCGCAGCCGCGGCCTCCCGGCGCCGGACCAGCGGGTCGACGTGCTGACCGGCCCGCAGGAGCAGCAGGGGGAGGGGGAGCAGGTGCAGGACCGGGCGCGGGCCGCGCTGTTCACCGGCCGCCGCCGCGCCGAGGCCGTGCTGCTGGCCCGCGACCTTGTGAACGAGCCGGGCGGGGTGCTCACCCCGCGCGCCTTCGCGGAGCGGGCGGCGAAGCTGGCCGCCGGGGCCGGCCTGGAGTGCGAGGTCTGGGAGGGCGAGCGGATCGCGGCCGAGCGGCTCGGCGGGCTGCTCGGCGTGGCCCGCGGCTCGTTGGAGCCGCCCCGGCTGGTCCGGCTCGCTCACCGGCCCGCCGGTGCGGGTCCGGGCGTCCGCCGGATCGCCCTGGTGGGCAAGGGCGTCACCTTCGACGCGGGCGGCCTCTCACTCAAGCCGAACGCCCAACTCGCCGACATGAAGGCCGACATGGCGGGAGCGGCGGCCGTCCTGGGGGCGATGTCGGTGCTGGCCGACCTGGGCTGCCCGGTGGCCGTGGACGGCTGGCTCCCGCTCACCGAGAACATGCCCAACGCCGATCCCACCCGGATCGGCGACGTCCTGCGGATGCGCGACGGCACCACGGTGGAGATCCGCAACGCGGACGCCGAAGGCCGGCTGATCCTGGCCGACGCGCTGCTGCTGGCCGGCGAGAGCCGGCCGGACGCGATCATCGACCTGGCCACCCTCACCGACGCGGCCGCGGTGGCGCTCGGCCGCCGGATCGCCGCGCTGATGGGCAACGACCGGGCGCTCACCGAGCGGGTCATGGCGGCGGGCGAACGCGCCGGCGAGCCCAACTGGCCGCTGCCGCTGCCCGACGCGTACCGCGGCCAGCTCGCCTCCCGCGTCGCCGACCTGGTCAACTACACCATCGGCACCCGGCACGGCACCGCGCTGCTGGCCGGCCTGTTCCTGCGGGAGTTCGTCCCGCCCGGCGTCCCGTGGGCGCACCTCGACATCCAGGGCACCGCGCTGGCGGACGGCGACGAGGGCGAGTGGACGGCCGGCGGTACGGGCTTCGGGGTCCGCACCCTGATCGAGCTGCTGCTGGAGGCGGACGCGGACCCAGGGGTGCAGGCGCGGTAGCCGCCCGGCGGTGGTTCCGGGACGCGCGCGGCCGGGCACCCTTCCCCCCGGGGGGTGCTGATGGCCATCGACGGGGACGGCGGGGCGTACGCCGGGAACGATCGGGACGACGGGGACGGCCGGGACGGCATGGACCTCGGACCGGACGATCCGGCGGCGCGTTCGGCCGGGCGGATCATCGCCCTGCTGTGCGGGCTGTCCGCGGTGGGGGTGGTCCTCGGCTGCCTGGTGGGCGTGCTGGTGTTCGGGCTGTTCGCGTTCATGGACTTCGTCCACGACACGGTGGCCGCGATGCTGCCGGTCGACCGACGCTGAGCCGACCGGCCCACTGGCCGGGCGGCTCGGCGTGCGTCCACCGGTCAGGCGTCGACCCGGTCGGCCGCCGCCCGCGGGCGGGCCGCCGGCGCGGCCCCGCCGCGCGTACGGCGCGGGCGCAGCAGGTACCAGGACAGTGCGGCCGAGAGCAGCAGCAGTCCGGCGGCCAGCCAGGCGGAGGTGTTCATGCCCTGGACGAAGGCGTCCTTCGCGCTGTGCAGCAGCTCCTCGCCGCGCTGCGCCGGGAGGGAGCCGGCCGCTTCCACGGCGCCGCCGACGGATTCGGCGGCCCGGGCGGCGGTGTCCGGGTCCGTCCCCGCGGGGACGGCCACGGTGCCGCTGTAGATCGCGGTGAGGACCGAGCCGACCAGCGCGATGCCGAGCGCGGTGCCCAGCTCGTACGCGGTCTCCGAGACGGCGGAGGCGGCGCCCGACTTGTCGGCCGGGGCGGCGCCGAGCACCAGGTCGGAGGCGAGCGTGTAGACCACGCCCTCGGCGGTGCCGACTGCCAGGAAGGAGGCGCCGAGCAGCAGGTAGGTGGTGTCCTGGTGGACCAGGCCGAGCAGCCCGATCCCGAGGCCCATCGCCAGCAGACCGGCGGTGAGGGCGGCGCGGTGGCCGACCCGGCGGGCGAACCGGGCGGTCAGCAGGCCGCCGACGACCGCTCCGACGAACGCCGGCATCTCCGCGATCCCGGCGGTCAGCGGGCTGAGGCCGCGGACCAGCTGCAGGTACTGCGACATGAAGAAGATCACGCCGGAGAGGCCGATCAACGCGGTGAGCGAGGCGACCACGGCGGCCGTGAACCGCGGTTCGGCGAACAGCCGCACGTCCAGCAGCGGGGTCTCCAGCCGGAGCTGGCGGCGGACGAACACGGTCAGTGCGGCCACCCCGATGACGAAGACGACCGGCACCGGCCACTCGCCGAGCCCGTGCGCCGCGGCCTCCTTGATCGCGTAGACCACGCCGATCACGCCGACCATGGAGAGCGCCACGCTCAGCACGTCCCAGCGGCCGGGCTTGGGGTCCTTGGACTCCGGCAGCAGCCAGGCGCCGAACACCAGCAGCAGCGCGAGCACCGGCAGGTTCAGCAGGAAGACCGAGCCCCACCAGAAGTGCTCCAGCAGCACCCCGCCGACCAGCGGGCCGAGCGCGGCGCCCGCGGTGGCACCGGCGCCCCAGATGCCGATCGCGGTGGCCCGCTCCCGGGCGTCCGGGAAGAGCGTGCGGATCAGCGAGAGGGTGGACGGCATGATGGTCGCGCCGGCCACGCCCAGCAGGGCGCGGGCCAGGATGAGCCAGCCCGGGGTGGGCGCGTACGCGGCGAGCAGGGAGGCGGCGCCGAACGCGGTGGAGCCCGCCAGCAGCAGCTTCTTGCGGCCGATCCGGTCGCTCAGGGCGCCCATGCTGACCAGCAGGCCGGCCAGCACGAAGGAGTAGACGTCACCGATCCACAGCAGCTGCGTGCCGCTGGGGTCGAGGGTCTCGCTGATGGAGGGGATGGCCAGCGACAGTACGGTCGCGTCCACCGCGACCAGGGTGACGGCGAGCACGAGCACGCCGAGACCGGCCCAGCGACGCCGGGCGCCCGCGTGGGTGAGGGGCTTGCCGGTCATGAGTTATCAGGTCTCCTGAGAGCGCCGCCGAGGAAGAGCTCGGCGAGCGAGTGGGCACTGTCGCGGGGGGCCAGGCGTCCGTCCTGGACGGCCCAGCCGACGCCCGCGACGAGGTCGAAGAAGGCTTCGCTGAGCCAGCCGGCCGAGAGCTCGATCCGGAACACGCCCTCCTGCTGGCCGCGCAGGAAGAGCGCGCGGACCCGGGCGTCCTGGATCTCCCAGAGTTCGTTGATCCCCGGGTCGTCGTAGAGCTGGTTCTCGCCGGCCAGCAGCGCGCAGAGCGCGGCGTCCGGGACGACGGCGTCGATCAGGCGTCTGAGCGCGGCCTGCGCGTCGCCCTCCTCGATCATCGCGGTGTCGAGGGCGGTGGCGAACCGGCGCAGGCCGAGTCTGCCGACCTCGCGGATCAGCGCCTCCCGGCCGGGGAAGATCCGGTGCAGGGTGGCGCGGCTGATGCCGGCCGCCCTGGCGATCTCGTCCAGGTGGGCGGTGGGGCGGCGGGAGAGCACGCCGACGGCGGCTTCGAGTACGGAGTCACGGTCGGTGGCCATGAACCGAGTGTAGACCAAATGAGACATGCATGTCTCATGAGATTCCCGGCCGACTCGGCCGGCTCCGGCTCCGGGCAGCAAAAAACCGGGGACGGCGGGTGCCGTCCCCGGTGGTACCGCTCGGGGCGTGGTCAGCTCTGGTTGTAGAACCCGGTGTCGTCGAGCGGGCGGTCGATCACTGTCACCTCGACCTCCGCCGGTGTGAGCAGGAACACCCGGCGGGCGATCCGCTCGATCCCGCCCCGGGTGCCGAAGATCAGACCGGAGGCGAAGTCGACCATGCGCTTGGCCTCGGCCTCGCTCATCTCGGTCAGGTCCATCACGACCGGGACCGAGGCCCGGATGTGCTCGCCGACGGTGCGGGCGGACTCGAAGCCGGTCGGGCGCAGCGAGACGATCTTGGCGGGTGCGGGCACCGCGTTCTGCAGGGTCTCCTCGGAGTCCCACGGTTCCTCGTACACCGCGGCCGGGTAGTTCCCGGAGGGCATCAGCCACCCGTTGTGGTGCTCGTCGCGAAGTGCTCCCATGCCGCGCCTCCCTGTCCCGTCCCGTACGCGTCCCCCGGGTTTCCGTGCCTTCTTGACACGTCATCCACTTGTTGGAACTGTCCGAGTATCGCATTGATCACCGGTCTGGTGCCCGCTCGCGACCGCCGGACGGGTTGTGGCGAGCGGGAAATCCGTGATTGTCCGGATGATCCATGCGACGCCCCAGGTCCCCGGGTGGTTGCGCGCGTAGACCATATCGGTGTGCGTCAGGCCTTGGTTGACTATCTGTCAACAATCATGTAACGGGTTCACTCGCCGGTGGCGCCGTCGATCCGCTCGCGGAGCAGATCGGCGTGCCCGTTGTGCCGGGCGTACTCCTCGATCATGTGGACCAGGATCCACCGGAGCGTCACTTCCTCGCCCCGGCGCAGGCCTTTGCCCACGGTGTCGAGCGGTACGCCGGCCGCCGACCGCCGGGCCAGCTCGACCTGCTCCCGCCAGGCGGCGAAGTCGGCGGCCACGTCGCCGGTGGCCACGTTGTCGAAGTCGCCGTCCGGGTCCTCCTTGGTCCAGTACAGGCCGTGCTCGCCGAGGTCGACGCCGTCGAGCACGGCCTGGAACCAGTGCCGTTCGACCTCCGCCATGTGCCGGACCAGGCCGAGCAGCGAGAGTGCGGACGGTTCCACGGAACGCTCGCGCAGCTGATCGTCGGTCAGGCCCTCGCATTTCAGGGCGAGGGTGGCGCGGTGGTAGTCGAGCCAGGAGTGCAGCATCGCGCTCTCGTCGGCGGAGAATGGGGGGTCGATCCGGGAAATGGTCGTCATGCCCGTCATGATGCTCGCCGCTCCCCGGACCGGCCAGCAGTTTTACCGGACGGCCTTCCCGGCACCCCGTGCGCATGCCCGGGTGCCGGGTTTCCGGGGCCCTCGAGGTCCGGTTCGGCCGGCGCCGCCGGGAACTCCCGCCGGCCCTCCCGGGCGGGTCACGGCCGGAACGCCCCGAGGTGCTCGCGCAGGAAGGCCTCCAGGCTCCGCGGCGGCCGGCCGAGTATCCGGGCGACCGTGGTGGTGGGCGCCTCCGGCCGGTCGACGGCCAGCTGCTGGATCTCCGCGACATGTGCGGCCAGCCAGCCCGGCATCCCGGCGCGTTCGATCAGGTGGCGGCGCAGTCCCTCGGCGCCCAGGTCGAGGTGGCGCACCGGGTGGCCGAGCAAGGTGCTCAGCAGGTGGGCCAGTTCGGGGTGGCTGTAGGTGCGGTCCCCGGTCAGGGTGTACGTCCGCCCCGCCAGTTCCGGGCGGGTGAGCACGGCGGCGGCCACGTCGGCGATGTCCCGGCAGTCCACGTAGTTGCAGGGAGCGTCGGCCATCGCCCCGTACAGCGCACCGCCCGCCGCGATCTGCGGGCCGAGCAGCAGCAGCTTCTGCATGAAGGCGTACGGGCGCAGCAGGGTGTGCGGCAGGCCGGAGGCGAGCAACTGCTGTTCGACGGCGTGGTGCCAGCGGGAGACCGCGACGGGGGAGTCGGCGCCGACGCCCGGTGCGGAGAGCTTGACCACGTGCCGGATGCCGCTGCGGGCGGCGGCCGCGACGGCGTTGCCCTCCAGGGCGGCCTGGGCCGGACTGTTGGCCATGGTCAGGAACAGCTGGTCGGCGCCGTCGAAGGCGGCCCGCAGCGTCGCGGGATCGGCGGCGTCCGCCGCGCGGATCCCGACGCCGGCGGCGGGCGGGCCGCCGGCGGGGGAGCCGAGGCGGGCCCGCAGCCGAGCGGGCTCGCGGGTCAGGGCGCGCACCGGGACGCCCAGGGTGGTGAGGCGGTGCAGCAGTGCGCCGCCGGTGGATCCGGTGGCTCCCATGACGACGATCATCGGTGGTCCTCTCGGGTCGTGAACTCCCCGGTCGGGGAGAGCGGGGGTGCCGTCGGGCCCGGGGTGGTCCGGGACCGCTGGGCGGTGCGCCAGCGCCAGCTGACGATGGCTGCCGCCGGGGCCGCCGCGATCGGCAGGTCCAGCGGGAGGCGGCCCGCCCAGGGGGCGAGGTGCGCGGTGGTCCAGGCGTCGAACGGGCCGGTCGCCAGCTGGGCGGCGAGGGCGGCGACGGCGCCCGCGACCAGGGCGGAGCCTGCTGCCAGCAGGGGCCGTGGCACGGTCCGGGCCCAGCGGCGGTCCGGCCTGCGGCGATCCGGCCCGCGGCGGTTCAGCCAGCCGCCGGTCAGGGCCGTGGTCAGGGCCGAGGTGCCGGCGATCGAGGTCCAGGCGGCCAGGGCCAGGTCCGGCTGTCCGCTGATCATGCCGCCGGCGCCGGCGCTCAGCGCGGGCGCGGCGTAGCCGACCAGCACCTCGCGCCGGAGCCGGAAGGGCGGCGCCGGCCGCCGGCGGCGTGGGGTGTCTCTGCGGTCTCCCATGGGGTTCCTCCGGGTGTTCTCGGGGTGCCGCTCGAGGTGCGGCCGGGTCGAGCGGGCAAGGTCATTAGGTGCCTAACTATATGGGCGTGCAGGGCTCAGGGGTCCGGGCTCCGGCCGGTGGGTGCGGTGCGGCCGGGGTCCCGTTACGGCTCGGTCAGTGCGCCGATGCCGCGGGTGATCCGGGCCAGCAGGTCCAGGAAGACCGCGCGCTCCTCGTGGGTGAGCTCGCCGACCATCGCCTGGAGCCGGTCGAAGTGGTCGGGCGCCAGGTCGCGCAGCCGCTGCGCCCCGCGGGCGGTCAGCACCACCACGGCGCCGCGGCCGTCCTCGGCGGAGGGGCGCCGGACCACCAGCCCGTCCCGCTCCAGCGCGTCCACCAGCCCGGTCACCGTCGCCCGGGACACCCCGAGGCCGGCCGCCAGGCGGGAGGGCGACTTCTCGCCGCCGCTGTCCTCCAGGTCGGCCAGCAGCCGGTAGCGTCCGGTGGACAGCCCGTACCGGGCGAAGTGCGTCTCGGCCGCCTGGCCCAGCCGGGCCCCGGCCGACATCAGCCGGACCGCGACCAGGACCGCCTGCGGGTCCGCGTCCAGGCCGTAGTGCCGCAGCTGGCGGCGGGCCTGGTCGAGGGTCGGCGACTCCTCCTCGGGAGTGCCCGGTGTGCCCGGCGCGTCCGGGGTACCCTTGCTCATGGAAAGTAATATGGCAGCTAACCAGTTGGTCGGTCAAGCGCGCAGGGCGCACCACGAGAGCCGGCGGCCCGTCACCCGTGGTGCGCCCCGCGCGCACCTCCTAGGATGGCCCGCGTTCCGGCCGTGGCGGCCGGGGACGGGGGCAGGCGCTGTGCGTGCGGTACTGCGGGGAAGCAATCTGGCGCTCCGGCTGCTGCTGGAGCTGGCCGCGCTGGTTGCGCTGGGCATGGGTGGCTACGGGGTGGACGCGCCGCCGGCGGTGCGGGTCCTGCTGGCGGTGGCGCTGCCGCTGGCGGCCGCGCTGCTGTGGGGCCGGTACGCCGCGCCGAAGGCGACCGTCCGGTCGGCGCCGGCCTGGTACCTGACCCAGGTGCTGGTGTTCGGCGGCGCGGTGGCGGCCCTGGCGTTCACCGGCCGGCCGGCCTGGGCGCTGATCCTGGGCGTGGTGATGGCGGCCAACACGGCGGTGCTGTGGGCGCTCGGCGAGTGGCACCCGTCGATCAGGCGGTAGCGCCCTCCGGGACGGCCGCGGCGGCCGGGGCCTCGGCGGACGCCGTGGCCGGGTGGTGCGCGGCGTCCCGGGCGGCCGAGGCGCGGGCGGCCGCCCGGGCCCGCCACAGGGTCACCACGGTGAGTACGCACATCAGCACGATCAGCGCGCTGGAGATCAGGAACGCCGGGGATCCTGGTGAACCGGCGCTGGCCCCCGCCACCACGTACGCCGCGGTGCCCGGGGCCACCCCGAGCGCGGTGGCCCAGGTGTACGGCCAGAACCGGACCCCGGAGACCGCGCAGCCGAAGTTCGCCGCCTGGAACGGCACCCCGGGGACGATCCGCAGCAGCAGGACGCTGCGGAAGCCCTGCTCGGTCAGCCGGCGGTCCAGCGAGGCCAGCACCTTGGTCCGCAGGAACGGGCGCAGCGCGTCCCGGCCGAGCGCCCGGCCGAGCCAGAACGCCAGCACGCCGCCGAGGGTGGTGGCGGCGATCGCCATCGCCAGGCCCTCGCCCACACCGAGCAGCAGCCCGGCCGCGGCGTTCAGCGCGGGCTTGGGGACGAACGCGAGGGTGCCGACGGCGTACACCACGACGGCGACCGGCAGCCGCCAGGGGCCGGTGGCGCCGGCCAGGACCGCGGCCGGGTCCCAGAGCAGCAGCGAGCCCGCCAGCGCGGCCAGGATGGCCACCAGCAGCGCGAGCCGCAGCCGGACGGCGCGGTCGAGTGGCGGGAGGGCGGGGAGCCTGGGGAGGCCGGGGAGCTTGGGCACGGGACGAGCCTAGCCAGCGGTCCGGGCCGCGGGCCCACGAAGGTCGCCACTGCGCACCGTGCGGCTCGGTACGCCGTCGCCCCGCCGCCCGTCGCCCCGCCGCTCGTCGCCCCGCCGCTCCTCGCTCCGCCGCTCCTCGGTGCGCAGCTCCTTGAGGCGGGCGATGTCGGCGGCGTGCCGGACGCCCTCGACCCGGTCGGGGTCGTGGCGGCCGTCCGGGGTCTCGATGACCAGCGGGACGCCGGCCGTCGCCGGGTGGGCCATCAGCGCGCGGAACGCCTCGGCCCCGATGTGGCCCGCGCCGATGTTCTGGTGCCGGTCCTTGCGGGCGCCGACGACGTCCATCGAGTCGTTGGCGTGGATCAGCCGCAGCCGTCCGGGCCCGGCCGCCGCCTCCAGCTCGTCCAGCATCGCGGCGACGCCGCCGGGCTCCGCCAGGTCGTGCCCGGCCGCGAAGGCGTGGCAGGTGTCGAGGCAGACGCCGACCCGTGGGTGGTGCTCCAGCGCCTCGAGGTACGGGGCGAGGTCCGCCATCCGCGAGCAGAGCGAGCTGCCCTGACCGGCGGTGGGCTCCAGCAGCAGCCAGGGGGCGTCCGCCCCGCGCCGGTCCAGCTCGTCGAGCAGCGGCAGCACGTCCGCGCGGACCTGGGCCAGGGCGGCCGGCCGGCCGCCTTCGCACAGGGCCGAGCCGGTGTGCACCACCACGCCCAGCGCGCCGATCGCGTGCCCGCGCTGCAGTGAGTGCCGCAGCGAGTCGGCGGAACGCTCCCGGGTGTCGGCCGAACCGGAGCCGAAGTTGATCAGGTAGGGCGCGTGCACGTACGCGGGGACGCCCTGCTCGGCGCAGGCCGTGCGGAACGCCTCGTCCTGGGCCGGGTTCCCGGCCGGGGTGGCCCACCCGCGCGGATTGGCGACGAACACCTGCACCGCCTCGGCGCCCACCTTCGCGGCGTACGCCAGGCCGGTCCCGGCCAGGCCGCGCCCGGCGACGGGGACATGGGCGCCGATCGGGTTGCGGGGGGCGGCTGCGCTGCTCATCGGGGGAGCATCGCACGGCGGGCGGCGCCGGCGGGAATCGCGGGCGGCCGCCGGTCGTGGTTCAGCCGACCTGTTGGAGGTCGGCCGCCGGTTCGGGCTCCGCCGCCGGGCGCTGCCGCAGCGCCGGGGCGCTCGCGACCAGGGCGGCGCACAGGGCGGTCACCACGGCGAACGAGACGGTCAGCGAGCTGGCCTGGGCGATGCCGCCGACGATCGCGGGGGCGACCAGGCCGGAGGTGTAGGTGATGGTGGCCACGCCCGCGATGGCCTGGCTGGGGTTGCCGCCGGCCCGGCCGGCGGCCGCGAAGGCGAGCGGGACCACCACGGCGATGCCGATCCCGATCAGGCCGAACCCCGGGATGGCGAGGTACGGGGTGTCGGCGAGGACCACCAGCAGGCCGCCGGCGGCCGCGAGGGCGCCGCCGAGGCGGACCGTGCGGACCGGGCCGAGCCGCCGGATCACGGCGTCGCCGGCCAGCCGGGCGGCGGCCATGGTGCCGGCGAACGCCGAGTAGCAGGCCGCGGCCGTCCCGGCGGAGGAGCCGGTGACGTCCCGCAGGTAGACGCCGCTCCAGTCCATCGAGGCGCCCTCGGCGAACACCGCGCAGAAGCCGACCAGTCCGATCGTCAGCGCGGCCCGCGGGGGCAGTGCGAACCTCGGCGGCGCCTGTTCGTCGGCGTGCGGCCGGACGTCCAGCAGGCCCGCGCAGACCGGCTGGGCCAGCGCCGCCAGGACCAGCGCGGTGACGGCGAACTCCAGCCGGGCGTCGGTCTGCCGGTGCGCCGCCAGCACCCCGAAGGCGGAGGCGGCCAGTCCGCCGAGGCTCCACATGCCGTGCAGGCCGGACATGATCGACCGGCCGAGCCGCTCCTCCACCTCGACCCCCTGGGCGTTCATCGCCACGTCGGCCATCCCGGCCGTCGCCCCGTACAGGAACAGGGCGAGGCACAGGGCGGGCAGGTCGGGGGCGAGCGCGGGGACGGCCAGCGACAGGCACCACAGGGTGAGCAGGCCGCGGACGGCGGCCCGGGCGCCGTACCGGTGCACGACCCGCCCGGCCAGCGGCATCGCCAGCGAGGCGCCGACCGCGGGCAGCACCAGGGCGAGGCCGAGCCGGCCGGGGCTGAGGTCCAGGTGGTCCTGGATCCACGGGATGCGGGTGACGAAGGTGCCGGTGACGGCGCCGTGCACGGCGAAGACCAGGGCGATGCTCACCCTGGCCCGGCGGACGTCCTTCAGTTGCTGCCCCATGTTCCCTGGCCCTCCCCGGTCCGGCTGCCTTCCCACGGTGCCGCCGGGCCCGCCGGCGCACCGATAAATTATCAGGAAGGGACCCTGATAGAAACCTCTGGAAGGATGCAGCTTCATGACCACCGCGCGTACGGCCACCCCGAGCACCGCCCGCGCCATCAACGACCGGCTGGCCCTCGACCTCCTGCTGGAGCGGGGACCGCTCACCGCGTCGGAGCTGCGCAGCCTCACCGGCCTGTCCCGGCCCACCGTCGCCGACCTGCTGGAACGCCTCCAGCGGGCCGACCTGGTGGCGCTCGCGGGCGAGAGCGCCCAGCTCCGGCGCGGCCCCAACGCCCGGCTGTACGCCCTGGTCGCCGACCGGGCCCACCTGGCCGCCATCGACGTCCGCGCGACCGGCGTCACGCTGGCCGTCGCCGACCTCACCGGCCGGACCCTGGCCACCGCCGAGATCCCGGCCGGCCCCGGCGAGGAGGACTTCGCCGCCCGCACCGTACGGGCCCTGCTGGCGGCCGCCGCCGAGGCCGGCGCCGAGCGGCTGCACACCGTCGCGGTCGGCGCCCCCGGCCTGGTCGACCCCGCCACCGGAGCGCTCAACAACTCGGGCAACCTGCCGCGCTGGCACACCGAACTGCTGTCCGCGCTGCGGGCCGGCGCCGGCGGCCCCGCACTGGACGGCGCCGAGGTGACCCTGGAGAACGAGGTCAACCTGGCCGGGATCGCCGAACACCGGCTCGGCGCCGCCCGCGACCGCGACACCTTCGCGCTGGTCTGGCTCGGCCACAGCGTCGGCGCCGCCGTGGTACTGGACGGCCGGCTGCGCCGCGGCGCCTCCGGCGGCACCGGCGAGATCTGCTTCCTGCCGGTCCCCGGCACCACCGCGCTGCCCAGCGCCACCGGCTGCGAGGGCGGCTTCCACTCGCTGGTCGGCAGCGTCGCGGTGGCCGAACTGGCGCAGCGCCACGGGCTGCCGGTACCGGACGCCGCCGGGCCGGTGCGGCGCGCCGAACTCCTGCTCCGGGACGCCGTCGCCGCCGGGGAGACGGCCTTCCTGGACGAGCTGGCCGAGCGGATCGCGATCGGCGCCGCCGCGATCTGCGTGGTCCTCGACCCCGGGTGCGTGGTGCTCGGCGGCGAACTGGGCCGGGCCGGCGGCGCCGACCTGGCGGCCCGGGTCGAGCGGCGCCTCGCCCGGCTGTCGCCGTTCTCCACCGAGGTGCGGGCGGGGACGGCAGGAGGCGGCGCGGTGCTGGCCGGTGCGCTGCTGACGGCCGGTGACGCGGCGCGCCGGGACCTGTTCGGCGGCGAGTGAGGCCCGCCCGGACGGCGGGCGGGCGACCCGCGAGGTGACGGTGCGTCGCCCGGCCGGCCCCCGGTAGGGCAGGATGGCGGCGACAGCCTTCCGATCACCGCAGGAGCGCACCATGGCCCAGCCCCACCGGCCGGTCCACTCGTACCGCATCGGCGAGGCCGCCGCCATGCTCGGCGTCAGCGCCGACACCATGCGCCGCTGGGTGGACGCGGGCCGGGTCGGTGCCGAGCGCGACGAGCACGGCCACCGGATCGTCCCCGGCGCGCAGCTCGCCGCGTTCGCCCGCGAGCTGGCCGAACCCGAGAACGCCGCGGCCGAGGGCCGCCCGTCCTCGGCCCGCAACCGCTTCCCCGGCATCGTCACCCAGGTGGTGCTCGGCGACGTCGCCGCCCAGGTGGAGATCCAGGCCGGACCGTTCCGGGTGGTCTCGCTGATCAGCCGGGACTCCGCGGAGGAGCTCGGCCTGGTGCCCGGCGCCCCCGCCACCGCGGTGATCAAGTCGACCAACGTCGTCATCGAACGCGCCTGAGGGTCTCGGACCGCCCCGACCCGGCCCCGAACGACACCCCGCCCGAGCCCCGAGGAAGGCCCCGCCATGAGCCGCGTGCTCGCCGTCGCCCACCGCGGCGACCCCTACCGCCACCGCGAGAACACCGTCCCCTCGGTGCTGTCCGCCTTCGCCGCCGGGGCCGACGCCGTCGAGGTCGACGTCCAGCTCACCCGTGACGGCGTCCCCGTCCTGCTGCACGACCCGACCCTGGAACGCTACTGGGGCGACCCGCGCGCCGTCGCCCGCCTCACCCTGGACCAGCTCGCCGACCTCGGCAGCCCCGGCCTGCGGGTGCCGACCCTCACCGAGGTGCTGAAGGCCACCGACGGGATACCGGCCGGGCGCCTGCTGATCGACCTCGACACGGCCGGCCCCGCGGCCGCCACCTGGGAGGCCGTCACCGCGTTCGGCGCCGAGGACCGGGTGGCCTTCTGCGGACCGGTCACCGCCATGCTCGCCATCCGCGAACTCGCCCCCGCCGCGGAGGTGGCACTGACCTGGAAGCAGCCCACCCTGCCGGTCAGCGCCCTGCTCACGGACCTTCGCCCGCACGCGATCAACCCGCCGTTCGGCCTGGTCGACGAGGCGTTCACCGCCGCCGCCCACGCCGCCGGCCTCACCGTCTCCACCTGGACCGTCGACCTGCGCCGCACCATGCGCCGGATGCTGCGGGCCGGGGTCGACTCCATCACCTCCAACCGGCCCGCCCTGCTGCGCTCGGTGATCGACCGCGCGGCCGGCGCCCGGTGAGTGCCGCGGCACCCGGGGAACCCACCCCCCGGGAGCTCGGCCGCGCCCTGCTGGCCCGTCAGCACCTGCTCGAACGCTCCGCCGCCGACCCGCTCGCGATGATCCGCCACCTGGTCGGCCTGCAGGCCCAGGCGGCGCCCGAGCCGCCGTACCTCGGCCTGCTGTCCCGGATCGAGGGACTGCGGCCCGAGCAGCTCAGCGCGCCGATCGAGGACCGGCGGGTGGTCCGGATCGCCCTCCAGCGCGGCACCATCCACCTGGTCACCGCCGACGACTGCCTGACGCTGCGCCCGCTGCTGCAGCCCGTCCTCGACCGGGCCTTCGGCTCCAACTGGGGGAAGCGGCTGCCCGGCGTCGACCTGGACCGGGTGGCGGCCCGCGCCCGCGCCCTGGTCGAGGCGAAGCCGTTGACCTTCCAGCACCTCGGCGCGGAACTGGCCGGGCACGACCCGGGGGCCGACCCGGCCGCGCTCGCCCAGGCCGCCCGCTGCCGGCTGCCGCTGGTCCAGGTCCCGCCGCGCGGGCTGTGGGGGCGCGGCGGACCGGCCGCGCACACCACCGCCGAACACTGGCTCGGCCGCCCGCTGGACCCCGCGCCCGTGCTCGACGCGATGGTGCTGCGCTACCTGGCCGCGTTCGGGCCGGCCGGCGCGGCCGACGTGCAGAAGTGGTGCGGACTGACCGGACTCGCCGCCGTCCTGAGGCGGCTCGCCCCGCAGCTGGTCACCTTCCGCGACCGGGCCGGACGGACCCTCTACGACCTGCCGGACGCGCCCCGCCCGGACGCCTCGGTGCCCGCGCCCGTCCGGCTGCTCGCCCCCTTCGACAACCTGCTGCTCTCGCACGCGGACCGCACCCGGGTGCTCCCCGAGGAGTACCGCCCGCGGATCATGACGCAGAACGGCATCGTGCTCGGCTCCGTCCTGGTGGACGGGCTGGTCGCCGGGTCCTGGCGGACCGGGGACGACGGGGTGCTCCGGGTCCGCGCCTTCACCCGGCTCGGCCGGGCCGACCTGGCCGGCATCGAGCGGGAGGGCGCACGGGTACTGGCCTTCGGCGGCGACCCCGGCGCCCGGGTGGCGGTCGAACAGGACGGCTGAGCGGGCCGTCCTCCGAGGTCGGGTCCGCTGCCCGGCGGGGGCCGGGGTGGGTGTTCTGCGCACCCGCCGCGCCCGGCCCGCGGCCGTGGCTCCGACGTCGGTACGGCACCTCGAGGGGCCTCCCGCGGGCTGCCCGTACCGTCCTTTTCCCCGGTCGGGTGCGCTGTCCGGCGGGGGCCGGGGTGGGCGTTCTGCGCACCCGCCGCGCCCGGCCCGCGGCCGTGGCTCCGGCGCGGGGGCGGCACCTCGAGGGGCCTCCCGCGGGCCCGTAGGGCCGTCCGCAGGAGCGGGCGCCGCCCGCGCCCGGGGGCGGCCGGGTCGGGCAAGCTAGGTGGTAGAGGTGGTGACGTGGCACATGATGATCCGCATGATCCGCTGATGGTCGTCGACGCCGTCGGCACGCTGGCCAGGTGGAGCCGGCGGGCGGAGGAACTGCTGGGGTACCCGGCGGGCGAGGTGCTGGGCCGGCCGGCCACCGTGCTGGCGGCGGAGCCGGCCGGCGGCGCCGACGGGCAGCCGCGACCGGCCAGGGCGGTGCTCCGGCACCGCGACGGCCACCACGTCACCGTCGACCTGCGGGTGCGGCCGACGCCGGCCCCCGGCGGCGGCCTGGCCTGGGCCGTCAGCCGGATCCCCGAGGGCACCACCGCCGGGGACGGGCTGCGCGAGGCACTGCTGGACGCACTGTTCACCCGCTCCCCGGTCGGGCTGCACCTGCTCGACACGGACCTGCGGATCGTCCGGGTCAACACCGCCACCCGGAACCTGCGCGGCGTCCCCGAGGAGCGGATGATCGGCCGCCTGCTCACCGAGGCGTACGACCTCGAGGACGCCGACGCGCTGGCGCGGATGCTGCGCCGCCTGCTGGCCGACGGGCAGCCCGTGCAGGGACTCCTGGTCCGCGTCCGGCCCGAGTCCGCCCCCGGGCGGATCCGCTCGGCCGACGTCACCGCGTTCCGCCTGGAGGGGCCGGACGGCGAGGTGCTGGGCGCGGCGGTGACCGCCGTGGACGTCACCGAACGCGAGGCCTCCCGGATCCGGGTCCGGACCCTCGGCACGGTCCGTGAACGGGTCGGCCGGACCCTGGACACCGTGATCACCTGCCAGGAGCTGGCCGACGCCGTGGTCCCGGACTTCGCCGACCTCGTCGTGGTCGAGGTGGTGGACGCCGTGGTCCGCGGCGACGACCCCCCGCTCGGCCCGCTCGGCCAGGACGTGCCGCTGCGCCGCGCCGCCTACCAGGTCCGGGCCGGCATCGACGACGCCCCGGCCTACCCGGTGGGCGACGTCCGCACCCTGCCCTGGCCGAGCCCGTACGCGCAGAGCGTGGCCGACCTGCAGCCCCGGGTGCTCCCGCTCGGCCCCGACACACCGTGGCTGGACATCGACCCGCACCGGGGCGAGGCGATCCGGGCGTCCGGCGCCCACAGCCTCATCTCCGTGCCGCTGGTGCTGCGCGGCACCGTCCTCGGCCTGCTCAGCCTGTACCGGGTCGCCCTCCCGCCGTTCGAGCAGCAGGACGTCGACCTCGCCCTCGACCTGGCCGCGCACACCGCGCTGTGCATCGACAACGCCCGCCGCTTCGCCCGCGAGCACACCATCGCCGCCACCCTGCAGCGGCGCCTGCTGCCCACCGACCCCACCGTGCGGGCCACCGTCGAGTCGGCCCACCTGCACGTGCCCGGCGGGGGCGGCGGAGGCTGGTTCGACACCATCGCGCTGCCGGGCGCCCGGACCGCCCTGGTGGTCGGGAACGTCTCCGGCAGCGGCATCCACACCGCCACCACCATGGGGGAGCTGCGCACCGTCATCCACACCCTGGCCGCCCAGGACCTGGAACCCGACGAACTGCTCGCCCGGCTCAACGACACCACCGTCCACCTGGCGGCCGAACGGGCCGGCCTGCCGCCCGGCGACCCGCTGCACCGCGAGCCGCTCTCCGCCACCTGCGTGTACGCCGTCTACGACCCGGTCACCCGCACCTGCACCATCGCCAGCGCCGGCCACCCGGCGCCGGTCCTGGTCTCCCCGGACGGCGCGACCACGGTGGCCGAGGTGAGCGGCGGGCCGTCGCTGGGCAGCACCGACGAGGAACCCTTCCCGACCGCCGTCGTCACCCTGGCCGACGGCAGCGTCCTCGCCCTGTACACCCCGGCCCTGCTGGCGGACGGCCCGGCAGCCGCCGGTCCCGAGGCGCTGCGCCGGGTCCTGGACGACCCGGCCGCCCCGCTCCAGGACCAGTGCGACCGGGCGCTCTACGGTCTGCTGGGCGGCCCCGGGCAGGGCGCCGACCCGGCCGGTGACGCGATCCTGCTGCTCGCCCGGACCCACGCCGTCGACCCGGGGCTGGTCGCCAGCTGGCCGCTGCCCGCCGACCGCACGGCCCCCGCCATCGCCCGCGCCCACGCCCGCGACCGGCTCGCCCGCTGGGGCGTGGACGAGGAGACCGGGTACGCCGCCGAGCTGATCGTCAGCGAGCTGGTCACCAACGCCGTCCGGTACGGCGATCCGCCGCTGTCGCTGCGGCTGATCAAGGACCGGGCGCTCAGCTGCGAGGTCCACGACGCCGGGGCGACCGCACCCCGCCTGCGGCACGCCAGGACCGTGGACGAGGGCGGCCGCGGCCTGTTCATCGCCGCCCAGCTGGCCCGCAGCTGGGGCACCCGGTACACCGCCGACGGCAAGACCGTCTGGACCGAGCAGCCGCTGCCGCCACCCGCCTGACCGGCCCCGCCCCGAGGGGCGGCACCCGATCGCGCCGGACGCGCCACGGAACGGATCAATTCCGGCATACCGGCTGATCATCTGCTGAGATCGGTCGATCGGGACTGGCCGGCCAACGCGGAGGTGCCCATGTCGGCGGAGCCCCCGCCCCCCGCCCCGGCGGGCGGCCCGGCCCGGGACGACCGCCGCCCGTACCGCTGGCTGCCGCCCGCGGTCCGGGCCACCGCCGCCTGGTCCGCCGCGGTGATCCTGTTCATCGGGGTGGCGGGCCTGGTGGTCTACGCGTTCGTCGCGCTGCGTGCCGCCACCGTCCCGCTGCTGCTCGCCCTGCTGGCCACCGCCCTGCTCTACCCCGTGGTGCCCTGGCTGGTGCGCCACGGCCTCGGCCGGGCCGCGGCCGCCGGCCTGACCTGCGTGGTCCTGGTGATCGGCGTCCTCGGCGTGCTCGCCCTGCTGGTCAACTCGCTGGTGCACAGCGCCCCGCAGATCGCCACCGCGCTCCAGGACGCGGGCGCGCGGATCGCCTCCTGGCTCGGCCCGTTCGGCGACAAGATCCAGCACGCCCTCGAGCAGGCCTCCGGCTCCGGCAGCCGGCTGGTCGGCTCGCTCGCCGACGGTGTCGTCTCCGGCCTCGGCCTGGCCACCCAGGTCGCCACCGGCGGCGTCCTCGGCCTGGCGCTGGTCTTCTTCTTCCTGCGCGACGGCCACCGCAGCCCCGACCTGGTCCGCTCCTACCTGCCCGGCCAGGCCGCCGAGACGGTCATCGCCTGCGGCCGGCAGGCCTTCGAGGCGATGGCCGGCTTCATGCGCGGCACCACCCTGATCGCGCTGATCGACGCCACCTTCATCACCATCGGCCTGGTGGCCCTCGGGGTCCCCGGCGCGGCCGGCCTCGGCGCCCTGGTCTTCCTCGGCGCGTACATCCCGTTCATCGGGGCCTTCCTGTCCGGCTCCGCCGCCGTCCTGGTCGCCCTGGCCGACGAGGGCCTCGGCACCGCGCTGTGGGTGCTCGGCGTGGTGCTCGCCGTCCAGGCGATCGAGGGGAACATCCTCCAGCCCGTCATCCAGAGCCGCACCGTCGAACTCCACCCGGCCACCATCATGATCGCCGTGGTGGCCGGCTCCGGCGTCGCCGGCATCATCGGCGCCCTGCTGGCGGTCCCGCTGAGCGCGGCCGCCCTCGGGGTGGTGTCCGTGCTGCGCGGCACCGCCGGCACCCGCCGGCGCGGCGCCGGCCCGCCCGGCCCCGACCGGGGCTGATCCGGCCGGGCCCGGCAATTCGCTTGCGGCCGTGCCGCGGCCTTCGGTACCACTGGCCCCATGATGCAAGGCGAGAAGGTCACCCTCCGGGCCCGCACCGAGGCCGACGTCCCGATCCTGCACGCCGACCTCTACGACGACGTGCTGAACCGCTCCCGCGACAGCGCGAAGCCCTGGCGGCCGGTCGCGGCCGGCCCGCACTCTCCGTTCGGCCCGGCCGCACCGACCGACACCTCCGCGGCGTTCTCCGTGGTCGAGGCCGCCACCGGCGAACTCGCCGGCGAGGCCAACCTCTGGGGCATCGACCTGCACAACCGGGTCGGCCACCTCGGCCTGTCGCTGCGCCCCGCCTTCCGCGGCCGGGGCCTGGGCACCGACGTCGTCCGGGTGCTGTGCGAGTACGGCTTCGCCGTGCGCGGCCTGCACCGGCTGGCCATCGAGACCCTGGCCGACAACGCCGCCATGCGCGGCGCCGCCCGCCGCGCCGGCTTCGCCGAGGAGGGCACGCTGCGCGCCTCCGCCTGGGTGTACGGCGAGTTCATCGACGAGGTGTACTTCGGCCTGCTCGCCGACGAATGGCGATCCGCCCGGGGCCGCGCATGACCGCCGGCCGGGCGCCCTTCCTGTACGTGGTGGTCTGCGCGGCCGGGGTGGCCGAGGGCGTCGGCACCCTGATCGGCGCCGCCCAGCGCGAAGGCTGGCAGGTCGGCGTGGTCGCCACACCGCCCGCGCTCGCCTTCATCGACCCGCAGGCCGTCCAGGAGCTCACCGGCCACCCGGTCCGCTCGGCGTGGCGCCGGCCCGGCGACCCCAGGCCGCTGCCGCCCGCCGACGCCGTCGCCCTCGCCCCGGCCACCTTCAACACCGTCAACAAGTGGGCCGCGGGCATCTCCGACACCCTCGCCCTCGGCATCCTCTGCGAGGCACCCGGTCTCGGCACGCCCGTCGCCGTCCAGCCCTGCCTCAACACTGCCCAGGCCGCCCACCCGGCCTACCGGGCCGCGCTGGACACCCTGCGCTCGATGGGCGTGCTGATCGGGACCCAGCCGCCGGTCACCGGCAAGGAGACCGCGGGGTTCGCCTTCGACTGGACCGAGCCGCTCACCCTGCTGCGCCCGGTCCTGCGGGCCCACCGCGGCGCCTGACCGCGGCGCCCGCACGGTCCGACCGCGGCGCCCGGCCGCGGCGGCTCAGCCCTGCGCGGCCGGGAAGTACGCGTCGAGCCAGCGGTCCAGCTCGGCGAAGACCTGCTCCCGGGCGGCCGGCGCGGACAGCACCAGGTCGTGCATGCCGCCCTCGATCCGCACGGTGGTGACGTGGCGGCCGAGCCGCGGCGCCAGGGCGGCGATGTCGTCGGCGCGCAGCACGGCGTCGGTGTGCAGCAGCGCCGGGTCCCACTTGCTGGTCACGGTGGACGCCGTCGAGGCCATCAGCAGCACCGGGCAGTCGATCTGCAGCCCGTGCCGGACCTGGCGGTGGCCGCGCTGGACGGCGGCCAGCCAGCCCGCGTACAGCGGGAAGCCCTCGGCGGGCTTCAGGGTGAGGTCGAAGTCCCAGCTGCCGCGGTGGTCGCGGTGCAGGCTGTGCACGTAGTGCGGGTTGAGCGGGGCCGGCAGCTTGCGGGTGGCGGCGAACCGGCCGAGCGCCTCGAGGGCGGGAGCGCCCAGGGTGCGGACCGCGGGCGCGGCCGGCATCGACAGGAACGGACTGTTCAGGAACAGCCCGTCGACCAGGCCCCGCCCGGCCCGCCGGGAGGCCCACAGGGCGGCCGCCAGACCCCCGGTGGAGTGGCCGTTGACCAGCAGCCGGGTGTGGCCGTCCTGCTCGCGGATGATCCGGACCGCCTCGTCCAGCTCCTCGTCGTACGCGGTCAGGTCGCGGACGAAGTTCGGGGACTGATGCGGCCGCAGCGAGCGGCCGTACTTGCGCAGGTCCAGGGCGTAGAACGAGAACCCGGCCGCGACGAAGTGGTCGGCGAGGTTGGTCTGGAAGAAGTAGTCGGTGTACCCGTGCAGGTAGAGCACCGCGCGGGTGGCCCCGGGCACCGGCCGCCGGACCAGGGTCGCCGAGACCGGCCCCTCCTCGTCGGCGGTCAGCGGCAGCTCGGCCGCCTCGTACGGGGTACCCAGGATGTCTTCTCGGAACTCCACGTCTGCCGCACCCATAATCTCTGCCTCGACCTGCCGTGACGGGGGACCACCAGCCCAGACCGTGTTTGACAAGGCCTGGCGGGCACGACCATACCGGTCGGTAGCCCGGTGCGTGGCGGCGGCCGGGCCGCCGGGGCCTATGCTGCCGTCATGCCGAGACCAGCCGCCGCGGGGACCCGCCGTGACCTGCCCCGCCGAGCCCCGGCGACCGCCGCGTGAGCGGCCCCGCGCCGGCCCCCGAACCCCGCCCGGGAGAACGGGCGGTCGGCCTCGGCACCGCCAAACTCATGCCCGACCTCGACCGGGACGGCGGCTGGCTGCTCACCCTCGACGGCACCCCGCAGTCGTACGTCGACCTGACGGACCCGACCCACCTGGAGTTCGAGTACGTCCGCCGCCTCGCCCACCTCGCCGACGCCGTCGCCCCGGCGGGCCGGCCCCTGACCGCCCTGCACCTGGGCGGCGGCGCGCTCACCCTGCCCCGCTACCTCGCCGCGACCCGGCCCGGCTCCCGCCAGCGGGTGGTCGAGGTGGACGGGCCGCTGGTGCGCTTCGTCGCCGACCTGCTGCCCTGGCCGGAGGGCATCGAGGTCACCGTCGGCGACGCCCGGGCCGCCCTCGCCGAGGCACCCGCGGCCGCCGCGGACCTGCTGGTCGCCGACGTCTTCCACGGCTCCCGCACCCCGGCCCACCTCACCACCGTGGAGTTCCTGGAACTGGCCGCCGCCGCCCTGCGCCCCGGCGGCTGCTACGTGGCCAACCTCGCCGACGGCCCGCCGCTGGCCTTCGCCCGGGCGCAGGCGGCGACCCTGCGCCGGGTCTTCCCTCACACCTGTCTGATCGCCGAGCCGGCCGTGCTGCGCGGGCGCCGCTACGGCAACATCCTGCTGGCCGGCTCCACCGGCGACCTGCCGGTCCGGGAGCTGAGCCGGCGGGTGGCCGCCGACCCGTTCCCCGCCCGGCTCGCCGACGGGGACGAGCTTGCCGGGCTCGTCCGCGGCGCCCGCCCGGTCACCGACGCCCGTGCCGAGGACTCGCCGCCGCCGCCCGACGGCGCCTTCAGCGTGGGCTGACCCGGCCCGGCGGCGGACGCCGCGCCCGGTCGGTGCACGGCCGGGCGCCCGCGCGGATGTCAGAATGCCGGGGTACCGGACGGGTGGAGGAGCGGGGACATGACGGACGATCAGCCGACGAGGGTCAAGGCCGACCTGGCGGACGTGCCACGGACCGCGCTGTGGACCCTCTACCAGCGCGCGGTCGAGGCCCGGCGGCCCGACCGGATCCTGCACGACCCGAAGGCCGTCGAACTGGTCGACCGGATCGACTACCCGTTCGCCGAGCAGTTCGGCACCAGCGCCGTCCAGGCCCAGCTGCAGGCGCTGCGGGCGTCCTGCTTCGACCGCGAGGTGGCGGACTTCCTGGCCCGGGAGCCGCGCGGCACGGTGGTCTGCCTGGGGGAGGGGCTGGAGACCCAGTACTGGCGGGTCGACAACGGCCGCGCCCAGTGGCTCACCGTCGACCTGCCCGAGGCGGTGGAACTGCGCGAGCGGCTGCTGCCGCCCGGCCCGCGCCAGCGCTACCTCGCCGCCGACGCCACCGACCTGCGGTGGGCCGAGCAGGTGGACCGCGGCCGGGAGGTGCTGATCACCGCCCAGGGCCTGCTGATGTACCTCCGGCCGCCGCAGGTGAAGGCCCTGATCGCGGGCTGCGCGGAGGCCTTCCCCGGCGCGACCTTCCTGCTCGACGCCGTGCCGCGGTGGTTCGGCGCGCTGTCGGTCCGCGGCCGGCTGCGGACCGGCAGTTACCAGGCGCCCCCGATGCCGTGGGCGATGGACGCGGACGAGCGGGCGAAGCTGCGTACCGCCAGTGCGGCGGTGGCCATGGTGCGGGACGTCCGGCCGGTCGGCGGCCGCGGGGCGGTGGGCGCCCTGCTGCCGTTCGCGCTGAGGGTCCCGCCGCTGTCCGCCTTCCGTCCGTCGGTCACCGCCCTGGAGTTCGCGGGCCCGACCGGGCAGCCGTAGCCGGAGGACATTCCGGGCGGTGTCCCCGGGCGGACACGGTCGGCGCGGGCAGCTTCGGTGCTGCCCGCGCCGATCTGCGTCTGCGCAGGTCGAGGCCATGATCGGAGCCCGTCCCACGGGGCCGCGCGGGACGTGTCGCGGCGGCGGATCCGGGCGGAGCCGGAAATCGGGGGAGCGGATCCGCGGAGATAGGTATACGCTGTAGAAGAACTGCCGCCGTTCATTGGAGAAGGCCGTTGCTCTTCTGAGGTCATGTCACGCCGCACCCGCGTTGGTGCGCGCCGCGCTCCCGCCGACGGGCCGTCAGGGCCCGCCGTACGACAGCCGCTCCCCCCGTGGAACCACCGGGGACCGGCGATGTCGCTCCGTGATCGCCGCCCCGCCGAGCCGGGGCCCATGACTCCTCAGGAGGCTCCATGTCCATGGCCAACACGTCCGTCGTCTGCTCCGAGCTCAGCTTCGCCTGGCCGGACGGAACCCCCGTCTTCGACGACTTCTCCCTGGTCGTCGGGTCCGGCCGGACCGGCCTGATCGGCGTCAACGGCTCCGGGAAGTCCACCCTGCTGCGGCTGATGGCCGGCGAACTCACCCCGGCGAGCGGCTCGGTCAAGGTCACCGGCGAGCTGGGCTACCTCCCGCAGACCGTGGTCCTCGACGCCGAGGTCCGGGTCGAGGAACAGCTCGGCATCGCCGGGATCCGCCGCGCACTGAACGCGATCGAGGCCGGCGACACCCGCGAGGAACTCTTCACCGTGGTCGGCGACGACTGGGACGTGGAGGAGCGCGCGCGGGCGACGCTCGACCGCCTCGGGCTCACCCAGGTACCGCTGGAGCGCCGGATCGGCGAACTCTCCGGCGGGGAGTCGGTCCTGCTGTGCCTCGCCGCGCAGTTCCTGCGCCGTCCCGACGTGCTGTTCCTCGACGAGCCGACCAACAACCTCGACCTGGAGGCCCGCCGCAGGCTCTACGACGCGGTCGCCGCCTGGAAGGGGTCGATGGTGATCGTCAGTCACGACCGCGAACTGCTCGACCTGGTGGACCAGATCGCGGACCTGCGGGACGGCGAGGTGCGCTGGTTCGGCGGCAACTTCGCCGAGTACGAGCGGGTCCTCGCCGTGGAACAGGAGGCGGCCGAGCGGATGGTGCGGGTGGCCGAGTCCGACGTCCGCAAGCAGAAGCGCGAACTGGCCGACGCCCGGATCAAGTTGGACCGGCGGGTGCGCTACGGCAACAAGATGTACGAGACCAAGCGCGAGCCCAAGGTGGTGATGAAGGAGCGCAAGCGGCAGGCACAGGTGGCCGCCGGCAAGCACCGCAACATGCACCTGGAGCGGCTCGAGGACGCCAAGGACCGGCTGACCGAGGCCGAGGAGGCGGTGCGCGACGACCGCGAGATCCGGGTCGACCTGCCGGAGACCTCGGTCCCGGCCGGGAAGACGGTGCTCACGCTCTCCGAGGTGGAGCTCCGCTACGGCACCCGCGCCCACCTGGAGGTGCGCGGAGCCGAGCGGATCGCCCTGGTGGGCCGCAACGGCGCGGGCAAGAGCACGCTGCTGCGGACCATCACCGGCGAACTGCCCGCGGTCGCCGGGGAGGTCAGGGTCGGCGTCCCGATGCGCTACCTGCCGCAGCGCCTCGACCTGCTCGACGAGCGGCTGACGGTGGCCCAGAACGTCGGCAGGTTCGCCCCCGAGGCCACCGACAACGCCATCCGGGCCCGGCTGGCCCGCTTCCTGTTCCGCGGCCGCCGGGCCGACCAGGAGGTCGGCACGCTCTCCGGCGGGGAACGGTTCCGGGCGACGCTCGCCGCGCTGCTGCTCGCCGAGCCGCCGCCGCAGCTGCTCCTGCTGGACGAGCCCACCAACAACCTGGACCTCGCCAGTGTCCGCCAGCTGACGCAGGCGCTCCGGGCCTACCAGGGGGCGCTCATCGTGGTCAGCCACGACGTCTCCTTCCTGCGGGACCTCGGGATCACCCGGTGGATCCGCGTCGACGGCGACACCGCGGACATCGATCCGCTGTGACGCCGCCGGCCGGCCCGTCCGGTCGCGTGCCCGTCCGTCCCACGGACACGCGACCGGACCGGCGGGCCGGATCCGGGACCCCGCCGTCCGGGACCCCGCGGCCCGGGGCCCGCTTCCCGGTACCCCGCGGTCCGGTACCCCGTGGCCCGGGGCCCCGCGGCCTCAGGCCGTCGGCAGGGGAGCGGGCAGCGGCAGGGCGAGGACCCGGTCGCGAAGGGCGGGGAAGTCGGCCCGGACGGTCCGGACCAGCGCGGGGTCGATGTCCACGGTGAGGACCTGCTCGGCGGCCCCCGCCTCGGCGACCACCTCACCGCGCGGGTCGACCACCAGGCTGTGCCCCGCCATCTCCACCCCGGCGTGGGTGCCGGCCGTCCCGCAGGCGAGGACGTACGCCTGCGACTCGACGGCGCGGGCCCGGGCCAGCACCGACCAGTGGCCGAGCCGGGCCGCGGGCCAGCCCGCGCACAGCACCAGGAGTTCGGCGCCCGCGTCGACCAGGAGCCGGAACTGCTCGGGGAAGCGCAGGTCGTAGCAGGTGGCCAGGCCGAGCGTGGTCGGCCCGGCGGGCGCGGTGACGATCTCGCTGCCCGCCTGCATCAGCACCGCCTCGCCGCTGTCGAAGCCGAACCGGTGGATCTTGCGGTAGGTGCGCTGCAGCTGCCCGTCCGGGCCCAGCAGCAGTGCGGTGTTGTGGAGCCGGCCCCGGTCGTCGCGTTCCACGATCGACCCGGCATGGACCCAGCTGCCGGCCTCGGCCGCGGCGGCGGCCAGCATCCGGCGGGTCGGACCGTCGAGCGGCTCGGCGCCCGCGGCGAAGTCGTCGAAGGAGAACGCGCCGACCGTCCAGAGTTCCGGCAGGACGACGAGGTCGGAGTCCGGCAGGCCGCGGACCAGGTCCGCGACGCGTCGGCGCCGGTCGGGGAGGGGCTCGGCGGGGTCGACGTCGAGCTGGAGCAGGGAGATGCGCATGGTGCCACCGTTCAGGGGTAGTCGGTCCGGGCCGCCGGTAAGGCGGTTACGGGAGCGGGGAGTTGACTTCGGGGAGCGGGCCTCGTGGCCGGACACCGGCGGTCCCCGGCCGGGCGCCGGTCCGGACCTGCGCCCATGCATGCGATCAACGGATGAAAGACTCGGCGAATGGCTGATGAACACGGATTCCTGTCCGGCAGAACGGTACTGATCACGGGTGCGAGCAGCGGCATCGGCGCCGCCGCGGCCCGGGTCTTCGCACGGGAGGGCGCGGCGGTGGTGCTCACCGCCCGCCGCGAGGAGCGGCTGGCCGCCCTGGTGGACGAGCTGCGTGCGCAGGGCGCCCGCGCCGAGTACGTGACGGCCGATGTGACGCGCTCCCAGGACGCGGTGCACGCGGTGGAGTTCGCGGTGGAGCGGTTCGGGCGGCTCGACGCGGCGTTCAACAACGCGGGCCACGGCGTCGGCCGGACACCGCTGCACCTGATGGACGACCAGGTCTACGACGAGATCATGGACACCAACGTCCGCGGGGTGTTCAACTGCCTGCGCCCGGAGATCGCCGCGATGCTGGCGAGCGGCACCGGCGGGGCGATCGTCAACACCAGCAGCACCGGCGGCCTGGTCGCCACCCCGGTCGCCGCGCCGTACGTGGTGTCCAAGCACGCCGTGATCGGCCTGACCAAGGCCGCCGCCGCGGAGTACGGCGGCCAGGGCATCCGGGTCAACGCGATCGCGCCCGGGACCACCCGCAGCGAGATGGTGGCCGACTGGTTCGCGCAGAACCCGGGCGCCGAGGAGATGCTGCACCGCGCCACCCCGCAGCCGCGGACCGCCGAACCCGAGGAGATCGCCGAGGCGGCCGCCTGGCTGTGCAGCGAGCGCGCCTCCTACGTCACGGGGGCCACGCTGGCCGTCGACGGCGGATTCACGATCCTCTAGAGCGCGGTCCTCCAGAGGCTGTCCGGCAGGCCTCGTCGGATCGGGGCGCGGCGCCGGGCGCCCGCCCGGGCGCGCGCCGGAGTCGGCCTCGTACCGGACCTGCTCGGGCGACCCTGGGGTGCGTCCGGTCCGGGGCACGTCCCCGCCGGAGGCCGGTGGACGATGGTCCGTCGCCGCGCGCCCGGCGGGACCCGCCGGACAGGCCCCGGCGCGCGACACGGCATCGGGTGCCGGGCCGGCGGTCCGGTCAGCCACGGCGCGGGCCCGGGCGTCGGCCGGCCGCCAGCCGGCGGTAGACCTCGATCGGCGAGGCGTGCGCCGCCACCGGCGCCGCGGCGGCGAACACCGCCTCCGGCTCGCGCAGCACCGGCCTGCGCCGGGGGCGGTCGCGGTGCCCGGGCACCACCCGCGCCGCGTACTCCTGCTCGCGGGCGCGCAGGGCCGCGAGCCCCTGCCGGATGCCCTCGGCGAGCAGCACCCGGACCGCCGGCGACGGGCCGTCGTCACCCGGGCCGCCGTGGTGGTGGTACGTGCGGTGGCGGGCCGCCGCGGAGCGGGCGCTGTCGCGGTCCGCCTCCAGCGCGGCGGCACGCTGACGCGGCGTCGCCCAGATCTCCGTCGCGCCGCGCAGCCGGTACGCGAGCAGGGCGGCCGGGCGCCGGATGTCCCGGGGCGCGTCCCTGAGGCACAGCCAGGCCCGGACCTCGTCCGCGCTCCAGCCCGCGTCCGCGACGGACCGGGCGAGCCAGGCCACCCTGGCGACCGGGGCGCGGTGCAGCCACGGCACGATCCGGACCAGCTCGGCGGCCAGCGCGAAGCGGCGGCGGACGGTGTTCGGCCGGCGGCCGCGCTCCGGGCGTGCCGTCGAACCTGCCGCCGTGGTCACCCGATTCCCCTCGGAGGGGTGAGTAGTACGGTCCGCAGAGATCGTATGAGAAGTACCCACCCGCATTGGGGTGCAATGGCGGCGTCCGGCCGGCCGTCCACGGCGCCGGGTCCGGGCCGCCTTGCGGGACAGTGCGGCGATCCGCCGGCGGCCGTGCTCGGCGATGCCGACCGGGCGGCGGCAGGGCCCGGAACCGCGGGTCCGCAGGCCCAGCGCCCGGTCGAAGGCGAGCGGGATGCAGCGGGCGAACTCCGAGGCCCGGCAGCCCAGTCCACGGATCCGGCCGCCCTTGACGAGATAGGCCAGCAGGCCGCACTCGCGCAGCGCCGCCAGGTGGTACTGGACCATGCGCTCACCCAGCGCGAGACGGCGCATCAGATAGGCGACACCCGGCCGGCACGGCGTCAGATCCTTGAGCAGGACAGCCAGCCGGAGCGTCGTTGCGCCGAGGCGCGGGTGCAGACGGGCCTCCAGGGCCCAGTGCACGGCCTGCATCCAGGAGTGACCGTCGCGGCTGATCCGGCCCGTGGTGGTCGACAGCCACTGGGCCGCGGGGGGTGCGAGCTGCGGCGCATCGGCGGGTACGGGGGCGACGGTGCCGGGGGCGGATGCGGCTGAGGACGGGGATGAGGCCGAGGTGCGCGGGTGCATCGGTGGGTGGTCCATCTGTTCGGGGTGTTCGGTGTGTGCGGTGCGTCCGGTGCGGCCGGTGTGCGGTTCGTCCGGCGGCGTGCGGGCGCGCGGCGACAGCGAAAGGCCCCGGTGGGTGCACACCGGGGCCTTGGCGCGTCGGCCCGGGAATCCGGGCGGGGGCGGCTACTGCGAGGTCGTCGACGGCTGTCCGTCCGCCCGGGTGAGCCCGAGCTGTTCGCGGTACCACGGGGCGTGGCGGGCCAGGGAGTCGGCGAACCCGGTACCTTCCGGGCAGCCGGACTCCCGCCACAGGCGGTCACTGGCGAACCAGTGGTCGGTGGTGAGCATGGCGAGGTGATGCAGGAGGGCGGGCTCCTCCGCGAGCCGTCTGCGGGCCTCGGCGGCCGGGACGTCCTCGGCGGCCGGCGGCAGGCCGACGGTCCGGACCAGGGCGTCGAACAGTTCGGCGCCGGTCACCGGGACGGGGTGGTTGGCGTGCCAGACGCCCGGGAGCCCGGCCGGCACGGTGGCGGCGGCGACCGCGGCGCGGGCCAGGTCGGCCACGTCGACCACCGACATCCGGGCCCGCCAGCCGTCGACGGACGCGGCCAGCCGCCCGTGGAGCCGGGCCAGTCCGGGGACCACCCAGCGGTCCCCCGTACCGAACACCAGGTGCGGGCGCAGGACCGTGCCACCGGCGTCGAGGACGATCCGCTCGGCTGCGGCGCGGCTGCGGCTGGCGGGGGAGCCCGGTGCGACCGTCAGGCTCTCGGGCCCGGCGTCGCGGAAGGTGCCGCGGCCGTACACGGACGCCGTGCTGACCTGGACGAGGCGGCGCACGCCGTGCCGCTGCGCCGCCTCGACCAGGGCGCGGGTGCCGTGCTCGTTGACGGCCTCGACCGCCTCGGCGGGCCCGGAGATCCGGGCGGCGCAGTGCAGCACGATGTCGATGCCGTCGCAGATGCCGTCCAGGGTGGCCGGATCGGTGAGGTCGGCGCGGACGTGTGCGGCGCGGAGGTGAGCGGCGCGGAGGTGCGGGGTGCCGGAGTGCGGTTCCTGGAGCGGGGATCGATGCTGCATCAGGGTCAGCCGGGCGCCGGGGACGGTGCGGGCGGCGGCGGCGACGTGCCGTCCGATGAAGCCGCCGGCGCCGGTGATCAGGATCCGGGGGGCGGTGCCGGGCGAGGGCGTCACCGGGCGGAGCCGGGGGTGCCGGTTCCGGGCGTGCCGGGGGCGCCGAGGACGCAGCTGAAGACCAGGGCGCCGTCCTGGAGGCCGGTGACCCGGACCGTGCGCTCGCCGGACCCGTTCGGGGCGAGCGGCTCGGCGTCGATCCAGCACGGGCGGTCGAGTTCGCAGTAGCGGTGGAACTCGCTCTTCATCCGGATCGGCAGAAACGGTTCTGCAGGGTCGGTCGCCTGGGCGGCCTGGCGGGCGGCCTCGACCAGCACCATACCCGGGACGTGGTCCACCGGGTGGTCGAACAGGATGGGGTGCCGGTCGTCGGCGCACAGCTGCCAGCGCAGCGGCCCGGCGGTGGGGGAGAGGACCACGTCGCTCTCCAGGAACCTGCCGACCACGGCCGGCGCCAGGGCGGCCGGCAGCGGGCGCAGGGCCGCGGCGGTACGGCGCTCGCCGCGCACCCGCCGGTAGACCTCCGGGCTGGTGCAGTCGAAGGAGGCGCCGCCGGAGGCGATCACCTGGCCGCCGCAGTAGAAGGTGACCTCGTAGCGCATGCCCAGCAGACGGCTGCCCCGGCGCCGGATGTCGGAGCAGATCACGTCCAGTTCGAGGTCGGCGGGTGCGGCGCCGACCGCGGCCCGGCCGGGCCGGACGCTGTGGTGCAGGCCCCACATCAGGAACTGGGCGCCCAGCGGGACGCCGAACTCGGCGTGGGCGAGCAGAGTACCGACCTGTCGGACTGTTTCGGCCGTGAGCAGCGGATCGTAGTGCCGGCTGACCGGGGTGAAGTAGCTGTGCGCCCGCGGCCACTGGCCGGTCAGCGCGAACCGGTTGTCGGCGGTGCGGCTCCAGCCGGTGAGGAAGACCTCGGCCACGGCCGCCCGGTGCACCAGTTCCCTGGGAACCGTGCTGGTCAGGCGGATTTCCTCGGCTGCCGGGCGGCGGCTGCCCGGTATCGCGCGCCGGGCCGGAACCTCGGTGGGCTGCATGATGTCGCGCGGAAGCGTTACAACAGACACGAATCCCCCATGAATGTCAGTGTCTTGGGGGCGGCAGCTCCACCCCTGTCGAGTAAGATACATACCAACCGGTTCTTTTGGTAGCCGGATGTGAAGGTCACTAGGCTGGCCGACCGGATCGCCCTCAGGGGGCGGACGTACGACAGGAGAGTCCCCATGGCAGTGAGGCAGGAGCGGGCCGTCCGCACCCGCAACGCGATCGTGCGCGCGGCCGCAGCGGTCTTCGACGAGTACGGCTTCGAGGCCGCCTCGGTCGCCGAGATCCTGGCCCGGGCGTCGGTCACCAAGGGGGCGATGTACTTCCATTTCACCTCCAAGGAGGACCTCGCCCGGGGCGTCCTGGCCGAGCAGACCATGCAGGTGGCGGTCCCGGAGTCGGGCTCCAAGGCGCAGGAGCTGGTCGACCTGACCATGCTGGTCGCCCACGGCCTGGTGCACGACCCGATCCTGCGCGCGGGCACCCGGCTCTCCCTGGACCAGGGCGCGGTGGACTTCTCCGACGCCAACCCGTTCGGTGCCTGGGGTGACATCTGTGCGCGGCTGCTGGCCGAGGGCAAGGAGCGCGGCGAGGTGCTCCCGCACGTCGACCCCAAGGAGACCGGCGACTTCATCGTGGGCTGCTTCACCGGTCTGCAGGCCGTCTCGCGGGTCATGTCGGACCGCCGGGACCTCGGCCGGCGGATCTCGGTGATGTGGAACCACGTCCTGCCCACGATCGTCGCGCCGTCCATGCTCACCTGGATCGACGTCAGCGAGGCGCGGATCGAGAAGGTGGCCGCCGCCGCTGTGGCGGCGCAGCCGGCGGAGGCGGCCCCGGACGTCGCCTAGTGTCCTGCGCCGGAGATCCGTCGTTAGATCCTGCGTGAGTGATTCTTCGGATGTGCCGGTGCGTCGTCGCGGTCCCGCGTTGGAGCCGCTGATGTTGTTCGACGGGGAGCGGGCGCTGCTGGCGCGGTGAGCCCGTCGGGCGACGTCGGCCCAGGCGCTCGCATTGAGGTCGCGGATCGTGTTGGCGTGCGACGGCCTCGAAGTGCCATCGATCGTCGGTGTCGCGCGGGAGTTGGGGATCGCCGCGGACACGGTCCGCAAGTGGCGGCGACGGTTCCTCGGCGAGCGGTTGGACGGGCTGGTGGACGAGCCAAGTCCGGGGCCGGCCCCCGAGCATCGCGGTGGACGAGGTCGAAGCGGTGGTCGTGGCGACGCTGGAGGAGATCCCGAGGAACGCGAGGCACTGGTCGCGGAGCTCGATGGCGGCCCGCAGCGGCCTGTCGAAATCCACGGTGGGGCGGATCTGGCGGAGGTTCCAGCTCAAGCCCCACCTGGCCGGCACGTTCAAGCTCTCGACCGACCCGTTCTTCGTCGAGAAGGTCCACGACGTGGTCGGGCTCTACTTGGACCCTCCCGAGGGGGCTGTGGTGCTGTCCGTCGACGAGAAGTCGCAGATCCAGGCCCTGAACCGGTCACAGCCGGTGCTGCCGGTGATGCCCGGCATGCCCCAGCGCCGCACCCACGACTACGTCCGCAACGGCCTGACCACCCTGTTCGCCGCCTTCGACACCGGCAGCGGAAGGTCATCACCTCTCTGCACCGCTGGCACCGCGCGGTGGAGTTCAGGAAGTTCCTCGTCAAGATCGACCAGGAAGTTCCCGACGGCCTGGACATCCAACTGATCTGCGACAACTACGGGACCCACAAGACCCCGGCGACCCGGGCCGGGCTGTCGCAGCACCCCAGATTTCACATGCGTGCACTTCACCCCGACCGGATCCTCCCGGATCAACCAGGTCGAACGCTGGTTCGGCTTCCTTGCCGACCAGATGATCCGCCGCGGATCCCACACGAACGTCCAGTCTCTCGAACGCGACATCCGCACCTGGGCCAAGAACTGGAACTAGGGCCCCACACCGTTCACGTGGACCAAACCGCCGACGAGATCCTCGACTCCCTTGCCCGATTCTGCCGGCGGATCTCCGGCGCTGGACACTAGCTCCGGACGCTCCCCGAAACTCGCGGCACGGGCGGCGCGGGGGACCAGCCGGGGCGACCACCGGTCCTAGCCGCATCCCTGGCTGACCGGTTCACCATTTAGTCTGCCAGGCCGCTGCCATCGGACGTGGCGGTGCCCTCCATGCGGCTGGCACCAACGTTCAGCTACCAGGCGTCGGCTCGGCAGCTGGTCGACGTCGACGCGGAACGAACTGGGCGGGAGCCGGGGGCTCCACGGGCGGGGGCGCCCCCTGCATGGCCGCGCTGGCCTGCAAGACCTGGTCGATGATCTTTCGCCGCATCTCGCCCTCCGGGGAGTCTGCGAGATCGGTCGCCAGACGTTCCGCAGTCAGGTAGTACCCGGTCAGCACTGGCTGGTCGAAGTAGCGGTTCATCTGGCCCAACGTCTGCGCGTAGACGTGAAGGTAGGTCCGGCTCAGGTATCCGGCAAGGGCCGTGCCCACCGCCGCCATCGCCCCGATGAACACCCGAGCCTCCGCGCTCGGGACATACAGCCCCGCCACGAAGCACGCCACGATGACCGTCAAGCCGAGCCCCATCGCTCTCTGGGACGAGCGGAAGGACCTGTCCGCCTGGCCAGTCGCGATTCGGTGGTACTCGTCGATCTGGTGCTGGTTCAGCTCAAGGAGCGTCGCCAAAGCCGTGACGGTCTTCAGATCCGCCAGTCGCTCCTCATCAAGCCTCCGCTGCCGCTCCGCAGCCTCCTCGGTTTCCCTCAGCACGGCCTGCTCACGGCGCACGCCAGCAATTAGGAACCCCACCGCCGCTACAGCCACCAGGCACAACACGACGGTAATAACGATCCAAAACCAGCCCGGAGCGTCACCACTGGTGCCAGGTGAATCCTTCGCGGTCCCCCTTTCACGCGAGGACACCAATCCCAACACAGCTACGACAACCACCGCGCCGGCAAATGCTGCCAGCGCTTCACCGCGCTGCGGCGCACGGCGACGCACGTAATAGACCCGCCGCGGATCAGCACCTCCGCTGGACACTGCCCGCCCCCCTTTGGTCACGTCTCGCAGCCAATGCTGGAGACGACTGATCCTAATGGCGCGGCCCCGGCCGCCTCAGCCGGGATCGGCACGACGACTCGAACTACGGACCGCCGATGTGCAGCGCCTCGTGCGAGGGTCTTGGGCGCGAATGCCACGGCACGCGGGCTGGCAGTGGGGAGACGGAACGGCGCTCACCCGCTCCGGACGAGGCCATCGACAGCCGTGGGGCCGCCTCCGGGAATGTAGCGGGGCCACCCACCGGCACCCATGACGTGGAACGGCTTCCCGCGGTCATCGATGACCGTGGTGGTCGGCTCGCCCTGTTTCACCCAGTCCAGCTCGATCGTGAACCAGCACTCGTTCGACGTGTCGGCGAGGTTGAGGACGAACACCTCCGGGTCCGCCGCTTCGATCCGGAACGGGAACTGTGTGAGGGGCCTTGTCCCCTTGACCGCCACGACCTTCGGAGGCGTCGGGTCGAGGTCGACGTCGAACGGGCGCTCGTCCTGGACTTCCCCGCAACCGCCCTGCCCGAGAACAATGCCCTGCTTCGGCAGTGGCACGCGTTTGACGACATTCACCCGCACGCCCAGGAGGAGGACCGACTCGTGAGACGATGTCTGGGCGGTGACCACTATCACTGGCTTCGCCTGGGCTGACGTCACCAGCGTGGCGCCATCCCAGGCCGCCCAGTTGGTCTGTCTGGCTTGCGCGAACGCCTCTCCGGGTGCCTGTAGCGTGTGGTATCCGGAACAGGCCGGATCGAGCCGGCCCTGGATGTAAACGTCTCCGCCGGCATTCGGCCACAGAGTCGTCGCCGCGCCGACCGCGAGGGCCGGCAGGATGCCGAGCCAGCCGTACCGCCGGACCATCTGTGCCACCGAACGCATCGGCTTGCGGTCCGATAGGCCTGGGGAAGGACTCCCGGCGAACGGATCGTAGTAGTGCCTCCGCACATGGTCGGCTTCCGGCCTCAGCAGCCTCGCACGCAGGGCCGTCTCGTCCCAGAGTTCAATCACGAGGCCATGGGCCTGCTCGTTGCGCCGCGTCCAGTCGTCCCACCACTTCGCTGTCGGCCCGTCCATGTTCGACGGAACGCACAGCACCCACCGCTGGACGGTGTGGCCCTGCTCTTGCGCAGCCTTCACGGCCGAGTTGAAGGATTCGCGGATCTGGCGCCGATGGCTGTCCCCAGCGGTGGCCGGGAAGAAGTACTTCGCCTGCCAGACGGTGACGGCACCGTCGAGGTCGCCCGCGAAGGCGTCGATGCCCCAGTCCCCCGGATTCGCCGCGATGATGCGGACACCAGGGGTGAGCGCGAGTGCGAGCTGGCCGATCATTGCCTCGAAGTCGTCGCGGGCGCCGCCCGTGCCTCCCGTCCGCACTTGGTGGATGGCGAAATTGACGGGTGGCACGGTGGCCCCTGCCGTCACACCACTGTTCTGCACTGTCCCCCCTCAAGCCCGAGATCAGACGGCCAGCGGCCGCCGTGCATGCTAAGTGCGACTCACGAAGAGCGACGGGCGATCCTAGTCGGCGAGCTGATAGACACTCAAGGTCACTGTGCCACCGTGAAGAAGGCTCGGTCCTGAGCGGCCATGCCGAACACTCAACAGTACGTCACCGACACTCCGGTCCCGCCACCGCGAGGCCCCTCCCCTGGGGCGGGGGGGGCTGCACGTGCTCGGGATGCAGGTCCAGCCTGGGCTTGATCCGCTTTGACGGACACTCCTGATCAGGGGCTTTGCCCCGGAGTGGGCTTTACCCTGTGGTGTGGACACTTCTGAGAAGCGGATCTTGGGGTCTGTGGAGAGGATGTCCTCATGGGTACTGCGGGGTACTCGGGGGAGTTCAAGCGGGACGCGGTGGCGCTGGTGGAATCCAGCGGGCGCCGGGTCTCGTCGGTGGCGCGGGAACTGGGTGTCACGCGCGGAAGCTGCGGCGTTGGGCGCGGGCGGTGGGGGCCCGTTGACCCCGGCAGAGCGCGAGGAACTGCGTCGACTGCGTAGGCAGGTCCGTGAGCTGGAGCTGGAGAAGGAGATCCTGCGGAAGGCTGCCCAGTGTTTTGCCGAGGAGATGGGCCGATGACCGGCCGCTGGCGGTTCATCTCCGACCATCGCGACCTGTACGGAGTGCAGCGGCTGTGCCGGGTGCTGGGCGTCTCGGCGTCCGGTTTCTTTCGGTGGATCGCCGCGGCGGCCGCTCGGGCCAGGCGAAGGTCGGCCGGCGACGACCTGGGTGCGCGGATCGAGGAGATCCACGGCGAGTCGTACGGCGCGTACGGCGTCCCGCGGATCACCCGAGAGCTGCGGGAACGGCACGGTCCGATCAACCACGAGCGGGTCGCCGGGCTGATGCGCGAGCGCGGGCTGGCCGGTCGGCACCTGCGGCGTACGGTCCGCACGACGATCGCGGACCGGAGCGTGCCGCCGGCCCCGGACCTGGTCGGGCGGGACTTCCGCGCGGCCGCGCCGGACGTGCGTTGGTGCGGCGGCATCGCGTACCTGCCGGTCGGCGGGTCGTGGATGTACCTGGCGACGGTGATCGACATGCACTCGCGGCGGGGTGGTCGGCTGGTCGCCGGCCGAGTGCATGCGGTCCGGTCTGGTGGTCGACGCCGTGCGCTCGGCGGTCGGTGTCCGGGGCGGGAACGTGCGCGGTGTGGTGTTCCACTCGGACCGCGGGGTGCAATATACGTCGGCGGCCTTCGCCGAGGTCTGCCGCGCGCACGGGATGCGGCGGTCGATGGGTCGGGTGGGGTCGAGCTACGACAACGCCATGGCGGAGTCGTTCTTCGCCACGCTCAAGCGCGAACTCCTCTACGGCTCGCGGTGGCTGACCCGGTCCCAGGCCCGAAGCGAGATGTTTTCCTGGCTGGCCAAGTACAACCGCCGGCGCCGCCATTCCGCACTCGGCTACGCAGCCCCGTCGAGTTCGAGCAGGAGTCATCAGCCATCGATACGGTGAGATTGGTGGCATAGGAACCAAGTGTCCACGAAATAGGGCAAAGCTCGCCCCACAGTCATCGCGATCGCCAGAGTAGGCACAACCTAAGTCACTGGCATTGCGCCTAGTAGTGCTTTGATAGGTGCTGCGCGGGCTCTGGTCTCGGGCGGGTTTTGACGATTCTCTGCAGGCATGACTCCGGATGCGCTGGGCTCTTTGCGCAATGAGTTGGAGGCGTTCGCGGTTGAGGTGTTCGCTCCGCTGCGACGCTCGGACCAGCTGGAACGGCCCATGCCTGACCTGCCATCAGCCACCAGCCCGCCCCATCCCAGCCCCGACCTAACAAAGCACTACTAGCTCGCGCCCTCGGGGCGCGCTCCCGATCGTCCCCCTCCCGCACGTGCCCGGCGCCGGGACGGTGGGGGTCGTCCGGGAGGGGTGCGGCCAGAAAACAAGGCGATCGGTCTGCTTTGACTTGGCAAGCGGGTCCGGCGGTTTGTATCGTGGTGCCCGCCAGGCCCCGCGGCCTGCCCGGGGCGCCGGTCGGCCGTTCAGCCCGGGTGTGTGCGGGGCTGTCCCCGGGTGGCCGTACCTCGGTCCGCCGCCGCCCGGTTCCCCTCACGCTGCGCGGGGCGCACCGAGCCGCCCCGACTCCGGGTGGCGCCCTGCGCCCGCCCGAAGGCCCATGCCAGGAGCTCTCTTGACGCCCAAACAGGAACGTGCCGTCCGCACCCGCAGCCGGCTGGTGCTGTCGGCGGCCGAGGCCTTCGACCGGCAGGGCTTCGCGGTGGCCTCGTTGACCGCGATCAGTAGAAGTGCCGGTGTCAGCAACGGCGCCCTGCACTTCCACTTCGAGAGCAAGGAGGCGCTCGCCGTCGCGGTCGAGACCGAGGCGGTGGACCGGGTGCGGGCGGCGGTCGACGACTCCGCGCGGCCCGGGATCTCCGCCCTCCAGGTGCTGGTGGACGCCACGCACGTGCTCACCCGGCGGCTGCGGGAGGACGTCGTGGTGCGGGCCGGGTTCCGGCTGGGCGGCGATGCGGCCCGGGGGGCCGGCAGCGGTCTGCCGGCGCAGTGGCACCGGAGTGTCGTGCGGTTGGTGGATCGGGCCCGCCTCGACGGCTCGCTGACCTCGGCCGTGACGCCCTCCGATGCCGCCGCCGCGGTGGCCGCGGTGGTCCTCGGGTCCGAGGTGCTGGCCCGGTTCGACCCGGCCTGGCTCGGCCCCGATCTGCTCGCCGGCTTCTGGGACCTGCTGCTGCCCCGGCTGGCCGCCGGTCCGGTGGAGCGCGGCCAACTGGACAGCGGGCCGGCCGGGTTCGGCGGACCGCCGGCATCCGCCCGGCCGTCCCGGGCCGGCTGACCGGCGGTCCGCCGCCCGCCACCGGGCTCCCGCGGGCCGTCCCGCACCCCGCATCCGGCGTGGTCGGACGGCCTGTCACGCAGTTCACTTGTACAACGTATAACTGTGCTCTACGCTGTAGAGCACATCCTCGCACTCGTCCTTTGGGGGCCCCTTGCACATCACACAGAGCGCGGCCGCCCCGGCCGTGGCCCGCAACCCGAGGCGCTGGGTGATCCTCGGCGTCATCTGCCTCGCGCAGCTCGTCGTCCTGCTGGACAACACGATCCTGAACCTCGCGATCCCCTCGCTCACCGAGGACCTCGGCGCCAGCACCGCCGACATCCAATGGATGATCAACGCCTATGCGCTGGTCCAGTCCGGGCTGCTGCTCACCGCGGGCAGCCTGAGCGACCGCTACGGCCGCAAGCGGGCGCTGATCACCGGCCTGGTGCTGTTCGGGCTCGGCTCGCTGGCCGCCGCGTTCAGCCACTCCTCCGGCCAGCTGATCGCCGCCCGCGCCGGGATGGGCATCGGCGGGGCCCTGCTGATGACCACCACGCTGGCGGTGATCATGCAGGTCTTCGAGGGCGACGAACTGCCGAAGGCGATCGGCCTGTGGGGCGCCGTCAGCTCGCTCGGCTTCGCCGGCGGCCCGCTGCTCGGCGGCGTCCTGCTCGCCCACTACTGGTGGGGCTCGATCTTCCTGATCAACGTCCCGGTCGCGGTGATCGGCGGGCTGGCGGTCGCCAGGCTGGTGCCGGAGACCAAGAACCCGCTGGGCAAGCGGCCGGACCTGGTCGGCGCCGTGCTGTCCACCGTCGGCATGGTCGGCGTGGTCTACGCGATCATCTCCGGCCCCGAGCACGGCTGGACCTCGGCCGGCGTGCTGGTCCCCGCCGTGGTCGGACTGCTCGCGCTGGCCGGGTTCGTCCGGTGGGAGCTGCACGTGCCGTTCCCCATGCTCGACATGGGCTTCTTCCGCAACCGGCGGTTCAACGGCGCGGTGGCCGGCGGCATCCTGGTCGCGTTCGGGATGGCGGGCTCGCTGTTCCTGCTGACCCAGCACCTGCAACTGGTGCTCGGCTACAGCCCGCTGGCCGCCGGCCTGCGGATGGCCCCGCTGGCCCTGACCATCGTGGCGCTCAACCTGCTGGGGGTGGGGGCGAAGGTGCTTCCCAAGCTGGGCTCCGCCGGGACCATCGCCGCCGGGATGACCCTGCTGGCCGGCGGCCTCGGTGCGGTCGCCACGGTGGGCGGCCGGGGCCACGGCTACGGCGGCATGCTGGTCGGCCTGCTGCTGATGGGCTGCGGCATCGCCCTGGCGATGCCGGCCATGGCCAACGCCATCATGGGCGCCATCCCGCCGGAGAAGGCCGGCGTCGGGGCGGGCGTCCAGGGCACCATCACCGAGTTCGGCGGCGGCCTCGGCGTCGCGGTCCTCGGTGCGGTGCTCAACTCCCGGTTCGCCGCGCTGCTCCCCGCCGCCCTCGGCGCGGGCACGGCCGGCTCCCTGCACGAGGCGCTGGCCGCCGCCCCGACCGCGGACCTCCAGGCCCGGGTCCGGGACGCCTTCGCGGACGGGGTCAGCGCCAGCCAGCTGATCGGCGCCGCTGCCGTCTTCGCCGGCGGTCTGGTCGCGGGTCTGCTGCTACACCGGGCGGCCCTGGCCGAGGCGGCCGCCCAGGACGCGGACAACGGCCGCGAGCCGGCGGCGGCGTCCGCCTGATCCGTCACCGGCGGCCGGGTGCGGGGACTCCCGCACCCGGCCGCGTACCTTTGCTGCAGCACCTGCCGCCCGAGGACGACACCAGGAGGACGAACGTGGCCGCCAAGCGAGCCTCGCAACCGAGGAAGAGCGTATGGCTCACCCCGCGGCCGGCCCGCGGCCGCCGGGCCGCCGAGAGCGGGTCCGGCGCGGGCAACCTCGACCGGGAGAAGATCGTCGCCACCGCCGTGCGGCTGCTCGACGCGGAGGGTGACGCCCAGTTCTCCATGCGGCTGCTGGCCGCCGAACTGAACGTCACCCCGATGTCCGTCTACTGGTACGTCGCCAACAAGGACGACCTGATGGAGCTGGCCCTCGATGCGGTGGCCGGGGAGATAGACCTCCCCGACCTCACCGCCGGCCGGCCGTGGCAGAGCGACCTGCGGGCCCTGGCCGCCGCCTGGCGCCGCACCATGGTGGCCCACCCGTGGGCGATCCGCTCGTACGGCGAGTACCTCAACATCGGGCCGCAGAGCATGCGGTTCTCCGCCTGCGCCCAGGAGGTGGTGGCCCGCTCCCCGCTGCCCGAGCAGGAGCGGCCCGCCGCGCTGTCGGCCGTCTTCCAGTACGTCTACGGCTTCACCTCGATGGAGAGCCGCTGGCTGGAGTACGGGCGCGAGTCGGGCCGCACCGCCGACGAGTTCCTGGAGGAGGTCGCCGGCAGCGTGGCCGAGGCACCCGGCATCGAGGCCGGCGGCGGCATGATGGAGCGCCACTCCGGGGTCAGCATCGGCGAACTGCGCGACCGTGACTTCGACCGCGCCCTCGACTGGCTGCTCGCCGGGATGTGCGCCGGGCTGCCCGCCTGACTGCCCGCCTGACTGCCGGCCCGGCCGCGTACCTGCCCGGCCGGGCGGCGCCGGTCAGCTGCCGGGGACACCGCCGATGCCCCACTGCCGGGGGGCGACGCCGGTGAGCGCCACCCAGGTCTGGGCCCGGATGGACTCGTCGAAGACGTCCACCACGGCCTGGGTGATCCGCTCGATGAGCTCCCGCTCACTGCGCTCGTCGAGCCGGCGGTCGTAGATCTTCACATCGATGAACGGCACGGTGCTGCGCCTCTCTGGTCGGTCGGGTCGGGGAAGGGGGCGTGGTACGCGGTCAGCGCACGGCGAGCCGGCGGCCGCCGGTGCCGATCAGGGCCTCCCGCAGGGCGTGGCCGACCGAGTCGACCAGGTGGTCCACCTGGTCGTCGGTCAGGCCCGGATGGCAGGGCAGGTTGACCTGTTCGTCGAACCAGACCCGTTCGGCCTGCGGGCACTCGCCCGGGCCGTGGCCGCGCAGCCGCCACTCGGGCAGCAGGTGGAGCGGGAAGTAGCGCAGCTGGACCTCCACGCCTCTTCGGTCCAGCGCCCGGACGAAGCGCTCCCGCGCCTCGCGTCCGGCCGTGAGGAAGAAGGTGTACAGGTGGTAGGCGTGGCTGCTGCCCTCCGGTACCCGCTGGAGGCGGGTGCCGGGGAACCCGCGGACGGCGGCGTCCAGCCGGCCCGCGATCCAGCGGCGGCGCTCGGTGAACCGCTCCAGTGCGTCCAGCTGCACCAGCCCGACGGCGGCGGCCGCCTCCGACAGGGTGGCGTTGGTGCCCGCGCCGCGGATGCCGACGGCCGCCCGGCGGTACACGTCGGCGGAGAACCGCATCCACGGCAGCAGGGCCGGCTCCTCGCCGGCGCGGTCGGTGACCGGGACGAACACCCCGTCCACCTCGTTGCCGCGCAGCCGTTCGACCCGCTCGGCCCAGTCGGCCCGGTTCAGGGTGATCATCCCGCCCTCGCCGAGGGTGGTGATGTTCTTGGTGGAGTGGAAGCTGAAGCAGCCGATGTCGCCCAGCGCACCGGGGCTGACGCCGCGGTGGGCGGCCCCGAGCGCGTGGGCGCAGTCCTCCACCACCACGATGCCGGCGCGCCGGGCCAGCGCCAGCACCCGGGTCATGTCGGCGGGCAGACCACCGTAGTGCACCAGCAGGATCGCCCGGGTGCGGGCCGTGATCAGGCCCTCCAGCACCGCGGGGTCCATGTTCAGGGTGTCCGGGTCGACGTCGCAGAACCGCACCGTGACCTCGTGGTCCAGCAGCGGCTGCACGGTCGCCTGGAAGGTCTGCGGGGTGGCGATCACCTCGTCCCCGGGGGCGAGGTCGAGCAGCCGGACGGCCAGCTCCAGGGCGACCGTCCCGCTGGTCACCGAGAGGGCGTGCCGGGCGCCGGTCAGGTCGGCGAACCGCTGCTCGAAGCGTTCGCGCCACACGCCCGCCGACAGCGGGTCCGGTGAGTGCACCACGTCCGCCAGCGCCGCCAGGTCGGCCTGGCCGACGATGCTGCCGCGGCGCTGGAACGGCACCAGGTAGTGCGCTGCGCTGTTCATCGCACTCCTCCCTCAGCCCGCGTCCGCGGCTGCCGCACCGGAGCGGACCAGGTCGGCCGCCCGTGCCGCCAGGACCTTCTTGTCCACCTTGTTGAGGCCGGTCAGCGGGAAGCCGTCGACCACCTCCACCCGGTCCGGCAGCTTGAAGTCGGCCAGTCCGCGCGAACGCAGCAGCCTGCGCAGCTGCGGCAGGGTCGGGGCCGGTCCGCCGGCCGCCGGCACCACGAAGGCGCAGGTCTTCTCGCCCAGCAGGGCGTCCGGCATCGGGACGACGGCCGCCTGCTGGACCGCCGGATGGGCGGTCAGATGGCCCTCGACCTCGGTGGCGGAGACCTTGTCGCCGCCCCTGATCACCACGTCCTTGACCCGGCCCGCGACCACGATCCCGCCGTCCGCGGTCCGCCGGACCAGGTCGCCGCTGCGGTAGAAGCCGTCCTCGGTGAACGCCGTGGCGTTGTGCTCCGGCGCCCGGTAGTACCCCCGCAGGGTGTACGGGCCGCGGGTCAGCAGCTCGCCGGTCTCCCCGTCCGGGACGTCCCGCCCGTCGGTGCCGACCACCCGGATCTCGTCGGCCGGGGAGACCGCGCGGCCCTGGGTGGTGAGCACGACCGGGCGCGGGTCGTCGAAGCGGGTGAAGGTCAGCAGCCCCTCGGCCATGCCGAAGACCTGCTGCAGGCGGACCCCGAGCCCGGGCCCGATCCGGGCGGCCACCTCGTCGTGCAGCTTCGAGCTGCCGACCTGCAGGACGTCCAGGCTGGAGAGGTCGCTGCCGGTGCGCCCGGCGGCGTCGAGCCACAGGTGGACGATGGTCGGGATGACCGAGGTCATGGTGACCCGCTCGCGCTCGATCAGCGGGAAGCACACCTCGGGGGTGGGCTCCTCGGCGAACACCACCCGGCCGCCGGTGCCCAGCACCCCGATCACGCCGGGGCAGCCCCAGGGGAAGTTGAACTCGACCGGCAGCACCGCCAGGTAGACCGTGTCCGGGCCCAGTCCGCACAGGTCGGCGGTGATCCGGCTCTGGTAGGCGTAGTCGTCGTGGGTGCGCGGGATCATCTTCGGCAGTGCGGTGGTCCCGCCGGAGAGCAGGAAGAACGCGACGTCACCGGCGTCCGGTTCGGGGAGCACGGCCGGGGCACGCTCCAGGTCGGACAGGGCCGTGAAGCCGTCGCCTCCCGCACCCGGGTCGCCCGCGACGAAGACCTGGGCGATCCGCGGCACCTCGGCCCGCAGCTCCCGGGCCAGCTCCCGGTGGTCGAAGCCTCTGACCAGGTCCGGGACCACCAAGGCCACGGCACCGGACAGTTCGGCCAGGTGCCGCAGCTCGTTGCCGCGGTACGAGGGGAGCGCGAACACCGGCAGCGCACCCGCCCGGAACAGTGCGAAGCACACGGCCACGAACGCCGGGGTGTTCGGCAGCTGCACCAGGACCCGCTCCCGCGGGCCGATCCCGCGCTCGGCGAACCCGGCCGCCAACCGGTCGCACCAGGCGTCCAGTTCGCGGTACGTCACCCGGACGCCGTCGGCGCCCACCAGGGCGACCCGGTCGCCGTACCGTTCGGCCCAGCCGCGCAGCAGCGACCCCAGGGTCTCGCCGCGCCAGTACCCGGCGGCGCGGTACCGCTCGGCCACCTCCGGCGGCCAGGGCACGCATCCATCCAGCATCGGTCGTCCTTCCGTCGGGCCCGGCAGGGTCCCCGGCGCCCTCGGTGCGGGCGCGGTGCGGGCGCCGGACAGTCTCGGCGGGCGCGTTGACAGCGGGCTGATCCAGCTGACGGGCGCACGGGGCGCCCCCGGGGCCCCGTCAGCCCCATCAGGCCCGTGTCAAGGCCCCCGGCCACGCTGGTGCGCTCAGCCCCCGGCCGATCCCGACGGCCGGCGATCGAACTCTGGGAGCGTCGGATGAAGACCTGGGTCCTGAGCGAACGTGACGTGGCACAGGTGGTGGAGAGAGTCGGCCGGGACGCGGTGATGGACCGGGTGATCGACCGGCTGGCCGAGGGACTGGCCGAGGTCGGCAGAGGCCGGCGGGCGCTGTCGCCGCAGCGCGGCGGCTTCGTCCGGGCCGAGCCGGTCCCCGGCATCTGGGAGTGGATGCCGCACCGCGAACCGGGCGACAGCATCACCTTGAAGACGGTCGGCTACAGCCCGGGCAACCCCGGCCGGTTCGGGCTGCCGACCATCCTGGGCACGGTCGCCCGGTTCGACGACACCACCGGGTCGCTGACCGCGCTGATCGACGGGGTGCTGCTCACCGCGATCCGCACCGGCGCGGCGTCCGCGGTGGCCAGCCGGCTGCTGGCCGCGCCGGACAGCCGGGTGGTGGGCCTGATCGGCGCCGGCGCCCAGGCCGTCACCCAACTGCACGCGCTCACACGGGTGTTCCCCCTCGAGCGGGTGCTGGTGCACGACACCGATCCGGTGCACGCCGCGAGCCTCGCCGACCGGGTCGCCTTCCTCGGCCTCGACGTCCGGGTGGCCGGGCCCGACCTGATCGCCGCGTCGGCCGACATCATCTGCACGGCGACGACCGTCGCGGTGGACGGCCCCCCGGTGCTGCCCGCGCACACCGTCACCCGCCCGCACCTGCACGTCAACGCCATCGGCGCCGACCTGGTCGGCAAGACCGAGCTGCCGCTGGACCTGCTGCGGCGCGCCTACGTCAGCCCCGACCACCCGGAGCAGGCCCGCCACGAGGGCGAGTGCCAGCAGCTGGCGCGGGACGAGATCGGGCTCAGCCTCGGCGAGCTGTGCGCGGACCCCTCGCTCGCCCGCGACCTGCGCGGCCGGACGACGGTCTTCGACTCGACCGGTTTCGCCCTGGAGGACCACCTGGCGATGGAGGTCCTGCTGGAGATGGCCGCCGAGCACGACCTGGGCCTGCGGCTGCAGATCGAACACCACCCCGCCGACGCCCTCGACCCGTACGCGCTGGCGCCCGCCGCCGTAGCCGCCGACCACACCTGACCGGGCGCGGGCGGGCCGCCCGGCCCGGGCGGCCCGCACCCTTGCCCGCGCCGAAGGAGCCATGATGGACCAGCAGACCGTTCCCGCCCCGCCCTCCCTGGCCGACGGCGGCCCGGCGATGTTCGCCTGGCTGCGCGAGATGCGCGACCACCACCCGGTCCACGAGGACCGGTACGGGGTGTTCCACGTCTACCGCCACGCCGACGTGCTGGCGGTCACCTCCGATCCCGCCGTCTTCTCCTCGGACCTCGGCCGGCTGCGGCCGGACTCCAGCGCGCTGAGCGAGGAGATCCTCTCCGTCATCGACCCGCCGCTGCACCGCAGGCTGCGCAGCCTGGTCAGCCAGGCGTTCACCCCGCGCACCGTCGCCGAGCTGGAGCCGCGGGTGACCGAGCTCGCCGGGCAGCTGCTCGACGCGGTGCAGGGCGGCACCTTCGACGTGGTCGGCGACTTCGCCTACCCGCTGCCGGTGATCGTGATCGCCGAGCTGCTCGGGGTGCCGCCGCAGGACCGGGAGCTGTTCCGCAGCTGGTCGGACCGGATGCTGTCGGTGCAGGTCGACGACGCGGTGGAGATGCAGTTCGGCGACGAGGCCGGGGACGACTACGAGCGGCTGGTCAAGCAGCCGCTGCAGGAGATGCACGCCTACCTCCAGCGGCACGTGGAGGAGCGCCGCCGCGCCCCGCAGGACGACCTGCTGACCCGGCTGGCCGCGGCCGAGCTGGACGGGGAGCGGCTGACGGACCGGCAGATCGTCGAGTTCGGTGCGCTGCTGCTGATGGCCGGCCATGTCTCCACCTCGATGCTGCTCGGCAACACCGTGCTGTGCCTGGAGGAGAACCCGCAGGTCGCGGCCGAGCTGCGGAGCGATCCCGGACTGATCCCCGCGGTGGTGGAGGAGGTGCTCCGGATGCGCCCGCCGATCACGGTGGCGGCCCGGGTGACCACCCGCGAGGTCACCGTCGGCGGGGTGGTGATCCCCGCGGACCGGATGGTGATGGCCTCGCTGCTGTCGGCCAACCACGACGAGCGGCACGTCCCGGACCCGGAGCGCTTCGACCACCGCCGCAGCCCCAACCCGCAGCTGGCCTTCGGGCACGGCATCCACTACTGCCTCGGCGGGCCGCTCGCCCGGCTGGAGGGCCGGATCGCGCTGGAGGCGCTGCTCGCCCGGTTCGCCGACATCCGGATCACGCCCGGCGCGGAGTACGACTTCCACCGCGAGGGGCTGTTCGGCGCCCGTTCGCTCCCGCTGACCGTGCGTCGCGGCTGACCGGCCGTGGCCGCCCTCCCGCCCGACGGGCCGTCCGAGGTGGACGACGCACTGCTGTGCTCGCCCTGGCACGTCCTGGCGCAGGTCTACCGGGCCCGTCCCACCGGGCGGGTCCGCGGCCGGCGCGAACGCCGGCAGCCGGTCCGCGACCGGGCCGACCGCGGCGAGGCCGCGGACCGCACACCCCGGCGGCACCGGCAGTCCTGACCCGCCGACCGCCCCGTCGGACCGGTGCGTGACCCACCAGGACACGTGTTCCGTGCGCCGGGTCCGGCTCCCCACCCGGGAGCCGGACCGGTCCCGAAGGCCCGCATCCCCACCCGGGATGCGGGCCTTCGCCGTGCCCCGGCCGTGCCCCGGCCGTTCCCCGAAACAAAAACAGACCGACTGGTCTTCTACTAGCAAACCGTATAGTCTGTTTTTAATTGCGGGGGCGGCGCCGGTGCCGTCCCGTGCCCATCCGGGGCAGCGACCAGGGGAGACACCGTGGACATCGATGTGCTGGGATCGCTCGACGTACGGGAATCCGGGGTGTCCATCGCCCCGACGGCCCCCAAGCCACGGCATCTGCTGGCGGTCCTCGCCCTGCACGCCGACCGGACGGTGCCGGTGGCGCTGCTGATCGAGGAGCTCTGGGACGGCAGCCCGCCGCGCTCCGCCCGCAACACCCTGCAGACCTACGTCCTGCAACTGCGCGAGCTGATCGCGCAGGCGCTGCGGCGGGCCGGCGACCCGTACGACGCCAAGCGGGTGCTGGCCACCGTCCCCGGCGGCTACCACCTCGACACCAGAGGGGGAGTCAGCGACGCCCACGAGTTCGAGCGGCGCGCGGCCGACGGCTACCGGGCGATGGCCCAGGAGGACTTCCCCGGCGCCGCCCGCCGGCTGCACGACGCACTCGGCCTGTGGAAGGGCTCCGCGTTCGCCGACGTCCGGGCCGGCTCCCTGCTCGACATGGAGATCCGCCGCCTCGAGGAGGCCCGGCTGTGCGCCCTCGACCAGCGGATCGAGGCCGAACTGCGGCTCGGCCGCCACCGTGAACTGCTCGGCGAACTCACCGTGCTCGCGGGCCGCTACCGGATGCACGAGTCGCTGCACCGCCAGCTGATGATCGCGCTGCACCACTCCGGCCGCCGCGGCGACGCCCTCGCCGTCTACCAGCGGCTGCGCATGACGCTGGTGCGCGAACTCGGCCTGGAGCCCTCGCCCGGGCTGCGCCGGCTCCAGCAGTCGATCCTGGCGGCCGGGCCCGAACGGGAGGCCCCGCAGCCGTCCTGGGGGCGGCTCGCCCACGCGGGCTGAGCGGCACCGGACACCGACGAAGGGGAGGGGAGAGACATGCAGGAGAGGTCGGTGACCACCCGCCGCAGGCTGGTGTCGGCCGCGGCCGAGCTGTTCGACCGCAACGGCTACGCCAACGCGACGCTGGCCCAGATCACCGGCGCGGCCCGGGTCACCAAGGGGGCGCTGTACTTCCACTTCGGCTCCAAGAGCGAACTGGCCGACGCCGTCGGGGAGTACGGCCGCACCCTGCTCGCCGACTCGGTCGACGCGCTCGCCGCGCGCAACAACGGCTCACCGTTGCAGACCCTGATCGACTCCACCCACTGGCTCGCCCGCAGCCTGCGCGAGGACCCCGGCCTGCGCGCCAACTTCCGCCTGAGCCGCGAACTGCACGGCCGGGAGGGCGGGCACGCCGACTTCTTCCAGGTGTGGCTGACCACCTCCTGGGCGCTGCTCGACCAGGCCCGCGCCGCCGGGGAACTCACCGCCGACGCCGGGCGCACCGGCCCGCAGACCCTGCTGGCCGCGGCCGTGGCCGGGATCGAGGTGCTGGCGGCCACCCCCATGGCGGACGACGAACTCGCCGCCCGGGTCAGCGCGCTGTGGACGCTCGCGCTGCCCGCACTGGTGACGCCCGCGACCAGGGCCGCCCTCCGGACGGCTCCCCCCTGAGCGGGGGACACCCCCGCGCGCTGGTCCTTTCGGGGGATGCCGCGGCGGCCGCTCCCCCCTTCGGCGGGGCCGGCCGCCGTCCACCCGCCCGGACCGGTCCGAAAGGACCAGCCGGAATCACCTCAGCACGAGCGATGGTCCATTGTCCGTGGCGCCGCCAGAATTCCTTTGTACCCAAGCCGGGTTGGAATCCTGAAGACCGTGGAGACATGCCGTGCCCGACGCTGCTCCGGTTGCGAAGACGAAGAAGGCCAAGAATTCCCAGGACGCGCCCGCGCAGGCGGGCCGATCCCGGACCGGAATTCCCCGGGAACGCCGCCGGGCGTTCCTGGAGCAGATGATGCTGTCCCGGGAATGCGACCGGCGTTCCGGGATCGTCCTGCGCCAGGGCCAGGCCTGGTTCCACATCTCCTCGGCCGGCCACGAGGCCCTCGCCGCCGTCTGCGAGCTGCTGGAACCCCGGGACCTGATCTTCCCGCACTACCGTGACCGGACCCTGATGCTGGCCCGCGGCATGGACGCCGAGGGGCAGGCCAGGGACCTCATGGCGAAAGCCGGATCGCATTCCGCGGGACGCAACATGAGTTCCCATTTCAGCCACCGGCCGGGAAATGTCTTCTCGCTCGCCAGCCCCACCGGGAGCCAGTGCCTCCCGGCCGCCGGCGCCGCCTGGGCGTCCGATCTGCGGAACGAGGGAAAGGTCGTCGTCTGCTCCATCGGCGACGCCTCGACCCGGCAGGGCGAATTCTTCGAGGCGCTCGCCTTCGCCGTGGAACGCAGCCTCCCGGTCCTGTTCCTGGTCTCCGACAACCGGTACGGCATCAGCACCCCGACCGAGGCACTCTCCCCGCAGCGCCTCGGCCTGCTGCCGGAGGCCGTCACCACCGTGGTCGACGGCTCCGACCCGGACGCCGTGCACGCCGCCGCCGCCGAGGTGCTGCCCGGCATCCGGGCCGGCCGGGGCCCGGCCGTGCTCTGGTGCCGGCTGGACCGGCTCGACTCCCACACCTCCTCCGACGACCAGCGCCTCTACCGCTCCGCGGCCGAACTCGCCGCCATGGCCGACCCGGTGGACCTCTTCACCCGCCGCCTGGAGGCCGAGGGCACGGTCGCCGCCGGCTGGGCCGACCAGGTCCGGGCCCGCCTCGCCGACGAGGTCGAGCAGATCTTCGACCGCGTCGCCGCCGAGCCCACCGGCGACCGCACGGCCGTCCTGGAGCACCTGTTCGCCGGGCCCGCCGAGCAGCCCGCCGCCCCGGCCGACACCCGCCCGAGCGGCGGCACGATGGTCGAGGCGGTGAACCGGGCGCTGCGCACCGGACTGCACGACCACCCCGAACTGGTCCTGTTCGGCGAGGACATCGAGGACCCCAAGGGCGGCGTCTTCGGCTTCACCAAGGGCCTCGGCGAGCTCGCCGGACCGCGGATGACCAACTCGCCACTGGCCGAGGCGACCATCGTCGGCGCCGCCGTCGGCCTCGCCGCGGTCGGCATGCGCCCGGTGGTCGAGCTCCAGTTCGTCGACTTCGCCGGCCCGGCCTGGAACCAGATCGCGTCCCAGCTGACCACCCTGCGCTGGCGGACCGCCTCCAGCTGGCGCTGCCCGGTCGTCATCTACGCACCCTGGGGCGGCTACCTGCCCGGCGGCGGGATCTGGCACAGCCAGAGCAACGAGAGCCTGTTCACCCACCTGCCGGGGCTGCGCGTGGTGGTGCCGTCCACCCCGGAGGACACCGAAGCGGTCTTCCTGGAGTCCTTCGAGGCCCCCGACCCCACGCTGATCCTGCTGCCCAAACACCTGATGCGCCGCCCGTACCCGCCCCAGCCGGCCCCGGCGCCCGCCCGCGGTGCCCGGCTGCTCCGCGGCGGCACCGACGTGACCGTCGCCACCTGGGGCAACGGGACCGAACTGGCCCTCGACGCGGCCGGCCGGCTGGCCGCCGAGGGCACCGAGGCCGAGGTGATCGACCTGCGCTGGCTGACCCCGCTGGACCGCGCGGCGGTCGCCGCCTCGGTCCGGCGCACCGGTCGGCTGGTCGTCGTCCAGGAGGACAACCGCACCAGCAGCTTCGGGGCCAGCGTCCTCGCCGAACTCCTCGCCGGTGACGACGAGTTCTACTCCCTGCTGGCGCCGCCCCGGCTGGTCGCCCGGCCGGATGTCCACATTCCCTTCCACCCCGACCTGGAGAGCGCCGTGCTGCCCGCGGCGGACGACGTGGTCGCGGCCGTCCGATCGGTGCTGGCATGAGCGAGAAGAAGACCCCGACCACCACGCTGACCGTCCCGCGCCTGGGGGAGGGGATCGTCGAGGTCCTGATCCTGCGGCTGCTGAAGCAGCCCGGCGACCTGGTGGCCAAGGACGAGCTGCTGTACGAGATGGAGCACGACAAGGCCGCCGTCGAGATCGAGTCGCCGGTGGCCGGCCGGCTGCGCAGCTGGCTGGTCGAGGAGGGTACCCGGCTGCCGATCGGCGGAGCCGTCGCCGAGATCGAACCGGTCACCGCCGAGGGCGGGCCCCAGGCCCCCGCGGCGGGTGGCCCGGCCACCGAGGCCGGACCGGCGCTGGGCGCGTCCGCCGCCGGACTGCCCGGCAGCATCCCGCCCGGCACCGTCCGCATCCCGCCGAGGACCCGGGCGCACGCCCGCCGGCTCGGCCTGGACGAGGCGATCCTGCCCACCGTCCCCGCCAGGGGCCGCAGCCTGCTGCCGGCCGACCTGGAACGGTTCGTCGCGGACGGCCGCACCGGCGCGCCGGCCCCCGCCGCCGTTCCGGTCCCCGCCGCCGCTCCGGTCCCCGCCGCTCCGGTCCCCGCCGCTCCGGCCCCCGCCGCCGCGGTGCCGGTCACCGCCGCCGACTACACCGACGTGCCGGTGAGCCCGCGCCAGCGGGAGCTGAACCGGGCGCTGCGGGCGGGCGCCGGGGACGTGGTGCCCGCCGTGGTCGCCACCGAACTCCCCGAGCGGGTCCTGACGGACGCGCTGCACGCCCACAGCCGTACCCACGGCACCGGGTTCACCACCGCCTTCCAGGTCTTCGCGCAGCTGGCGGCCCGGGCCGCGGCCGGCTTCCCCGCGCTGCGCACCCGCCGCCTCCCCGACGACCGCCTGCGCATCTTCGACCACGTCGACCTGGGCATCGCCTGCGCCACCGACGACGGCGACCTGACGATCGGGGTGGTACGGCAGGCGGACCGGCTGGACGGCGCCCGGTTCGGCGAGCGGTACACCGACGCCGTCGAACGGGCACTGAACGGCGAGTCCCAGGCCGACGGCCGGGTGACACTGATGCTCTCCCACCTCGGCGACGGCGGCGCGACCTTCGCCGTCCCGGTGGTCGTCCCGCCCGCCGCCGCCACGCTCTTCCTCGGCGCACCGTCCGACGGCGGTGCGAAGACGGTCCGCCGCCTGGTGCTGGCCTTCGACCACACCGTGTTCAACGGGCAGGAGGCCGCCCGGTACCTGGAGGCCGTACGGGACGAGCTGGCCCGGGCCGGGGCCGCCGATGACGACCGGCAGCCCACCGCGCACCGCGGCGGAGCGGTCGCCGACCGGGCGCCGCGCGCCGCCCTGGAACGGCTGGTCGAGCTGGCCACCGCGGTGGCCGGCGAGCCGGTGGACCCCGACCTCCCGCTCGGGGAGCAGGGCTTCGACTCGACCAAGGCGCTGCGCCTGGTCCGGGATACCGGCCGGGCGTTCGGCACCGCGCTGCCCGCCACCGCCATCTGGCGGTACCCGACCCTGCGGGCCCTGGCCGGCCGGCTGCCCGAGGCCGCGCCGGACCTGGGCCCGGACCCGGACCTGGACCTGGACCTGGACCGGCCCGAGCAGCTCCAGGAGGAACAGCAGGTCCAGGCGCTGCGGGCGGGGCCGGCCGGGTCGGAGCCGTCCGACGACGACATCGCCGTGATCGGACTGGCCTGCAGGGTTCCGGGCGCGGACGACGTGGACGGCTTCTGGACCCTGCTGGCCGACAACGGCTGCCGGATCGGGCCGGTTCCCGCCGACCGGTTCGCCGGGTCCGTACCCGAGGGGCTGCGGGCCGGTCTGCTGGACCGGATCGACCTGTTCGACGCCCCGTTCTTCGCCGTGACCCCGCGTCAGGCCGCCGCCATGGACCCGCAGCAGCGCACCCTGCTCGAACTGAGCTGGCAGGCCCTCGAGCACGCCGCCCTCAACCCCGACGACCTGGCCGGCACCCCGGTCGGCGTGTTCGCCGCCGCCTGCAGCTACGACTACCGCGAGCAGCTGGTGGAGAACGGCGCGGCCGACGGCTACGCCACCGTGGGCACCTTCCCGGCCTTCCTCGCCAACCGCATCTCGCACACCTACGACTTCACCGGGCCGAGCATCACCGTCGACACCGCCTGCTCCGGCGCCCTGACCGCGCTCTCGCTCGCCGAGGCCGCGATCCGCGCCGGGGACTGCGAGATCGCCCTGGCCGGCGCCGCCAACCTGCTGAGCAACGGCTTCAACCACCACGCCTTCCAGCGGGCCGGCATGCTCTCCCCGAACGGCACCAGCCTGGTGTTCGACCGCTCGGCGGACGGCTTCGTCCGCGGCGAGGGCGCGGGCTGGGTGGTCCTCAAGCGGCTCGGCCGGGCCGTCGCGGACGGCGATCCCGTCCTCGCCGTGCTGCGGGCCACCGCGGTCAACCACGGCGGCCGCGCCGCCGCCCTCACCGCACCCAACCCGCGGGCCCAGTCCGCCCTGATCCGCACCGCACTGGACCGGGCCGGGCTGAGCGCGGCCGACCTCGGCTTCCTGGAGGCCCACGGCACCGGCACCCCGCTCGGCGACCCGATCGAACTGGACGCCGTCCGCGAGGTCCTGGAGGGCGACCCGCAGGGCCCGCCCACCGCCGCGGCCGGCCCCCGGGGACGGCTGTGGGTGGGCTCCGCCAAGGCCAACATCGGGCACCTGGAAGGCGCCTCGGGCCTGGCCGGGCTGGTCAAGGCCGTGCAGGTGCTGCGCCACGGCGTCATCCCCGGCACCCCGAACTTCGGTGAGCTCAACCCGCACATCGACCTGGCCGGCACCCCGCTCACCGTCGCCGACCGGGCGGTCGACTGGCCCCGCCTGCCCGGTGCCGCGCCCCGCCGTGCCGCCGTCAGCGCGTTCGGCTTCGGCGGGAGCAACGCCCATGCCGTCCTGGAGGAGGCACCGGTGCTCGACGGCGCCACCGGGGGAGCGCCCGCCGGGCCGCTCGCCGTCCCGCTGTCCGCCGCCACCGCCGGGTCGCTCGCCCGGCTGGCCGGTGACCTGGCCGACCGCGTCACCCGGGAGCCGGCCGACCTGCGGCAGCTCGCCTGGTCGCTGCAGAGCGGCCGCCGGGCGCTGGCCGAACGGGCCCTGCTGGTCGTCCCCGACCTCACCACGCTGGCCGCCGCCGCCCGCGCCCTCGCCGCCGGGGAACCCCACCCGGCGACGGCCACCGCCGATCACCCCGCCGCCTTGGACCAGATGGACGGACCGGCCCGGCGACCCCTGCTGGCCTGGCTGTCCGGCGCCGCCGCGGACTGGGCCGCGCTGTGGACCGACGGCACGCCGCCCCGGCGGATCCCACTGGTGCCCTACCCGTTCGACCGCAAGCCGTACTGGCTGCGCGGGGACCGGCGGACGGACCCGCAGGCCCCCGCCGCCGCCGTGGCCCCCGCCGCCCCGGCCGCCGCCGCTCCCGCCGGGCCCGAGGTCACGGAGCTGCCCGCCGGACACCCCCTGGCGCAGCACACGGTGGGCGGCCGCGCGGTCGCCCCCGGCGCGCTGCTGATCGACGCCCTGGCCGGCGGCGGACCGGTCGCCCTGCGCGGCGTACGGTTCCTGCGCCCGGTCCCGTTCGAGGACGGGGTGCGGCTGGAGCGCACCACCGACGACGGCCACGGCCGCACGGTGCTCACCCTCGCCCACGACGGGCACGTCCACGCCAGGGCCGCGGCCGACCCCGACACCCCCGACTGCCTGGTGCCCGACCGCCGGGCGCTCGCCGACGCCGTCCCCGTCGACCTGCCCGCGATCCTGCGCCGCAACGGCATCGAGGTCGGCCCCGCCTACGCCGCCGTCGGTGACCTGCGACGCTCGGGCGACTGGGCGGTCGCCCGGATGACACCGCCGCCGGGCGACGCGCCCACCCGCCGGGTCGGCTGGCTGGACGCCGCCCTGCAGGCCGCCTGCGCGCTGACCGAACCGGGCCGCCCCCGGATGGCCGCCGCCGTCGGCCGGATCGCCTGGACCGGCGAGGTGCCGGACCACGCCGAACTGGTGCTGCACCTCGTCGAGGACAGCCCCGCCCAGACCCTGGTCGACCTGCACGCCATCACCGACGGGCGGGTCGTGCTGCGGGTCGGCGGCCTGCGGCTGGTCGCACTCCCCGCCGACGGCCCGGCGGCCGCGGCCACCCCGGCCACCCGGGCGACCCCGGCCATCCCGGCCATCCCGGCCATCCCGGCCACCCGGGCCGAGCACGGGTCGCTGCGTCTGCTGGCGCCGGTCTGGGCGGAGGAGCCGGCCGCCGTCGACGCGGTGGCGGCCGAGCACACCGCCGTCGTCCTGCTGCACGACCGGCACACCGCCGACCTCGCCGCCCAGCTGGCCGCCGACGGCCCGGCGGGTGGACCGGTCACCCCGGTACCGGTGGGCCCCGACGGCCTCGACCGCGACCGGCTCGCCGCCGCCGTGCACGCCGCCGCCGGAGCGCCGCTCACGGTGACCCTGCTGGTCGGCGGCGCCCGGTGGACCGAGGACGGCTCCGGCACGGCCGCCCTGCGCGGCTGGCTGACCGCGCTGCTGACGACGGCCCAGGAGCTGGCGGTCCGGACCGCACCGACCGGGGTACGGCTGCTGACCACCGGCCTCGCCGCACCCGACGGCGGGTCCGCGGCCCCCGGCGCCGCGCTCCAGGGAGCGCTGCTCGGTGCCCTGCGCACCCTGCCGCTGGAGCTCACGGGCGTCACCGCGGCCGCCGTCGACCTGCCGGCCGACGCGCTCGGCCGCGACGGCCGGGACCCCGGAACGGCCGAGGTGCTGCGCGGCGCGCTGGCCGAGCCGTGCGGCCGGACCGTCCCGCTGGTCGCCGTCCGGGAGCGGCGCCGGCTGCGCCAGGGGTTCACCGAGCGGGAGGTCCCCGACGGCGCCCGCGGTTTCCGCGAGGGCGGCGCGTACGTCCTGTTCGGCGGCGCCGGCGGCATCGGGGCCGAGGTGGCCCGCCACCTCGCCACCGCCTACCGGGCCTCCCTGGTGCTGGTCGGCCGGTCGGCCGAGAGCGACCGGGTCCGGACACTGCTGGACGACCTGCGGGCGGCCGGCGGGCGGGCCCGCTACCTGGCCGGTGACGTGACCGACCCGCGGGCGGTGACCGCCGCGCTGGACGAGTGCCGGACCGCCTTCGGCGAGCCCGACGGGGTGCTGCACAGCGTCGGTACGGTCAGCGACGGGCTGCTGACCGGCCTCGGTCCGGCCGACATCGACCACGTGCTCGACACCAAGGTGGCCGCCGTCCTCACGCTGCGCCGCGCCCTGGCCGGACGGCCGGGCACCGCGCTGGTGCTGTTCTCCTCCGTCGCGGGCCTCTTCGGCAGCGTCGGCGGCCTCAACTACGCCGCCGCCAACGCCTTCCTCGACCACTACGCGGCCGCCGTCGACGGCGACGGCGGCCTGCTCGCCCGCAGCTTCGACTGGGGCCTGTGGCGGGGCACCGGCCTCGCCCGGCAGTACGCGGCGCACGTCCGGCGGCAGTACCCCGGACTGACCGACTTCCTACCAGAGACAGGGGTGGCCGCCTTGGAAGCGGGCATGACCGGCACCGATCCGCAGACCGTCGCCGTCGGCGGCGACCCCGAGCCGCTGCGGGCCCTGACCCGGCCCGCCGCCGACCCGGCGCACCGGCTGGAACGCTACGCCCGCGGCGCGCTCGCCCGCCGGATGGCCGACCTGGGCCTCGACCGCGCCACCGCCCGGGCCGGCACGGCGGCCGCCGCCGACCTGCTGGGCGTCGTCCCCGAGCACCACCGCCTGCTCGCCGCGGTCCTGGACCTGCTGCGCACCGAGGGCCCGGAGGTCCCGTCCGGCGCCGAGCTGACGGCGGCCCGCGCCGCGCTGCTGGCCGACCACCCGGACCTGCTCGGCCACCTCGACCTGCTCGACCTGGCACTCGCCGCCTACGGCCCGGTGCTGCGCGGCGAACAGCCCGCCACCGCCGTACTGTTCCCGCGCGGCGACCTGGGCGCGGTCTCCGCGATCTACAGCGGCAACCGGCTCTTCGACCCGGTGAACCGCAGTGCCGCCGAGGAACTGGCCGCCACCGCCGCCCGGCTGGCCCGGGCGGGCCGCCGCCCGCGGGTCCTGGAGATCGGCGCGGGCGTCGGCGGGACCACCGCCGCCGCGCTGGCCGCGATGGCCCGCCACGGCGTCACCGACGCCGAGTACGCCTACACCGACGTCTCCCGGGCCTTCCTCCAGCACGGCCGCCGCCGGTTCGGCGAGCAGGTCGACCCCCGGCTGCTGGACATCGAGAAGAGCCCCGAGGGCCAGGGGTTCACCCCCGGGCACTACGACCTGGTCGTCGCCAGCAACGTGCTGCACGCCACCCGCGACCTCACCCGAACCCTGCGGCACGTCGCCGAACTGCTGGCCCCCGGCGGCCGACTGCTGCTGGTCGAGATCACCGCGCCCGCCGCCGTCTACACCCTCACCTTCGGCCTGACGGACGGCTGGTGGCGCTACGTCGACGCGCAGTACCGGCTGCCGCACGGCCCGCTGCTCGACCCCGACCGCTGGCGGGCGCTGCTCGACGCGGGCGGCTGGCGGCTCGGCGGGGTCCGCCACCTGCGCGACGCACCCGGCTGCGTCGCCCTGCTGGACTGCCGTGCTCCCGCGCCCGCGGACGACCCGGCGCCCGCGGCCGGCGCCGACGCGCCCACGGCCGACGGCCGGACCGGCGACCGGCTGCGCGAGATCGTCCGGGACCTGCTCGGCGATCCGCAGGCCGCCGTCCCCGGGTACCTGCCGTGGCAGGAGCTGGGCATCGACTCGCTGCTCAACATGGAGCTGGTCACCGCCGTCTCCCGGGAGTTCGGTCCGATCCCCGCCACCGCCCTGTTCGAGCACCGGACGGTCGACGACCTGGCCCGCGCCCTCGACGACCGGGCCCGGCCGGCCGCCCCCGTTGCCCCCGCCGCACCGGCCGTCCCCGCCGCACCCGCCGACGCGGCCGACCCCGAGCAGCTGCTCAGCGAACTGACCGGCCTGGTCGCCGACCTGACCGGCCAGCACCGCGACCTGATCGACCACGACACCGACTTCCCCGGGATCGGCGTGGACTCCCTGCTCAACGGTGAGTTCACCGGTGCCCTGCGGCAGCGCTTCGCCGACCGGCAGATCCCCTCGACGGTGCTGTTCGAGCACCCGACGCTGCGCAGGCTGGCAGGCTGGCTCGCGGCGCCCCCCACCACCGGGCACGCCATCGCGTACACCCCCGGCACCGCCACCACCGCCACCCGCGACACCACCGCCGATGTCGCGGCCCGCCCGGCCCGCCCGGCCCGCCCGGCCCGCCCGACCCGTCCGCAGGCCCCGGCCGCCGCCACCGGCGGGCCCGGGCGCCCGGCCGTCGCCGTCATCGGGCTGGCCGGCCGCTACCCCGGCGCCGACGACGTCGACGCCTTCTGGCAGCTGCTCTCCCGCGGCCGTACCCCCGTCACCGAGGTCCCCGCCGACCGCTGGGACTGGCGCACCGCCCGCACCACCGGCGGCGGCTACGCCCGCTGGGGCTGCTTCCTCGACGGCTGGGACCGCTTCGACCCGGAGCTGTTCCGGATCACCCCGCGCGACGCCGCCGTGATGGACCCCCAGGAACGGCTCTTCCTCGAGGTCTCCTGGGAGGCCTTCGAGACCGCCGGGTACAGCCGCCGCACCTTGGCGGGCGCCGGCGGCGGCCCCCGGGTCGGCGTCTTCGCCGGCGTCACCGCCAACAGCCACCTGATCGCCCAGCACCAGGCCCGGCTGGCCGGCGCCGACAACCCGGAGTACGCCGTCACCGCGGCCGCCTCGGTCGCCAACCGGGTCTCGCACGCCCTCGACCTGAGCGGCCCCAGCATGACGGTCGACACCATGTGCTCGTCCTCGCTGACCGCGCTCCACCTCGCCTGCCGGGCCGTCCAGGACGGCGAGGCCGACCTCGCCCTGGCCGGCGGCGTCAACCTCTACCTGCACCCGGACCGCTTCGCCGGCCTCTGCGCGCTCGGCATGCCCTCCCGCGGCGACCGGACCCGGGCGTTCGGCGCCGGCGGCGACGGGTTCGTGCCGGGCGAGGGCGTCGGCGCCGTCGTCCTCAAGCGCCTCGACCTCGCCGAGGCCGACGGCGACACCGTCTACGCCGTGATCCGCGGCACCGGCCTCAACCACGGCGGCGGGACCGGCGGGTACACCGTGCCCAACCCGCTCGCGCAGGCCGCGCTGATCGGCGCCACCCTGGAACGGGCCGGCCTCGACCCCGCCGGGATCGGCTACGTGGAGGCCCACGGCACCGGCACCGAACTCGGCGACCCCATCGAACTGCGCGCCCTGGCAATGGCGTTCGGCGGCGACCGGCCCGCCACCGCCGACGCCGGACTGCGGATCGGCTCGGTCAAGTCCAACATCGGCCACGGCGAGGCCGCGGCCGGAGTGGCCGGCCTCACCAAGGCCATCCTCCAGCTGCGCCACGGCCGGCTGGTCCCCACCCTGCACGCCGAACGGGCCAACCCGAAGCTCGACCTGGACGGCACCCCGCTGATCGTCCAGCAGCGCGCCGAGCCGTGGCCGCGGCTCCACGACGCCGACGGGCGGCCGCTGCCGCGCCGCGCCGCGGTCAGCTCGTTCGGCGCCGGCGGCTCCAACGCCCACGTCCTGCTGGAGGAGTACCGGCCGGCCGACCGGGCCGACGGGCCGCACGGCCCCGTCGTCCTGCCGCTCTCCGCCCCCGACCCGGAGCGGCTGCGCACCCTGGCCGCCCGGCTCGCCGACGCGCTCGCCGCGGGCCCCGGCGCCGAGACCCTGCTCGGCGGCGAGGCCACCCCCGCCGACCTCGCCCGTACGCTGCGGACCGGCCGCGAGACCTGGACCCACCGGGCCGCCGTCACCGGGTCCGACCCGCGGGCGCTGCGCGCCGCGCTCACCGCCCTCGCCGAGGGACACCACCACCCGGACCTGGTGACCGCCGACACCACCGTCAGCGCCGACCCCGCGGCCACCGCCTGGGTGACCGAGGGCCGGCTGCCCGACGCCGCCCCGGGCCGCCGGGTGGCCCTGCCGACCACCCCGTTCGCCCGCCGCCGCTGCGCCCTGCCCGACCCCGCCGGCCAGGACCGGCCCGACGGCACCCCGGTGGACCTGCCGCTCGCCGACACCGTACGGATCCCCGGCGCCCGGACCGTGACCGCCGAACTCGGCCGGGCCTCCCGCTGGGTGGCCGACCACGTGGTCGACGGCGTGCCGCTGCTGCCGGGGGCCTTCCACCCCGAACTGGTCCACGAGGCCCTGCTCACCGCCGGCCGGTCGCCGTACCGGCAGGTGATCCGCGACCTGGTGTGGCCCTCGCCCGCCGCGGGTCTGCCGATGACGGTCCGCGCCGAGCTGGCCGAGCCCGACGCCGACGGCTGCCGGCGGTTCCGGATCGAGGCGGGCGGCGACCACGGCCCCGCGGCGGCCGCCGCCGAAGGCTGGACCGAGCCGCGCACCACCGACCCGGTGCAGCCGTCCCTGCAGTACCGGATCGCCGACCTCGACCGGCACCTCGGCGGCGGTACCGACGCCGAGGCCTTCTATCGGGTCTTCGCCGACCACGGCTTCGCGTACGGGCCGCTGTACCGCACCGTCCGCCGGGCCGTGCGCAGCGGCGAGGAGACCACCGCCGAGTTGCGGCTGCCGCCCGGCGAGGACGGCGACGGCCGGCAGGTGCTGCACCCGGCGCTGCTCGACGGCGCCTGCCAGGGCGCGGCGTTCCTGCTGCTGGCCGAGGACCCCGGCGCCCGGCGCCGCTACCGGCCGATGGCGATCGACCGGCTGACCGTGCACGGCCCGGTGACCGGCGCCGCCTACCTGCACAGCCGCCGGGTCCGCGCCGACGAGGCTTCCGGCCTCCACGTCTTCGACCTCCGCCTGGTCGACCCCGCCTCGGGCCGGGTGCTCGCCGAGGTCGAGGGGTTCCGGGTCAGGACCGAGCTCCGCGACACCGCCGTGACGCCCGATCGGGCGGCGGTGCCGCAGACCGCAGCCCCCGCCGGGCAGTCCGCCGCCGCCGAGCAGCCTGCCGCCGCCGAGCGGCCCGCCGAGGCCGGGCGCTCCGGGCAGCCGGCGCCGCCGGTGGCCGCCTACCGGCTCGGCTGGGCGGACGCCCCCCGGCCCGGCGCCACCCGCCCGACCGGCACGCTGTGGACCGTCGGCGACGGTGCGTTCGCCCCCGCCCTGGCCGCGCACCGGGCCGCCCACCTCACCCTCACCCGGGCCGGCGACACCGCCGCGCTGGCGGAGACCGCCGCCCGCACCGGCACCCCGGACACCCTCCTGGTGGACCTCACCGGGGGCCTGCCCGGCCTCGGCTTCGGCACCGAACCGCTGACCCCCGGCCGGCTCGGCCCGGCCTGGACCGGCTTCGGTTCCGGAGTCGTCGACGGGATCTTCGGCCTGCTGCGCGGCCTGGTCCGCAGCCGGGCCCTGGACGGCAGCCTGGTGCTGCTGGTCACCGAGGCGGAGCAGGACGGCGAACCGGCGCCCGCCGTCCGCGCACTGCACAGCCTGCTGCGCACCGCGGCGGGGGAGACCGGACGGCTGCGCCTGCGGCTGGCCACCCTCGACGCCGGTGCGGCGGCGACCGCGGAGCTGCTCGCCGAGGCCGCCACCGAGCCCGCGGCGGGCGAGGAGTGGATCCGGCTCGGCGCCGACTCCCGCCGCCGGCGCGCGGTCCTGATGCCGCTGCCGCGGACCGGCGGGCCGCTGCCCTCCGGCCTCCCGGGCGACCTGCTCGATCCGCACGGCACCTACCTGGTGACCGGCGGCGCCGGCGGACTGGGCCGGCAGCTCGCCGCCGCGGTCCGGGCCGCCGCGCCGGCCGCCCACCTGGTCCTGGTCGGCCGCTCGGCCCCGGACGAGCAGCTGCTCGCCGACCTGCGCGGGAGCGGCACGGGGACCGTCGAGCAGTACCGCTGCGACGTGACCGACGTCGGACAACTCGCCTCCCTCGCTGCCGGGTTGGAGCGGTCGGGGACCCGGCTGCGCGGCATCTTCCACACCGCCGGGGTGCTGCGCGACGGCTTCCTGCGCGGCAAGACCCCCGAGGCCATCGCGGAGGTGTGCCGGGCGAAGGCGCTGGGCGCCGTCGCGCTGGACGCCGTGTTCGCCGCCCACCCGCTGGACTTCTTCGTCCTCGCCTCCTCGCTGGCCAGCCTGGTCGGCAACCAGGGGCAGTCCGACTACGCCTTCGCCAACGGCTTCCTGGACGGCTTCGCGGCCACCCGGGCCCGCTGGACCGAGCGCGGCCTGCGCCACGGCCGCACCCTCTCCGTGGGGTGGCCGGTCCTCGACGGCGCGGGCATGGCGCCCGAACCGGCCGCCCTCGGCTACCTGACCGACACCTACGGCCTGCGCCCGATCCCGGCGGACGCGGCGGTCCGCGAGATGTGGCCCCTGCTGGCGTCCGCGCTCGGACCCGACCGCAGCCACGCGGCGCTGGTCGCGGGGGACCAGGACCGCTGGTCCCAGGCGCTCGGCGTGGCCGACCCGGCCCCGGCCGTCCCGGCCCCGGCTGCCGCGCAGGCGGCGGCCGCCCCGCAGGGCACGCCAGCCGCGCCCGCCGATCGGCCGCCGCTGGACTCCGCAGCCGGGCTGCCGCGCCCCCGTACAGCGGTGCTGCGCTGGCTGGCCGAACGGGTCGGCCGGGCGATCGGGGTACCGGCCGCCATGATCGGCCCGGACCGGCCGCTGGTCGAGTACGGCGTGGACTCCATCGCGGTGATGCGCCTCAGCAGGCTGCTGGAGGACGACCTCGGCCGGATCCCGCTGGCGGTGCTGCTGGACAGCGCCACCCTCGGCGAGCTGACCGACCGTCTGCTGCGCGACCACGGCGCCCCGCTCACCGCCGCCGTCGGGGCCGACGACGACCGGTCCCCGGCCCCGGACCGCGCCACCGCCCACCCGGCCACCGCCCGGCCGACCACCGGACCCGCCACCACGGCACCCGCCACCACCGGACCCGCCGACGACACCGTGACGTACCCCGCCGGCCCCGGCGCCGCCGTACCGCTGCCCGACCGCCTGATCGGGATGTGGACCTCCGACCAGGCCGCCGCCCCGCTGGCGCCCTACAACATCTCGCTGGCCTGGCACCTGCCGGGCGTCGACCGCGCCGCCCTGCGCCTCGCGCTGGCCGACCTGGTGGACCGTCACCCGGTGCTGGCCTGCTCGGTGCGCCCGCACGACGGCGAGCCGAGCTTCGTCCCCGCCCCGGCCGCGCCCGACCTGCTGGAACGGTCGCCCGAGCCGGGCCAGGACCTGGCCGCCGCCCTGCGGGAGGAGGCCGACCGGCGGCTCGCCCCGGCCACCGGACCCCTGCTGCGCGCCGTGCTGTGGACGGACCCCGACGGGCCGGTCCTGCAGCTGACCACCCACCACGTCGCGGTCGACGGCCGCTCGGCCGAACTGCTCGGCCAGGACCTGGCCGCGCTCTACGCGGCCCGCACCGGCACGGGAACCGGCACCGCCCTGCCGCCGGCCGTCCCGTTCGCCGCCCTCCTGCGCCGCGAGCAGGAGGACGCCCGCCGCACCCGCACCGAGGACGAGGAGTTCTGGACCGCACGGCTGGCCGGGCTGCGCGCCGACGGGCCCTTCCCGCAGGGACCCGCCGGTGCGGCCGGCGCCCACCGCGAGTACCGGCTCGGCACCGATCTGTCCGCGCTGCTGGCCCGGACCGCGCGCAGTGCCGGGGTGACGCCGTTCACCGTGCTGCTGGCGGCGTTCGCCGCCGCGCTCGGCCGGTCGACCGGGAGCCGCTCCTTCCTGGTCGCGGTCCCCACCTACGGCCGGGTCTCGGCCGAGGAGGACACGGCGGTCGGATGCTTCGTCAACTCCGTGCCGCTGCGGGTCCGGCTGGACCCGGACCGGCCGGTCGCCGCCTGGCTGACCGAGCTCCACGAGGAGATCAGGGGCGCGCTCGCCCACGCGGCGACGCCCTACCCCCGGCTGGCCGACCTGTGCCGGGCGGCGGGCGGCGACCGGGCCGTCCCCACGGTGACCTTCGCCTACCAGAACTGGCTCCGGGGCCCGGCCGCCGCGGACCGGACCGGCTTCGGCCCGCACCGCTACCGGCGCGGCCAGCGCGGCCACTTCGACCTCGGGCTGGAGATCACCGACGGACCCGCGGGTCTGGAGGTGCTGGCCAACCACCGCACCGCCGCGCTGGACGGCTCGGCCGTCGACGGACTGGTCGAGGAGCTGCGCCGGCTCGCGGTCGGCGTCTCCCGCGAGCTGCCCGGCGGCACCGTCGGGACGCTGCTGGACCCGGCGGCGGACACCCTGGCCGGCCGGTTCGCCGACCGCGTCCGCCGGCACCCGCACGCGCCCGCCGTCGAGGACCGCGAGGAGACCCTGAGCTACGCCCGGCTGGACGAGCTGTCCGACGCGGTGGCCCGGCAGGTCGCCGCCCTCGCGGCCCCCGGCGAACCGGTCGCGGTCCTGATGCACCGCGGCGCCCGGCTGCCGGCCGTCCTGCTCGGCATCCTCAAGAGCGGACGCCCGTACGTACCGCTGGACGACTCCTACCCGGCCGACCGGCTGCGGATGGTGGTGGAGGGCGCGGGCTGCCGGCTCGCCGTCGCCGACCGGGACCTCGCCGCGCTGCTCCCGTCCGGGCTGCGGGTGGTCCCCGCCGACGAGGCCACCGCCTCCGGCGCCGGTGCCCCGGCGGACCCGGCAGCCGCGGCAGCCGCCGCACCCGGGCCGGGCGACCCGGCGTACCTGATGTTCACCTCCGGGAGCACCGGCCGGCCCAAGGGCGTCGCCGTCACCCACGGCAACGTCGTCCACACCCTGGACGCCATCGCCGCCGCCACCGGTACCGGCGCCGACGCCAGGCTGCTGGCCGTCACCACGGTCTGCTTCGACATCTCGGTGCTGGAGCTGTTCCTGCCGCTGCTGACCGGCGGCACCGTGGTGGTGGCCCGCCGGGCCGACGTCATCGACGCGAGCCGGCTGGCCGGCCTGATCGCCGAACGGTCCGTCACCGTCCTGCAGGCCACCCCGGCGGGCTGGCAGCTGCTGCTGGACGGCGGCTGGACCGGCGCCCCCGGCCTCACCGCCCTGTGCGGCGGGGAGGCGCTGCCGCCGAACCTGGCCACCGCGCTGGCGGCCCGCACCGGCAGCCTGTGGAACGTCTACGGGCCGACCGAGGCCACCATCTGGTCCACCATCGCCCGGGTGGCCGACGGCACCGCCGTCCACCTCGGCGACCCGATCGGGGCGACCGACCTGGTCGTCACCGAGGTCGACGGCACCGCCGAACCGGCCCCGGGCGAGCCCGGCGAGCTGTGGATCGGCGGGCCCGCGGTCGCCCAGGGCTACTGGCAGCAGCCGGACCTGACGGCCGAACGGTTCACCGCGCACCCGAACCGCCCCGAGGGCGGCGGCCGCTACTTCCGCACCGGTGACCTGGTGCGCCGCGACGACCAGGGCCGGCTGATCTTCCTCGGCCGGGCCGACAGCCAGGTCAAGATCCGCGGACACCGGGTCGAGCTCGGTGAGATCGAGTCCGTCCTGGGCACCCACCCCGGCCTGGCCCGGGTCGTGCTGACCCTGCGCGGCGAGGGCGCCTCGGCCAGGCTGGTCGCGGTCGCCGTCCCCGCCCGCGGCGTGCTCCCGCCCGGCCTCGACGAGCTGCGCACCTTCGCCGCCGCCGCGCTGCCGGCCTGGATGCTGCCCGACCGGCTGGTCACCACGGCCGACCTGCCCCTGACACCCAACGGCAAGGTGGACCGCAAGGCCGCCGCCCTGCTCGCCCGGGTGCCCGCCGGGGCGCGGCAGCAGACCGTCGCCGACGGCCCCGGCCGGACGGCGGAGCCCGGCCCGGTGGCCGGCCCCGAGGTGCGGAGCCTGGTCACCTCCAGCTGGGCCGACCTGCTCGAACTCGACCAGGTCCCCGGGGACCGGCGCTTCTTCGACCTCGGCGGCAACTCGCTGCTGCTCGGCCGGCTGCACGCCCGCCTGGCCGGTGCCTTCCCCGGCGCCGCCCTGGAGGTCGCCGACCTGTTCGCCCGCCCCACGCTCGACGACCAGGTCGAGCTGATCGGCGCCCGGCTGTCGCCCGGGGAGCCGCCCGCCGCCCCGGAACGGCCCGATGTCCCGTCACGGTCCGATGCCCCGGAGCGGCCTGCCGCCCCCGAGCGGCCCGGTGTCCCCGCCGCCCGCACCCCGTCCGCCCGTCCGTCCCGCCGCGAGGTGCGGCGCGCCCTTCGACTCGGAGACGACCACCGATGACCCACGACCACCAGCCGGCCGCCCGGGCCGACGATCCCGACGCGGTCGCCGTCGTAGGCCTCGCCTGCCGCTTCGGACCCGCCACCTCCGCCGACCGCCTGTGGGAGCTGCTGGAGCAGGGCCGCAGCGGCATCCGCCGCTACCCGCCGCAGGAGCTGGTCCGGATGGGCCACGACCCGCAGCTGGTCGCCCGCCCGGACTTCGTCCCGGCCGGCGTGGTCCTCGACGACGCCGACGCCTTCGACGCCGAGTTCTTCGGCTACAGCCCGCTGCACGCCGAGTGGCTGGACCCGCAGCAGCGGATCCTGCTGGAGACCGCCTGGCACGCGGTCGAGGACGCCGGGTTCGCCCCCGACCGCACCGGCCTGCGGACCGCCGCGTACGTCTCGGTCGGCCAGCCGACGGTGCCGCCGGTCGGCATCACCGAGCTGGACGCCGCCGGGATGATCCGGTTCTCCTCCGCCGACAAGGACTTCGCCGCCAGCCGGATCTCGTACAAGCTCGGCCTCACCGGTCCGAGCCTGACCGTGCAGTCCGCCTGCTCCAGCGCCCTGGTCGGGGTGCACCTGGCCGTCGAGGGCCTGCTCGGCGAGGAGTGCGACCTGGCCGTGGTGGCGGCCGCCTCCCTGCACTTCCCGCAGGCCGGCTTCCTGGCCGCGCCCGACATGATCCTCTCGCCGAGCGGCGAGTGCCGGCCGTTCGACGACGACGCCGACGGCACGGTCTTCGGCAACGGCGCCGGTGCGCTGGTGCTGCGGCGGCTGGCCGACGCCGTCCGCGACGGCGACCCGATCCGCGCGGTGATCCGCGGCAGCGCGGTCAACAACGACGGCGCCCGCAAGATGGACTACCACGCACCCTCCCCGGAGGGTCAGGAGGCCGTCCTGCGCGAGGCGCTGGCCGTCGCGGGCGTCGACCCGCACTCCGTCGGCTACCTGGAGACCCACGGCACCGGCACCCACCTCGGCGACCCGGTCGAGTACGCCGCCCTGGACCGGGTGTACGGGGGCGCCGGGCGCGCCCGTCCCGCCGCCATCGGCTCCGTCAAGAGCGTCGTCGGGCACCTCAACACCGCCGCCGGCCTCGCCGGGATGGCCAAGGCGATCCTCGCCCTCGAGCACGCCACCGTGCCGCCGCAGGTCCCCTTCCGGACCCCCAACCACCGGCTCGCCGCCAGCGGCGGCCTGACCGTCGCCGCCCGGCAGGACGGCTGGCCGGTGCCCGACGGCCCGCGCCGGGCCGCCGTCAGCTCCTTCGGCATCGGCGGCACCAACGCCCACGTCGTCCTGGAGCAGGCCCCCGACCCGAGGCCCGCCCGCGCCGCCACCACCGCCGCCACCGGGCCGCACGCCTTTCCGCTCTCGGCCCGCACCGAGGACGCGCTGCGGGACCTGGCCGCCGCCCTGGCCGACGCCCTGGACCGCCCCGACGCCCCGGCGCCCGCCGACACCGCCCACACCCTGCACACCGGCCGCAGCCACCGCGCCGTACGCGCCGTGCTCCCCGCCCGGACCACGCCGGAGCTGGTCGACGCCCTGCGGCGGCTCGCCGCGCAGGGCCCGGCCGCCCACGCCGCCGAGGCACCGGAGCCGTACCGGGCCTGGATCCGTGGCAGCGGCGAGCTGCCCGCCACCGCCGCCACCGCCGACGGGACCGCGCGCCGGGTCCGGCTGCCGGGCTACCCGTTCGCCCGCCGCCGCTGGGACCGCCCGGGCCTCCCGCCGACCGCCGCCACCCTGCCCGCTGCCACCGCCATCGCCGCCGCGGGCGCCACCACCCCGGCGGCCGACTCCCCGGACGCGTTCGCCCGGACCGTCGACCCGGCGGACCCGGTCGCCGCCCACCACCTGGTCGGCGGGGTGCCGGTGCTGCCCGCCGCCGCCCAGATCGACCTCGCCCTCACCGCCGCCGCCCGCACCCTCGGCCACCCGGCCGGCGGGCTCGCCGACCTGTCCTTCCGCCGCACCGTCGACGTCCTGGCACCCGTCGGGCTGCGGGTGGAGGTCGACGGCGGCCGGGACGGCGCCGTCCGGGTGGTCTCCCGGGAGGTCCACGCCCAGGCCCGGCTGGTGCCGGACGCCCCCGCCCGGCCCGCCCCCCTCGACCTCGCCGCGCTGCGCCGCACCCACCCCGACTCGGCCCGCCCCGAGGAGCTGTACCGGTACTTCACCGACCACGGCGTCGGCTACGGACCGGCGTTCCGGGTGCTGCGTGAACTGCACCACGGCCCCGACGGCGTCCTCGCCCTGGTCGCCGCCGCCCCGGAGTCGGTCGACGGCACCACCGTGTCGCCCAGCGTCCTGGACGGCGCCCTCCAGTCGGTGATCGGCTGCGTCCTGCGCGAGGACCTGGGCGGCGAGACCTTCATCCCGTTCGCCGTCGACGAGCTGCTGGTGCACGGCCCGCTGCCCGCCCGGACCTGGGTCCGGGTCGCCCCGCAGCGGCTGGCCGGCGGCGGCCGCCGGGTCCGCAAGTACGACGTGACGGTGGCCGCCGAGGACGGCACGGTCGCCCTGACCCTGCGGGGACTCGCCCTGCGCCCCACCACCGGCGCCGGCCCGGCCGGCGCCGTGCCGGCCGCCGTACCTGCGGGCATCCACCTGTTCGCCCCCGTCGAGGAGCCGGTCGCACCGGGCACCGGCGCGACCGCCGGCCCGCTCGTCGTGATCGGCGACACCGCCCTGACCGGCGCCGACCTCGCCGGCGCCGACCTCGTGCTCGCCGACCCGGCGGACCCCGAGGCCGCGGCCGCCCTCGGCGCGGACCTCGCCGCCCGGCTCCCCGAAGGCACCCGGCCCACCATCGTCTGGGCCGCCGCCACCGGCCGCCCGCAGCAGCACCCGGCCCCCGGCGCGGCCGCCGCCGACACCGGACTGCGGGTCCTCGCCCTGCTCCGCGCCCTGCTGCGCCCGCTCGCCCGACGCGGCGCCCACCTCGTCGTCCCGTACCCGGCCGACTCCCCGTCAGCCCGGACCGCCGGCAGCGGCCTGGCCGCGCTCGGCCGCTCCCTGACGGGCGAGAACCCGCGCTTCGAGCTGACCGCCGTCGCCCTCCCCGACGCCGCCTCCGGCGCCGCCCTGCGCACCGCGCTCACCGCCCTGGCGGACCGGGCGCCCGCCGCCCGGCAGCTCACCGTGTCGGCCGACGGCACCCTGTCGACCACGGCCCTGGCCCCGTTCACCCCGGCCGCCGGTACCGGTCCGGCCTTCCGCCGCGGCGGCCGTTACTGGATCCACGGCATGGGACGGCTGGCCGGACTCCTCGCCGGGCACCTGCTCGACCGGTACGCCGCCCACCTCGTGCTCACCGGCCGCTCGGCCGCCGACGGCGCCCGCGGCGAGGAACTGCGCCGCCTGGCCGACCGCGCCGCGGAGGCCGGCGGGTCGGTCGAGTACCGGCAGATCACGGGCGACGACCCGGCCGCCCTGCGCGCCGCCGCCCGGGCCGTCGCGGCCGACGGTCCGGCCGTCGACGGCGTCCTGCACTGCGCCGGGGTGCTGCGCGACGGCTACGTCCTGCGCAAGACCACCGCGGACGCCCGGGCGGTGATCGACGCCAAGCTGTCCGGCGCGGCGGAGCTGGACGCCGCGACCGCCGACTGGCCGCTGGACTGCTTCGTGGTGTTCTCCTCGGTCTCGGCCGCCCTGGGCAGCCCCGGCCAGGCGGACTACGCCTTCGCCAACGCCGCCGCCGACGAGGTGGTGCGCGCCCGCGCCGCGCGCGGCGGCTCCGGCAGGTCGCTCGCGGTCGCCTGGCCGTTCTGGGCGGACGGCGGGATGCGGCCCGACGGCCCGGCCGAGGAGGTTCTCGGCACCCTCGGCATGCGGGCCCTGCCGACCGCCGACGGTCTCACCGTCCTGGAGACGCTGCTCGCCGCAGGGCCCGTCACCCCGGTGGTGCTGTCGGGCGAACGCGACACCCTGCTCGCCGCCTTCCCGCTGCTGTCGGCCGAGGCACCCGCGCGGCCGGCCGCCCCCGCGGCGGCCCCGGGGCCCGACCCGGCCCACCTGCCCGACCGGGTGGGGGACGGCGCCGTCGCGGAGGTCCTGCGCGGCCGGCTGGCCGCGGTGGTGGCCGAGGCGACCCGCGCACCGCTGGCGGACGTCGTACCGGAGCGCCTCTTCGACGACCTGGGCATCGACTCGCTGCTGGCCATCCGCGTGGTCGAGCTGCTGGAGCAGGACTTCGGGCGGCTGTCCAAGACCCTGCTCTTCGAGTGCCGTTCGGTCGCCGAGCTGGCCGAGTTCCTGCTCGAGGAGTACCCCGAGCGGTGCGCCGCGCTGGCCGGCGCCCGGGGCGCGGAACCGGCTCCCGCGGCTCCCGCCGCCCCTGCCGCGCCCGCCGTGCCGGTGGCGGAGGCTCCAGCGACCGCGACCGCGACCGCGACCGCGACCGCGACCGCGACCGCGACCGCGACCGCGACCGCGACCGCGACCGCGACCGCGACCGCGACGGCGACCGCGACCGCGACGAGCGGGTCCGGGGCCGATGACCGGGCGGTCGCCGTGATCGGCGTCGCCGGACGGTTCCCGCAGGCCGACGGCCTGGACCAGCTGTGGGAGAACCTCAAGGCCGGCCGCGACAGCATCACCGAGGTCCCCGCCGACCGGTGGGACGCCGACGCCCTCTACGACCCCGACCGCACCAAGGTCGACCGGACCCACACCAAGTGGGGCGGATTCATCGACGGGGTGCAGGACTTCGACGCGGCGCTGTTCAACATCTCGCCGCGGGAGGCGGGGATCATCGACCCGCAGGCCAGGCTGTTCCTGGAGAGCTGCTGGGCGGCCCTGGACGACGCCGGGTACACCCCCGACCGGCTGGTGTCCGCCGAGGACCCGGTGCACCGGCGCGACGTCGGCGTCTTCGTCGGCGCGATGTACGGCGAGTACCAGCTCCACGAGGCGGAGGAGCGGCTGCGCGGCAACCCCGTACTGGCCAACAGCGCCTACTGGTCGATCGCCAACCGGGTGTCGTACTTCTTCGACTTCCAGGGCCCCAGCGTCGCCGTCGACACCGCCTGCTCCTCCGCGCTGACCGCCGTGCACCTCGCGGTCGAGTCACTGCGGGCGGGCAGTTCCAAGGTGGCGATCGCGGGCGGTGTCAACGTCCTCATCCACCCCAACAAGTACTTCATGCTCGGCCAGGGACGGTTCGCCTCCAGCGACGGCCGGTGCCGCAGCTTCGGCGCCGGCGGCGACGGCTACGTGCCGGGCGAGGGCGTCGGCGCCGTGGTCCTCAAGCCGCTGCGCGACGCGCTGCGCGACGGCGACCACATCCACGCCGTGATCCGCGGCAGCTCCGCCAACCACGGCGGCCGCACCAACGGCTACACCGTGCCCAACCCGAGGGCCCAGGCCGACCTGGTGACCAAGGCGCTGCGGGACGGCGGCCTGACCGCCCGTGACCTCGACTACCTGGAGGCCCACGGCACCGGCACCTCGCTCGGCGACCCGATCGAGATCCGCGGCCTCGCCTCCGCGTTCGCCCGGGACGGCGTCAAGGGGCCCGGCAGCCTGCCGATCGGCTCGGTCAAGTCCAACGTCGGCCACCTGGAGTCGGCCGCCGGATCGGTGGCGCTCGCCAAGGTGCTGCTCCAGCTGCGCCACCGCACCCTGGTGCCCTCGCTGCACGCCACCCCGCCGAACCCGGAGATCGACTTCGACCGGGTCCCGTTCGGCGTTCAGCAGGAGCTCGGGCCCTGGCGCACCGCCGACGGCTCGGCGCGGCCGCTGCGCGCCGGGATCAGCTCCTTCGGGGCCGGCGGCGGCAACGCGCACCTGGTCGTCGAGGAGGCGCCGGCGCAGGCCGCGCCCCACGGGGCAGCGCAGCGCGAGCCACTGGTGCTGTTCCTGTCCGCCCGGACGACGACGGCGCTCGCCGCCTACGCCCGGGACCTCCGGGACCACCTGCGGCGCAGCCGCTCCGCGGGGGCGGAGCCCCGCCCGGCGGACGTGGCCCTCACCTTCGCGGTCGGCCGGGTGGACCTGGCCCGCCGGGCCGCGCTGCCGGCCGACTCGCTCGACACCCTGCTGGCCGGCCTGGACGAGGTGGCCGCGGGCCGGACCCCTGCCGCACCGGCCGGCGAAGCGGTGGCCTCCTGGCTGGCGGGCGGCCGGATCGACCGGGAGGCCGCCTGCGGAGCGGCCCGCACCGGCCGCCGGACACCGCTGCCGCACTACCCGTTCGAGCGGGTCCGCTGCTGGTACGACCTGCAGATCGCCCACCTGCACCGGCAGGGGCTGGGCAGCGCCGGGCAGGAGCCCGGGTTCGCCCGCGGCCACCTGCGTGACTTCGGCCTGGACCCCGTCCCCGCCGCGACCCCGGTCCGGCCCGCGCCCGTGTCCGCGCCCACGCCCGCGCCCACCGTGCACCCGCAGCGCGGCACGGTCCCGGCGGGGCCGCCGGTCCAGGCGCCTGCCCTGACCCTGCGCGGTACCGGTGCGCCGGCCGCCGGGGTACCGACCACTCCCGACACCCTGGAGAACCCACCGATGACCAGCGACCGCAAGATCTCCCTCCGGCCGCTAGCGCCGTCCGCCCCCGCAGCCCCGGCGGCCCCGGCGGTGCCTGCCCCCGCCCCGGTGCGGCGCCCTGCCACCCCGCCGCCCGCCGCCGGGGCCGCCTCCGGCGACGGGGGTGCCGCGGCCGAGGAGGTCACCCGTACCGTCGCCGGGCTGCTGGCCGCGGTGCTGTACCTCGAACCGGGCGAACTCGACGTCGAGGAGACCTTCCTGACGCTCGGGGTGGACTCGATCCTCGGGGTGGAGTTCGTCGCCGCCGTCAACTCCGCCTACCCGGTGGACGTCAAGGCGACCGCCCTGTACGACCACCCCACCCCGGCCGCCTTCGCCCGACACGTCGCCGCCCTGGCCACGGCCTCCACCACGGCCGCCACCGCGGTTGCGGCGGCGCCCGCGCCGGCCCCGGCCCCGCGGACGGCGCGCAGCGCGGCCGACGCCGCCGTGATCGCCGGCGCCCTGCGCGAGGAGCTGGCCCGCACGCTGTACTGCGAGCCCGCCGACCTCGACGACGAGGCGAGCTTCAACACCCTCGGCCTGGACTCGATCCTCGGCGTGGAGTTCGTCGCCTTCGTCAACCAGGCGTACGGCCTGGACGAGAAGGCGGGTGTCCTCTACGACCACCCCAGCCTGGGCGCGTTGAGCCGCCATGTCGCCGCGCTGACCGGTGCGGCACCCGTCCCCCCGGCACCCGCGGCCCCCTCGGTCGCCGCCCCCTCGGCCGCGGCTCCTTCGGCCGCTGACCTGGACGCGCTCCTCAGCGCGGTCCGGGACAACCGCCTGACCATCGAGCAGGCGCTCAGCCTGCTGCCCCGCCCGAGCTGACCCGGTCCGCAACCCATCCCAAGGCCCGTCCCACCGCACCCGAAGAGGAACCAGACCATGACCACCGACGAGATATTCGCCGTCGTCCGCCGCAACCTCCTGGAGGTGCTCCCCGAGCTGACCGAGTCCCAGATCACTCTCGACCACAGCATGCGTGACCTCGGGGCCAACTCCATCGACCGGATGGACGTGGTCATCGCCACCCAGGACGACCTCGGCGTCCGGGTCCCCGCCGAGACGCTGACCCGTGCCAACGACCTGCGCTCGCTGGTCGCGGTCCTGAGCGAGCACGTGTGAGCGCGGGCGTGCCGGACCGGCCGGTCCCCGCGGTGGCCGTGACCGCGGCCGCCGTCCTCGGGCCGCTCGGCGACCGCCTGGCGGACTTCACCGCGGCCCTGCTGGCGGGGCGCAGCGCGGTGGCCCTCCCCGCCGGGACCGGCCCGTCCGGCACGCCCGACGGCATCGCGCTGCCCGTCGCGGCCCTCGGGCCGTTCGGCGTCGCCGAGTGGGCCGAACGGCACCTCCCGGACGACCCGGAGCGGGCGGCCCTGCTGCGCCGGGTCGCGGGCCGGGCCGCGCTGCCCGCCCGGACCGCGGCCTGCGTGGCACTGCGCGCCATGGTGGACGCCGGGCTGGCGCCGCCCGGCCGGGCCGTCGATCCGGCCGTGGCCGGCGGCACCGCCCTGCTGGTCGCCGGCAGCAACCTCGCCCTGGCGCACCAGGCGGACACCGTGCTCGGTCACCGCCGTGCCCCGGGCCGGCTGCGGGCCTCGTACGCCCTGACCCACCTCGATGTCGACGTGGTCGGTGCCGTGAGCGAGGTGACCGGGGTCCGGTCGGAGGGCTGGGCGGTGGGCGGGGCGTCCGCCAGCGGCTCGATCGCGCTGCTGCAGGGTGCCCGGATGGTCGCCGCCGGCTGGGCCGAGCGGGTCCTGGTGGTCGCGCCGGTGGCGGAGCTGTCCCCGGTGGAGGCGGAGGCGTTCCGGCGCACGGGGGCCATGGCGTGCGAGGCGCTGCGGGCCGAACCGGCCCGGATGTGCCGGCCGTTCGACCGTGACCGGCAGGGTTTCGTCCGGGGCGAGGGCGCGGCGGCCGTCGTGCTGGAACGGCCGGCCGCGGCGCGGGCCCGCGGCGCGGGGATCCTGGCGGAGGTCGCCGGGTACGGGCAGCGCCTGGACGCCCGGCGCGGCACCGAGCCGGACGCCGGGGGCCAGGTGGCCGCGATGCGGGCGGCGCTGGCGTCGGCCGGGCTGACGGCGGACCAGGTCGACTACGTCAACGCCCACGGCACCGGTTCGGTGCTGGGCGACCGGACCGAGGCCGACTCGCTGCTGGAGGTCTTCGGCGCCCGCCCGTCCCTGCGGATCAACTCCACCAAGCCGCTCACCGGTCACTGCCTGAGCGCCGCCGGGCTGGTCGAGGCGGTCGCCGTGATCGCCCAGCTCCGGGCCGGCATCTGCCACCCCAACCCCAACCTCGCCCGGCCGCTCGACCCCCGGCTGCCGCTGGTCGGCACCCGCGCCGAACGCCACCCGCTGCGCACCGCGCTCACCAACAGCTTCGCCTTCGGCGGCATCAACGCCTCCGTCGTGCTGCGGCTGCCCGAGGCGGCCGGCCCGGCCGCCGCCAGCCCTGACCCTGTCCTTTCCTGAGGGAGATCACCCCATGAAGCCGGTCGGCATCGAAGCCGTCAACGCCTACTGCGGAGAGACCTACGTCGACGTCCCCACGCTGTTCGCCGCCCGCGGGCTGGACGACAGCCGGATCGACAACCTGATGATGGCCCGCAAGAGCGTGGCCCTGCACTGCGAGGACGCCGTCTCCTTCGCCGTCAACGCGGCCAAGCCGATCGTGGACGCGCTCAGCGAGGAGGAGCGCGGCCGGATCGAACTGCTGATCGTCGGCACCGAGTCCGGCGTCGACTTCGGCAAGTCGCTCGCGACCTACGTCCACGACCACCTCGGCCTGCCGCGCTCCTGCCGCCTGTTCGAGACCAAGCAGGCCTGCTACAGCGGTACGGCGGCGGTCCAGATGGCCGCGGCCGTGGTGGCCGCCAGCCCGTTCGACGGCGCCAAGGCGCTGGTCATCAGCAGCGACGTGGCCCGGCCCGTGCCGCACACCTACGTGGAGCCCAGCCAGGGCGCCGGGGCGGTCGCCATGCTGATCGGCGACCGGCCGGTGGTGGCGGCCTTCGACCGGGGCGCCAACGGCTTCCACAGCTACGAGGTGATGGACACCTGCCGCCCGGACCCGGAGGCCGAGGCGGGCGACGTCGACCTCTCGCTGCTCACCTACATCGACTGCCTCAAGGGCTCGTTCACCGACTACGCCCGCAAGGTCGAGGGCGCCGACCTCGTGGACAGCTTCGACCTGCTGGCGATGCACACGCCGTTCCCCGGCATGGTCAAGGGCGCCCACCGGGCCGTCCTGCGCAAGCTCAAGCGGATGTCGCCGCAGGCCATCGAGGAGGACTTCACCGCCCGGCTGTCCGCCGCGGTGGAGTACCCGCGGCAGGTCGGCAACATCTACGCCGGCACCGTCTTCCTCGCGCTGGCCAGCACCATCGACAACGCCGTCATCGACCGGGAGCGCCGGATCGGCATCTTCTCCTACGGCTCCGGCTGCAGCTCCGAGTTCTACAGCGCGGTGGTGACCCCGCAGTCGCAGCGCGCGGTGCGCTCCATGGGCATCCGCGAGGCCCTGGACGCCCGGTACTCGCTGTCCGTCCCCGAGTACGACGAGCTGCTCACCGCGACCGCGGAACTCAAGTTCGGCGCCCGGGACTTCACCTTCGACCTGGACCGTTTCCCGCAGATCACCAAGGCCCGGTTCGGCGGCGGCGACAGCCGTCCGCGGCTGGTGCTGGAAGCCGTCCGCGACTACCACCGGGAGTACGTCTGGCTGGGGGCCGACCGATGAGCGGCCGGGACACGGCCGTCCGGGTCGTCCGCGGCCGGGGGATGGTGCGGGCGGTGCTCGACCGCCCGGAGCGCCGCAACCCCATCGACGACGCGCTGCTCGACGGCCTGGCCGCGGCGCTGGACCGGGCCGAGGCCGACCCCGACTGCCGGGTGTTCGTCCTGTCGGCGGTCGGCGAGGACTTCTGCGCGGGCACCGACCTGTCCGGCACCGACCTGTCCGGAGCCGGTGCCGTGGTCGAGCCGCTGCCGGACGGCGCCGAACTGCCGTACTGGACGCTGCTGGACCGGCTGACCCGCAGCCAGCTGGTGACCGTCGCGGCCGTCGACGGCCGGGCCACCGCCGGCGGGGTCGGCCTGGCCGCGGCCTGCGACCTGGTGGTGGCCGGCGACCGCGCCCGGTTCCGGCTCACCGAGGTGCTGGCCGGACTGGTGCCCGCGATGGCGCTGCCGTTCGTGGCCCGCCGCCTCGGCGAGCAGCGCGCGTTCGCGGCGACGCTGTGCGCCGAGGAGTTCGACGCGGCCGCCGCGCACGCCGCCGGACTCGCCGACCTCGCGGGCCCGGACGCCGAATCGGTGCTGCGGCCGCTGCTCGCCCGGCTCGGCCGGACCGACCGCCCCACCGCCGCCGCGCTCAAGGACTACCGGGCCCGGCTGTTCCCGCGCGACCCGGGCCTGGGCCACGAGGCCTCGCAACTGCTGATCGAACGGTTCGCGGCCCCGGGCGCCCGGCGGCTGCTGGACCGGCTGCGCACGGCGGGAGCCGCCGCATGAGCGCCGCACCGGCCCCTTCGCCGGACACCACGGCCGGGCCCGAGCCGGTCTCGCTGTCCTGGCAGGGCCCGATCGCGGTGGTGCGGATGGCCGACCGCGAGCGCCGCAACACCTTCGGGCCGGAGTTCAGCCGGAGCCTGGTCGACGCCGTCGGGCGGGCGGTGGCCGAGGAGCGGACCCGGGTGGTGCTGGTCGAGGGCATGCCGGAGCTGTTCTGCGCCGGCGGCTCGCAGCGCGAACTGGTCCACTTCGCCCGGGGCGAGGGCAGCTTCGACACCGACGACTTCTTCCGGGTGCTGGCCCGCTGCCCGCTGCCGGTGGTGGCCTCGGTCCAGGGCCACGCCATCGGCGGCGGGCTGGTCCTGGCGCTCTACGCGGACCTGGCCGTGTTCAGCGAACGCTCGGTCTACGCCGGGAACTTCATGCGCTACGGCTTCACCCCCGGCATGGGCGCCACCCACCTGCTGCCGTGGCGCTTCGGGCCGCAGCTCGGCACCGAGATGCTGTGGACCGCCCGCAACTACCGGGGTGCCGAACTGCGCGAGCGCGGTGCGCCCGTCACGGTGGTGGCCCACGACCGGGTACCCGCCGCCGCCCGTGCGCTCGCCGCCGACCTGGCGGCCGCTCCCCGGGCCTCCCTGGAACTGCTCAAGCAGGACCTGGCCGCGCCGCTGCTCGCCGCCACCGACGCGGCGATCGCCAGGGAGGCCGCCATGCACCGGACCTCCTTCCGGCTGCCCGAGGTGATGGACCGCATCCTCGGCGGCTACGGCGCCGCCGACCACCCGGACCGGAGCTGAGCCCACCCACGGACCGGGTCCGCCCGACCCGACCGCCACCGCCACTGCCGCCGCCACTGCCACTGCCACCGCCGACGCGAGGACCGCGAGAACTGATGGACGCGAAAGAGATCCTGACCCGATTCAAGGACGGGGGCCTGGACCGGGCCGCCGCCGCCCGGGCGCTGCTCGGCGCCGAGGCACCAGCAGCAGCAGCGGCCGTGGCCGAGGTCGTGGCCGGGGCCCCGGCCCGGGCGGCCGCGCCGATCTCCGACCCGGTCCCCGGGCCCGCCGCGACCGAACCGGTGGCGATCATCGGCTACAGCGCGCGCTTCCCCGGCGCGGCCGATGCGGACACCTTCTGGCAGCGCATCCTGGACGGCGACGACCTGGTGACCGAGGTCCCGCCGGAGCGCTGGCGGACCGAGGAGTTCTACGACCCGGACCCGGCCGCCGAGGGCCGCTCGGTCTCCCGCTGGGGCGCGTTCGTGGCGGACGCCGACCGCTTCGACGCCGACTTCTTCCGGATGACGCCCCGGGAGGCCGAGCTGACCGACCCGCAGGCCCGGCTCTTCCTCCAGGAGGCGTGGCGGGCGCTGGAGCACGCCGGGCAGCCGGCCGGCTCGCTCGCCGGCTCCCGGTGCGGTGTGTACGCGGGCGTGATGCTCAACGACTACCGGGACCTGATCGAGCGGCAGAGCCCGCACGCCCGGCTCCCGCAGGTGATGCAGGGGAACTCCAACTCCATCCTGGCCGCCCGGATCGCCTACCACCTCGACCTCAAGGGCCCGGCCGTCACCGTCGACACGGCCTGCTCGTCCTCGCTCACCGCCCTGCACCTGGCCTGCCAGTCGCTCCGGCTCGACGAGGCCGACCTGGCGGTGGTGGGCGGGGTGACGCTCTACCTGACCGAACTCCCGCACGTCTTCATGAGCCGGGCCGGGATGCTGTCACCGAACGGGCGCTGCCGGCCGTTCGACGCCGCCGCCGACGGCATCGTGCCGGGTGAGGGCTGCGCGGTCGTGGTGCTCAAGCCGCTGTCGAAGGCGCTCGCCGACGGCGACCCGGTGCACGGGGTGATCCGGGCGTCCGGGCTCAACCAGGACGGGCGGACCAACGGCATCACGGCGCCCAGCGCCCGATCGCAGGCCGCGCTGGTCCGCGACACCATGCGGCGCTTCGCCGTCGACCCGGCCGGGATCGACTACGTCGAGTGCCACGGCACCGGCACCCCGCTCGGCGACCCGATCGAGATCACGGCGCTCAACGAGGCGTTCGCCGGGTCCGGACTGGCACCGGGCAGCGTCCCGGTCGGCTCGGTGAAGGGCAACATCGGCCACACCTCGGCCGCCGCCGGGCTGGCCGGCCTGCTCAAGGCCGTCGGCGTGGTCACCACCGGCGAGGTCCCGCCGTCCCTGCACTACCGCCGGCCCAACCCGCAGATCCCGTTCGCCGACGGGCCGTTCACGGTCGCCGCACGGCGCCGGACGCTGACGGCCGGTCACGGGCGGCCGCGGCGGGCCTCGGTCAGCTCCTTCGGCTTCAGCGGCACCAACGCGTACGTCGTCGTCGAGCAGCCGCCCGGGCGGGCGGGCGGACCCGCTGCCGCCGGTACCGCCGAGCACCTGCCGGTCCTGGTCCCGCTCTCCGGCCGGCGCGCCGACGCCGCCGCGGCCCATGCGGCGGACCTGGCACGCTGGCTGCGCGGCCCCGGCGCCGGCGCCCGGGCCGCCGATGTCGCCCACACCCTCGCCGTCGCCCGGACCCACCACCCGTACCGCGTCGCGCTGCTGGTCACCGGCCGCGACGAACTGCTGGACTCGCTGGACCTGCTCGCCGACGGCCGGCCGGACCCCCGGCGGGCCGCGCCCGCGCCGGACGCCGTACCGGGGTCCGCGGTGGCCGACCCGGCGGTCCGGCAGGCCCAGCGGGACCTGCTGGACCGGCTGCTCGAGCGCCTGGGCGAGCGGCCCACCGGCGCCGAACTGGCGGCACTGGCACGGCTGTACGTGCAGGGCCACCAGGTCGACTGGGCGGCGGTCGGCCCCGCCGCCCGGCACCGGCGGCTGTCGCTGCCCGGCTACCCGTTCGCCCGGGACCGCCACTACGTGGACGCCGGTGCGGCCGTCGTACCCGCGCTCGGAGACCTCGCGGGCGGGGAGGCACCGCCGGTGCTGCACCGGCAGGAGTGGGTCCCCGCCCCGCTGCCCGCCGCCGACGGCCGCCCGGTGGGCCCGTACCTGGTCCACGACCCGGCCGGCGACCTGACGGCCGCCCTGGCCGCCGCCGGGGCCGAGGTCCACCCGCTCGGCGCCGACCGGGCCGCCGCCGAGGCGGTCCGCGCGGCCGGGGTGAGCGCCGCCACCGTCGTCCTGCGGCTCACCGCCGACGCCGCCGCGGCCGAGGGGGAGCAGGCGCTCGCGGCGGACCTGGCCGCCTTCGACGCCGCCCGGACGGCGCTCGCCGCCCTGCGGACCCAGCAGCTCACCCTGCTGGTGGTCACCGCGGACCCCGCCCGCGCCGCCGCCGCCGGGGCGCTCGTCCAGACCCTGCGCCAGGAGAACCCCCGGCTCACCGGACGCGCCGTGCTGGTCCCCCCGGACGGCACCCCCGACGTCCGGCGGCTGTTCGCCGAGGCGGCCGCCCCGGCGCCCGGGCACGGGCACCTGGCCGACCTGCGGACCGCTACGCGCACCCGGCGGGTGCTCGCGCCGTGGCCGCTGCCGGGCGCCGCCCGCTCGGCCCGGCCGGACGGGGTGTACCTGGTCAGCGGCGGGGCCGGCGGGATCGGGTCGGCCCTGGCCCGGCACCTGACGGACCGTCCCGGGGCCCGGGTGGTGCTGTGCGGGCGTACGCCCTGGGCAGACCTCCCCGCACCGGTCCGCCGGACCGTGGCCGGACACCGGCGGCTGCGCTACGTGGCGGCCGACCTCGGCGCGCCGGGCGCGGCATCAACCCTGATCGAGGACGTGCTGCGGACCGAGGGCGCCCTGCACGGGGTCTTCCACGCCGCGGGCGTGGTGCGCGACGGCTACCTGCTGCGCAAGACCCGGCAGGACGTGGCGGAGGTGCTCGCCCCCAAGATCCTCGGCGCGGCCGCGCTCGACGAGGCGACCGCGACGCTCCCGCTGGACGCGTTCGTGCTGTTCTCCTCGGTCGCCGCCGTCACCGGCAACCTCGGGCAGAGCGACTACGCCTTCGCCAACGCCTTCCTGGACGGCTTCGCCACCCGGAGGGCCGGCCGGGTGGCCCGCGGGGAACGGTCCGGGCGGACCCTGTCCGTCCAGTGGCCGCTGTGGGACGTCCCCGGGATGACGATCCCGGCACCGGTCCTGGAGGTGGTGCGGCAGCACACCGGCATGGCCCCGCTGCCCGCCGCCACCGCGCTCGCCGCGCTGGACCGCCTGCTGGCCTCGGACGGCCCGTCCGTGGTCTCGCTCTTCCACGGCGACGCCGCCCGCTGGCACCGCCACCTGGCCGAGCAGCAGCTGACCGGGCCCGACCCGGCCGGGCCGGACGCCGCCGGGCCGGACACCGCCGCGCAGCATCCGACCCGGCAGGACCGCGCCCGGGAGGACCGCGCCGGGCAGCAGCCGGCCGACGGTGCCCGGCGGGCCGTCCTCGCCGAGCTGGTGCACCGGACGGTCGCCGATGCCATCGGCCGGCCGGCGGGCGCCGTCGGCGGCGGTACCTCACTCGAGTCGCTGGGCCTGGACTCCGTGATGATCCGCACCGTCGCCTCGCGGCTCAGCGCCGAGGTGGCACCGGTCGGCCCGGAGATGCTCTTCGGCCTGCGGGACCTGGACGAGCTGGTCGACCTGCTGGCCGCCCGGGAGCCCCGGCCGACCCAGACCGCCCCGACGGCCGCGGTGCCGGATGCCGTGCCGACCGCAGTGCCGGACGGTGCGCGGACCCCGGTGCCGGTCGCCGTGCCGGGACCGGCCGAGGATCGGTTCGCGGTCATCGGGATCAGCGGCCGCTACCCGCACGCCCCCGACCTGGACGCCTTCTGGCAGAACCTGCTGAACGGCAAGGACACCGTCTCCGAGCTGCCGACCGACCGCTGGCCGGACGCCGGCGGGGTCCGCGCCCGGGGCCACTTCCTGGACGGCATCGACGCGTTCGACCCGGCGTTCTTCGGCCTGTCCGGCCACGACGGCACCCTGCTGGACCCGCAGGAGCGGCTGTTCCTGGAGGTCGCCTGGGAGGCGATGGAGGACGCCGGGTACACCGGCCCCCGCCTCGACACCCTGGTCGCGGCCGACGGCGAACGCCGCAGCGTGGGCGTGTTCGCCGGCATCACCTCCAGCGACTACCGGCTGCTCGGCGCCGAGCGCTGGGCCGCCGGACACCGGGACATGCCGTCGGGGCACTACTGGAGCCTGCCCAACCGGCTGTCGTACCTGCTGGACCTGCGCGGCCCGAGCCAGCCCGTCGACACCGCGTGCTCCTCCTCCCTGGTGGCGCTGCACCTGGCCCTCGACGCCATGCGGCGCGGCGAGTGCGCGGCCGCACTGGTCGGCGGGGTCAACCTGTACGTCCACCCGTCCCGGTTCCGGATGCTGCGGCAGTCCGGGTTCCTCGCCGAGGACGGCCGGTGCCGCAGCTTCGGCGCCGGCGGGTCCGGCTTCGGCCCCGGCGAGGGCGGCGGCGCCGTGGTGCTGAAGCCGCTCGCCCGGGCGCTGGCCGACGGCGACACCGTCCACGCCGTGGTGCGGGGCAGCGCGGTGGCCCACGGCGGCCGGACCAACGGGTTCACGGCCCCCAGCCCGCGCTCCCAGGCCAGGGTGGTCCGCGCCGCGCTGCGCGACTCCGGCGTGGACCCGGCCACCGTCAACGTGATCGAGGCACACGGCACCGGCACCGAACTCGGCGACCCGGTCGAGCTCGCGGGCCTCCAGGACACCTACGGCCGGGCCGGGGACGGCGCCGCCACCTGCTCGCTCGGCTCGGTCAAGTCCGCCGTCGGGCACGGCGAGTCGGCGGCGGGCATCGCCGCGCTCACCAAGGTGGTGCTGCAACTGCGCCACCGGACGCTGGCGCCCACCCTGCACGCGGACCCGGTCAACCCGGGCCTGCGGCTGGCGGACACCCGCTTCGTGCTCCAGCACACCGCCGAGCGCTGGCAGTCGGTCACCGGTCCCGACGGCAGCCCGCTGCCGCGTCGCGCCGGGATCAGCTCGTTCGGCGCCGGCGGGGTCAACGCCCACGTGATCGTCGAGGAGTTCCTGCCCGAGCGGTACGGGCGGCCCGCCGAGCCCGCCGAGCCCGCCGAGCCCGCCGAGCCCGCCGAGCCCGCCCCCGCGACCGCCACGGCGGCAGACCCGGAACTGGTGCTGCTCTCCGCCCCCACCCGGGACCACCTCGCGGCCACCGCCGACCGACTCGCCCGGTGGCTGCGCAGCCCCGAGGGCTGCACCGATCTGCGGGCCGTGGCGCACTCGCTGCGCACCGGCCGGGCGGCCCTGGACCACCGCCTCGCGGTGGTGGCCGCCGACACCGCCGAACTGGCCTCGGCGCTGGCGGAGTTCGCCCGGCCGGAGGCCGGCGGTGCGCGCGGCACGACGGCCCGGTCCGCGGACGTCCGCGAGGGCGGCGGCCACCGCGAGCTCGGCTCGCTGCCGGAGACCACCGCCTTCCTGTCCGAGCTGTGGCGCAACGCGCGCCTGTACCAGCTCGGCGAGCTGTGGCTGTCCGGACTCGACGTCCGTGCGGGTACGGCGGACGACCCGGCCGGCGGCAGGGTCGCGCTACCGCCCTCGGTCTTCCTGCGGCGCCGGCTGTGGCTGACCGACCCGCCCGCCGACGGCCCGTCGGGCGCGGGTGCGGGTGCGGGTACGGGTGCGGACGCGCCCGAGCCCCCCGCCAGCACCGAGCCCCCCGCCGACCCCGAGCCCCCGGCCGCCCCGGCGACCCCCGCCGACCCCGAGCCCCGGACCCACCCCGCGCCCGGGACCGACCCGGCTCCGGACCCGGTGGCCGAACGGCTCACCCGGCTCGTCCGGGCCTTCCTGCCGGACACCGCCGGCGCCCCGGCACCCGACCGCACCCTGCTCGAACACGGCATCGACTCGATCAACCTGATGAACCTCCGCTTCGAGATCACCGAGCAGTTCGGGGCGACCCTGCCCCTCCAGCTGCTCAGCGAGTCGACCCTCACCGCACTCGCCGCCCGGCTGACCACCGACCACGCCCACGACCGGGCCTGAACCAGAGGGAGTTGGCGTCACGCCATGACCATCCAGACCAGCCCCGCCGACCGGCACCGGCCGTTCCCCCTGACCGAGGTCCAGGAGTCCTTCTACGTCGGGCGCAGCACGGCCGGCGCCGACGGCGCCGGGACCCAGATCCACCTCGAGTTCGAGACGGACCGGCTCGACACCGACCGGCTCGCCGCCGAGTGGAACCGGCTCGTCGCCGACACCGACATGCTGCGCGCGCACCTGCTGCCGGACGCCCGCCAGGTGGTCCGCGAGCACGTCCCGGCGTACCGGCCGGCCGTCCGCGACCTCACCGCGGCCGGCCCGGCGGAACTGCGGGAGGCGCTGGGGGAGCTGCGCGTGCAGGCCGCGGCCGCCGTCGATCCGCACCACTGGCCGCTGTTCGCGGTCGGGGTGGCGCAGCTGCCGGGCGACCGGACCAGGGTGATGCTCACCGTCGACGAGCTGATCGCCGACGGCCCGAGCGTCTCCCTGCTGCTCCAGGACTGGTACGCCCGGTACACCTTCGGCGAGCGGCCCGCCCGGCCGGCCGTCGGCTTCCGCGACTACGCGCTGGCCACCGCCGCGACCCGGCCCTCCGAGACCTCGCTCGGCTACTGGCGGGACAAGCTCGCGGACGCCGAGTTCGACCGGCCGCTGCCGCTCGCCCGCCCGGCCGCCCCGGCCGCGGGCGCCGGTGACGGTGACAGCCCGCACCGGCGGCTCGCCCTCCGGCTGGAGCGCGCGCAGTGGGAGCGGGCCAAGGAGGCGGCGCTGGAGGCGCGGGCGACGCCGTCCGCGATGCTGCTCGCGCTGACCGCCGCCGCGCTGTCCGCCCCCGGGGCGGGCCCGGTCCCGATGGTCCTGACCACCTACAACCGCCGTCCGCTCCACCCCGATGTGGCGCGCCTGGTGGGGCCGTTCCTGTCCACCTCGGTGTTCGTCGCCCCCCGGCCCACCGGCACGCTCGGCGACCTGGTGGCCGAGGTCCGCGGACAGCTCTGGCGCGACCTGGAACACACCGACGTCAGCGGGGTGCGGGCGCTGCGCGAGCGGGCCCGGACCTCGCCGGGCCGCCGGGCGGCCGCAGTCCCGGTGGTCTTCACCAGCCTGCTCGGCAGCATCGCCGACCGGCGGGACGAGGACCCCGGCAACTGGGCCGCGCTGGTGGACGCCGACGCCTCCGCCACCCGCACCCCCGGCGTCCAGCTGGAGATGTGCGTCCAGGAGCACGCCGGAGCGCTCCAGGTGTCCTGGGACTTCCTGCCGCAGGCGCTGGACGAGGCCCTGGTGCGGGCCGCCTTCGGGCGCCTGCTCGACAGCCTGGCGCGCGTCGCCGACCGGGGGCCCGCGGTGTGGGACACCGAGGCCCGCCCGGCCGCGGCCGCGCCTGCGCCCGCCCCGGCCGGCGTCGCGGGCCCGTCGCGGCTCCCGCTGACCGAGATCCAGTCGGCGTACCTGGTCGGCCGGCTCGGCGGCCTCGGCGGCACCGCCGAGAGCCGGGTCCAGCAGGAGTTCCTGCTGGAGCACCACGACGTGGACGCCCTGGAGGCGGCCTGGAACGACCTGGTCGCCCACCACCCGATGCTGCGGGCCGCCGTCCACCCGGACGGCACGCTGGAGGTCGCGGCCGAGGTCCCGCGGTACCGGATCGCCCGGCACGACCTGACGGCGCTGCCCACCGGCCCCGACGGGGCGGCCGCGGTCGAACGGGAGCTGGCCGCGGTCTCGGCCCGGCTGGGCGAGGGCACCTTCCCGCTCGGCAGCCGCCCGATGTACGCGCTGGAGGCCAGCCTGCTGCCGGACGGCACCACCGTGCTGCACGTCGTCCTGGACGCGCTGCTCGCCGACGCCCGCAGCTTCGCCCTGCTGTTCGGCCAGCTCTTCGCCCTGCACGACGGCGACCGGCGGATGCTGGACACCCCCGCCGACCCCCGGCCGTACCTGGCGGACCGGCCCGTCCGCGCCCGCGGCGAGGAGGCCCGGGCGGCCCGCCGCGCCTGGCGCGACAAGTTCGCCGCCCTGCCGAACGGACCGGCGCTCCCCGACCCGGCGCCGCAGGCCCCCCGCCTCCACCACCGCACCGACCTGGGCTCCTGGCAGCGGCTCGGTGAGCGCGCCGCCGCCATCGGGGTCCCGGCCGACCTGGTGCTGCTCACCGCCTACACCGACGAGCTGCGCCGGGAGTTCGGGCCGGACCCGTTCACCGTGACGGTGGTGTCCTGGGACCGGCCGGCGGGCCTCGCGGGCGGCGCGCAGCTGGTCGCCGACTTCACCCAGCTCGCCTGGGTGGTGGTGGACGACACCCTGCCGCAGGACTTCGCCGAGCGCGCCCGGGAACTGTGGGCCCGGACCCGGGCCGACCTGGAACGCGGTGAACTCCAGCCGGGGCTGGCCGAGTTGCGCGGCCGGGTGTTCCGGTCGGGCGGCGGGCTGCGGCTGCCGGTGGTCTTCACCCGGGTCCCCGCGATCGACCCCGCCCTGCACCCGCGCGGTGTCCGGCTGCGGGCCAGCCAGTCGCAGACCGCGCAGGTCGCCCTCGACCACGTGCCGCTGCTGGTCGGCGACGACCTGGTCGGCCAGTGGGACGCCGCCGAGGGCTGCCTGCCCGCGGACCGGCTGGCGGCGATGTTCGAGCGCTACGTGCGGCGGGTCCGCTCCTTCCTCGACGGTGCGGGCGCCCCCGACGGCCCGGCAGCGGCCGTGCCGCCCGCCGTGCCGCCCGCGCCGGCCGACGCCCCGGAGACCATGACCGGGCTGATCGACCGGGCGCTGGAGCGGTACGCCGACCGGACGGCCGTCCGGTGGGACGGGCGCGCCGTCGGCTACCGCGAGCTGGACCGGCGGACCGCGCAACTGGCCCACCAGCTGGCCGCGATGGGCGTGCGCCCGGGCGACCACGTGGCCGTGCACATGGACCGCTCCGACGACCTGGTGGTCGCCCTGGTCGGCATCGTGCGGGCCGGCGGCGTGTACGTCCCGGTCGACCCGGCCAACCCGCCGGAGCGGGTGCGGTACCTCCTCGAGGACAGCGGCGCCCGGGTGGTGGTCGCCGACGCGGCCCGCGCCGCCGTCCCTGCCGCGGCCGGCGCCCTGGTGCTCTGCCAGGACCGGGACGAGGACCGGGCCCGGCTGGCGGCCCGGCCGGCCACCGCCCCGCAGCCGGGGGTCGGCCCGGACGACCCGGTGTACATGATCTACACCTCCGGCACCACCGGCCGTCCCAAGGGCTGCCGCAACACCCACCGGGGCTTCGTCAACCGGGTCCGCTGGATGCAGGACCGCTTCCCGCTGGACGCCCGGGACCGGGTGGCCCAGAAGACGCCGTACGGGTTCGACGTGTCGGCCTGGGAGTTCTTCTGGCCGCTCCTGGCCGGTGCCTCGATCGTGGTCGCCCGTCCCGGCGGCCACGTCGACCCCGGTTACCTCGCCCGGCTGCTGCGCGACGAGCGGGTGACCGTGGCCCACTTCGTCCCCTCGGTGCTCGGCCTGTTCCTGCGCGGGCGCACGGCCGCCGACTGCGACTCGCTGCGGTACGTGTTCGCCAGCGGGGAGGCGCTGCCCGTGCCGACCATGCGGCAGTTCTTCGACGTCATGCCCGCCGGGGCCGAGCTGCACAACCTCTACGGGCCCACCGAGGCGGCCATCGACGTCACCCACTGGGCGTGCCGCCGGGACTGGGACGAGGCCACCGTGCCGATCGGCCGGCCGATCTCCGACACCCGGATCCACCTGGTCGACGAGCGGCTGGCCGAGGTCCCCGACGGCACCCCGGGGGAGATCGTCATCGGCGGTGCGGGCGTCGCGCTCGGCTACCACGGGCGGCCGGAGCTCACCGCGGAGCGGTTCATCGCCTCGCCGTTCGCCGACGACCCGTCACCGCGCCTGTACCGGACCGGCGACCTGGGGCAGCTCGGCCCGGACGGCGAGCTCAGGTACCTCGGCCGGATCGACGGCCAGTTCAAGCTGCGCGGCCTGCGGATCGAACCCGAGGAGATCGAGGCCGCCCTCACCGCGCTGCCCGGGGTGCTGGAGGCCCGGGTGCTGCCGGTCACCGACCACACCTCGCAGGAACAGGTCCTCGCGGCCGTCTGCATCGAGGGCGACGGCGTGCCCGCGCCGTCGGTCGGGACCCTGCGCCGCGCCCTGGCCCTGACCCTGCCGCCCTACCTGGTCCCCAGCAGCTTCCGGTTCGTCGACCGGCTTCCGCTGACGGCCAACGGCAAGCTCGACCGCTCCGCCGCCGCCGCGCTCTTCGGGACCGCCCGGCCCGCGGCGCCCGCCCCGGCGGACGGCACCACCCACACCGAGGAGGACACCGTGCCCGACCACCCGATCCCGCACCCGCCGACCCCGGCGGCCGCGCCCGCCGCACCCGAGGACCCGGCCGGGCGGATCACGACGGTGGTGGCCGACAGCCTCGGCCTGGCGGCGGTCGACCCGGACGCCGACCTGTTCGACCTGGGCGCCACCTCGTTCACCCTGATCCGGCTGGCCCAGGAGATCGAGCGGCTGACCGGCGTGGCGCTGCCCGTCGACGTGCTGATCGACGCCCCCACGGTGACCGGTCTGCTCGCGGCGGTCGACGCCGCCCGCCCGGCGCCGGCCCCGGCGGCCGCCCCGGCTCCGGTGGCGCCGGCCGTCACCGTGGACCCGCAGGCGGTGGCGGCCGAGGCGGCCGGTCTGCTGGGCCTGGCGGCGGTCGACCCGGACGCCGACCTGTTCGACCTGGGCGCCACCTCGTTCACCCTGATCCGGCTCGCCCAGCTCCTCGGTGACCGCTTCGGTGCGGACGTTCCGGTGGACGCGCTGATCCTCACCCCCACGGCCCGCGGCATCGCCGACGCCCTCACCCCGGCGCCGCGGCCCGCGCAGCCGGCCGCCCCCGCGCCGGTGCCCGGACCCGCGCCCGCGCCCGAGCGGCGGACGGACGTACGCATCGCCCTCGACCCGCAGGCGAAGGCGGCCTTCAAGGAGGCCAGGATCGCCGAGCGCCGGCTGCCGGCCGACCTGGCGCGGGTCGCCCTCGCACCGGCCGGACCCGAGCACGACCGGGCACTGTACGACGCCTCCTCGTTCCGGGAGTTCGCCGCCGGGCCGCTGCCCCTCGCCCGGCTGACCGAGCTGCTCGGCACCCTGACCCGCGGCGAGCTCGACGGCCGCCAGAAGCACCGCTACCCGTCGGCCGGCGGCTTCTACCCGGTGCAGGTCTACCTGTACGTCAGGCCGGGCGCGGTGCAGGACACCGAGGGCGGCCTGTACTACCTGCACCCGGGCGAGCGGACCCTGGTGGCGGTCGACCCGCAGGCTCGCTTCGGCACCGACCTCCATGTCTTCCACAACCGCGCGCTGGTGGAGTCCGCCGCGTTCGGCGTGTTCCTGGTGTCCACCCCGGCGGCCATCGCACCGGCGTACGGCGAGCGCAACGCGGCGCGGTTCTCGACCATCGAGGCCGGCCACATCGCCCAGCTGCTGCTGACCGCCGCACCCGGTCGGGGCCTCGGGCTGTGCGCCGTGGGGGAGATGGACTTCGGCGCGGTACGGGACCGGTTCGCGCTGGCGGACGACCAGGAGCTGCTGCTGTCGCTGTGGGGCGGCGCGCTGCCGCAGGCCGCGCTGGAGCGCCGGGCCGACCTGGTCGCGGCGGAACGCGACCGGGGCCCCCGTCCCGCCCCCGCCGCCACCCGCGCGGTGGCCGTGATCGGCTTCGCCGCCCGCCTGCCCGGCGCCGACGACCTGCGCGAGCTGGACACCCTCCTCGCCGCCAGCGGCAGCGCGGTCGGCCCGGCCCCCGCCGGACGGTGGGCCCCGCTGCGCTCCCGGGCCCGCCGGGCCGGCGCCGCGGTCGGCGGCTACCTGGCGGACGTCACCGCCGTGGAGGCCGAGGAGTTCGGCCTCCCGGAGGGCGAACTCGCCGCACTCGACCCGCAGGAGCGGCTGCTGCTGACGGTCGCCCGGCACTGCGTCGAGGACGCGGCCCTCACCCCCGAGCGGCTGTCCGCCGCCGGACCGGTCGGCGTCTTCGTCGGCTCGATGTGGCAGGACCACGCCCTGTACGGGGTGGCGGCCCGGGCCGACGGAAGGCCCGGCACCCACGCCACCCGCGGCGGCCTGGCCCACCGGGTCTCGCACGCCTTCGGCCTGACCGGGCCGAGCCTGGTGCTGGACACCGGCTGCGTCTCCGGACTGGCCGCCGTCGAGGCGGCCATGCGGGCGGTGGCCGACGGCCGGTGCGAGGCCGCGCTGGCCGCCGGCACCAACCTGGTGCTGCACCCCGACCACCTGGACGTGCTGTCCGAGCTCGGCCTGGTCGCCGAGCAGCCCGACTCGTGCGCGTTCACCGACCGGGCGAGCGGCTGGCTGGTCGGCGAGGGCATCGGTGCGGTGCTGCTCAAGCCGCTCGACCGGGCCCTGGCCGACGGCGACCCGGTGCACGCGGTGCTGACCGGCGGCGCCCTGGTGCACTCCGGCCGGACCCGGCAGTTCGGCGTACCGGACCCGCTGCGGCAGGAGCAGGTGATGCGGGCCGCGCTCGCCGACGCCGGCCTCACCGCCGCGGACATCGGCTACGTCGAGGCGGCGGCGGCCGGGGCGGCGCTGGCCGACGCCCTGGAGGTCACCGCGCTGGGGCGGCTGTTCGGCGGCGGGGGGACGGCGCCGGACACGGCGGGCCGCGGCCCGGCGGGCCCGGTTCCGGTGGGGTCGGTGAAGCCGGCCACCGGCCACCTGGAGGCGGCCTCGGTCTTCGCCCAACTCGGCAAGGTGATCGCCCAGTTCCGCCGGGATCGGCTCTACCCGACCCGCCGGACCTCGGCCCCCAACCCGGCCCTGGCCGGGCAGGGCGGCGCCGTGGTGGTGGCCGGCCCGGGCGCCGACCGGTGGCGCACCGGACCCGACGCCACCCGCCGGGCACTGGTCAACGGGTTCGCCGGCGGCGGGTCCTACGGCAGCCTGGTGGTGGAGGAGCCGCCGCAGCGGCCCGCCCCCGCCGGACCGGCCGACGACGACCGGGCGCAGGCCCTGCCGCTGTCCGCCGACACCACCGGGAACCTGGCCCGCTGGGCCCGCTCGCTGGCCCTGGAGTTCGACCGCGAACCCGGCCTCACGCTGGCCGCCGCCGCCCGCACCCTGCGGGAGGGCCGCCGCGACCGCGCGGCGCGGGGCGTGGTGGTGACGGACCGGTACCGGGCCGCCGCCGACCTGCGGACCCTGGCCGAGCGGGTCACCCGGGAGGGCTCCGGCGTCACCGTCGGCGCCGAACGGGCCCCGGAGGAGGAGCGGGCTGGGCTCGCCGACTGGGCGGCCGGCGGCGCCGCGCCACAGCCCGCGCAGGCGTCGGCGGCACCCCGGGCCGCGCTGCCCCCGGTGCCGCTGACCGTCCGCCGGGTGCCGCTGCCGACCGCGGGGACCCTGACCGCGGAGACCGTCGCCGTGGAGGCGCCGGCCGCCCGGGCCACGACCGACCGGGCGCCGGCCGCCGCGGTCCCGGCCGCCCCGGCCGCGGTGGTTCCCGGCGCCCCGGCACCGGCCGCCGAGGTATCTGCCGCCGGCGCCCCGGCCACCGGGCTCCCCACCGCCGCGGTCGCGGCCGGCACCGGGCCGGAGGCCGTACCGCAGGGCCCGTTCGAGCGGATGGCGCGGATCGTGGCCGAGGAGACCGGCGCCGACCGGGCCCGCCTCACCCCGGCCGACGACCTGTTCGCGATCGGCGTCACCAGCCGCCAACTGCTGCGGATCGCCGCCCGGGTGACCGCCGACGGCGGCCGCGAGCTGCCGCTGGAGGCGCTGTTCACCGCGCCGGACCTGGCCGCGCTGGCCGACCTCGCCTTCCCCGCCCCCGTCGCCGTCTGAACACCACCGGACCACCACCAGAGAGCAGTTGATGCACCATGACCCGGATCTACATGTTCCCCGGCCAGGGAGCCCAGCGCCTCGGCATGGGCCGGGCGCTCCTCGACCGGTTCCCCGCCCTGGTCCGTGAGGCCGACGAGGTCCTCGGGTACAGCCTGCGCGAGCTGTGCCTGGAGGACCCCGGCGGGCGGCTCGGCCACACCCGCTACACCCAGCCCGCGATGTTCGCGGTCAACGCGCTCGCCTACCGGGCGGCGCTCCAGGACACCGGCGAGCCCGACGTCGCGATCGGACACAGCCTCGGCGAGTACAACGCCCTGGAGGCGGCCGGGGTGTTCGACTTCGCCGACGGCCTGCGGCTGGTCGCCGCCCGGGCGGCCGCGATGGCCGAGGTGGACGGCGGGGGGATGAGCGCCGTGGTCGGGCTGACCGAGACCACGCTGCGGTTCCTGCTGCTGCGCGCGGGGTTCGCCGCCCTGGACCTCGCCAACCTCAACACCGCCACCCAGACCGTCCTGGCCGGCCCGGTGGACGACCTCGACGAGGCCGGTCAGGTGCTGGAGGACGCCGGCGCCCGGATGGTCCGCCGGCTGCACGTCAGCGGCCCCTTCCACTCCCGCTACATGGCACCGGCCGCCGCCGCGCTCGCCGGGACCGTCCGGGCCGCCCGGCTGCGCCCGCCCGCCTTCCCGGTGATCGCCAACCGGACCGCCGAGCCGTACCGCGCCGACCTGGCCGCGGACCTGCTGCTGGAGCAGATCGACCACCCGGTGCGCTGGCGCGAGAGCGTCGAGGCGCTGCTGGCCGGGCCCGACCCGCAGTTCACCGAGGTCGGCGAGAGCACCGTGCTGACCAGCATGGTCCGGCAGATCCGACGCGACGCCGACCAGGACCGCCAGGACCGCCAGGAGCGCTCGGACCGCACGGCCCGTCAGCTCCGGGCCGCCGTCGCCTGAGAGACACCCACGCACCGCACGAGGAGACGCGATGACCAGCTCCACCCTGAGGTTCCGCCCGCCGGCCGGCGCGGGGTTCTGCCCCCGCCCGGTCCCGGGTGCGGCCCTGCGTCTGTTCCTGTTCCACCACGCGGGGGGATCCCACCTCCTCTACCGCGACTGGGTGGCGCACCTCCCCGCAGACTGGGAGATCCACCTGCTGGACGCCCCCGGCCGCGGGCGGCTCACCGACCTGCCGGCCTGCTCCGACGCCGGGCAGCTGGTGGACTTCTTCCACGACGAGATCGTGCTCGCGATGGACCGCCCGTTCGCCTTCTTCGGGCACAGCATGGGCGGACTCGCCGCGTACGAGCTGACCAACCGGCTGGCCGCCGAGGGCCTGCCGCTGCCGGTCTGGCTCGGGCTGTCGGCACGCGGCGCGCCGCGGCCGCCGGGCCCGTCCGACACCCGGCACACCCTCCCCGACGACGCGCTGCGCCACCACCTGGCGGCGATGGGCGGCACCCCGCCCGAGGTGCTCCAGGACCCGGAGATCTGGCAGCTGTTCGGGCCGATGATCCGGACCGATCTGCGGCTGGTGGAGACCTGGACCCCGCGCGAGGGGACGGCGCCGCTGACCGTCCCGCTGTCGGTGTTCGGCGGGTCCGACGACGTGGTGGTGTCACCGGAGCGGCTGGCCGCCTGGCAGCAGCACGCGCGGCGCTTCCTCGGGCTGCACCTGTTCGACGGCGACCACTTCTACTTCCGGGGCCGCACCGCCGAGATGGCCGCACTGGTCACCGCACAGATCCGCGCCGCCACCGCCGGTGCCGCCACCACCTGGGGGGCCGCCCGGTGACCGGCACGCGTACGGACTGCGCATCGCGCACCCACCGCGGCGACGAGGTCCGGCTGTGGATCTGCGCCAACGACGACCTCGGGCCGGGGATGGCCACGGCGCTGGCCGGCCACTGGCTCGACGAGCACGAACTGGCCACCGCCGACCGGTTCGTGTTCGAGCGGGACCGCCGGCAGTACCTGGTCGCCCACGTCATGGTGCGGCGGCTGCTCTCCCTGGAGACCGGCGTCCCGGAGGCGCTGGTGGAGCTGCGGCGGTCCGACCGCGGGCGTCCCTCGCTGCGCCCGCCGGACGGCGGACTGCGGTGCGGGCACGGCGAGTTGGACTTCAACCTTTCGCACGCGCACGGTTACAATGCGATCGTCGTCGCCAGGGACCGGCGGGTCGGCGTCGACGTCGAGAGGTTCGACCGGGTCGGCGGCCGCGCGCTCGAGGGGATCGCCGAGAGCTTCACCCCCGGAGAGCGCCGGCAGTTGGCGGGCCTGCCGGCGGGAGGGGTGCGTGACCGGGCCGTGCTGAGGCTGTGGACGCTGAAGGAGGCCTACTCCAAGGCCCGCGGCCTCGGTCTCGGACTGCCCTTCGACTCCTTCGGCTTCGTCCTGTCCGGGAGTGACCGGGTGCTGGCCTTCGAGCCCCCCGCCGACGACCCGGCCGGGCGCTGGACCTTCCTGGCCCTCGAGCCGGAGCCGGACCTGCTGCTGTCGGTCGCGGTCGAGGCCGGGGCCGAACCGCCGCGCGCGGTCCACCTGCACGGCGGGTTCCCCTGGCGGCCCGCCGCCCTGCGGGACACCTTCACCCCGGGCCACCCGGCGCCGTTGCTCGGCCCGGGCACCCTGTCCGCGCCCGGCACCGCGGGCCCGGCGAGCACCGGCCCGGGAAGCACCGGCCCGGGACCCGCCCGACCGGGGCCCGCCGGGGCCCCACCGCACCACACCGAGGCACACCAGAGGAGCGCCGCATGATCAAAACCGTACGGACGGCCGGGGAGAGCGCGCGCCCCGGCGGGACCGCGCACCTGGCCGCGGACGCCGTGACCCGGATCCGCGGCGACCGGACCGTGCTCAACGGCGTGTCGCTGACCGTGTCGGCCGGTGAACGGCTCGGCCTGATCGGCGAGAACGGCGTCGGCAAGTCCACCCTGCTCAGGGTGCTGGCCGGGCTCGACGCCCCGGACGCCGGCCGGGTCCGGGCCACCGTCGGCGGCGCACCCGGCCACCTCTCCCAGGAACCCGACCTGCCCGCGGACTGGGACCTCGCCCGCTGTCTCGCCGAGGCCCGGCAGGAGGTGGACCGGCTGGCCGCACGGATGCGGGAGGTCGAGACGCTGATGGGCACCGCCGACGAGGACGCCCTCGCCGCCCTGCTGGCGGAGTACGGCGCCCTCCAGGAGGAGTTCACGGCGCGCGACGGCTGGCGTTTCCCGGCCCGGGCCGCCGAGGTCTTCCAGGCCCTCGGCCTGCACCGGCTGCCGTCCGACCGGCTCGCCGGTGAGCTGTCCGGCGGCGAACGGGCCCGGCTGGGCCTGGCCGTGCTGGTCCTGCGGAGCCCGCCCGCCCTGCTGCTGGACGAACCCACCAACCACCTCGACGACGAGGCCGTGGACTGGCTGGCGGCGTGGCTGCGCGGCTACCGGGGACCGTGCCTGATCGCCTCCCACGACCGGGACCTGCTGGACGGCGCCGTCACCGGGCTGCTGGACCTCGACGGCCCGCGCGGGTCCGTGGTCCGCTACGGCGGTACCTACCGCGAGTACGCCGCCGAGCAGGCGGCCGCCCGGCGCCGCTGGGAGGCCGACCACCAGGTCTGGACCGAGTCGATGACCGCCGCCACGCTGCGGCTGTCGCGCTCCGACCGGGCCGCCGGGCACTACCGTCCGCCGCGCGACAACGCCAAGATGAACTACGACCTGCGCGGCGCCGGCGCCCAGGCCGCGGTCGCCCGGACCGCCCGCGCCGCGAAGGAGGAGATCCGGCGGCTGCGGATGCAGGAGGTGCCGAAGCCGCCCAGGCCGCTGCGGTTCACGGCGGTCGGGCTCGCCGACGCGGCCCGCGGCGCGGGCGCGGCGCCCACGGCCGACCCGGCCGGTGCGCTGATCGAGGTCCGGGACGTGGAGACCGCGCAGGGCCTGAGGCTGCCCGCGCTCACCCTGCGGGACAGTGACCGGGTCGTGGTGGCGGGCCCCAACGGGGCCGGGAAGTCGACCCTGTTGCGGGTGCTCGCGGGTGAACTGGCCCCGGCCCGCGGCCTGGTCACCACCCGGCCGGGGCTGCGGATCGGCCACCTGCCGCAGGAGAGCAGTTTCCCGGCCGGGCACCGGCCGCTGCTGCGCTGCTACGCGCAGGCGGTCGCCGCCGACGAGGACGAGGCCGCCGAACAGCTGCTGGAGCTGGGGCTGTTCCGCGCGGCCGACCTGCGGGTGCCGGTCGGTGCGCTGAGCGTCGGCCAGCGTCGGCGGCTCGACCTGGCCCGGCTGGTGGCGCTGCGGCCCGAGGTGCTGCTGCTCGACGAGCCCACCAACCATCTGAGCCTGCCGCTGATCGAGGACCTGCAGACCGCGCTGGACGACTTCCCCGGCCCGGTGGTGACGGTCACCCACGACCGGCGGCTGCGCCGCTCGGCCGGCCGGCTGCTGAGCCTGGAGCGGGCGTCCTGACGGCGGCCCGCGCGGCGGCCCGGGTCAGCGGGCGGCCGCGCTGCGGGCGCTGAGCCGGTCGAACTGCTGGCTGAGGAGCTCCTGTTCGTGGCTGAGCCGGTCCAGCCGCCGCCGCAGCCGGGCCAGTTCGTCGCCGAGGTCGAGCACCACCGCCCCGCCCTGCGGGGCCGGGCCGCCGCGGGCCGCCCTGGCCGCCGGGATCGGGCCGAGCACCGGCGCGGGCGGCTGCTGCCCCGCCGGGGCGCCGAGCTCCCGCGCCTGGCTGAGGATGGACTGGACCCGGCGGCGCAGCGCGGGCCCGGGCTCCACCCCGAGCTCGTTCACCAGCCGCATCCGGGCCCGCTCGTACACGCCGAGCGCCTCGGCCTGCCGGCCGCACCGGTACAGGGCGACCATCAGCAGGTCGTAGAACCGCTCCCGGACCGGGTTGTCGCTGGTGAGCTCCTCGAGTTCGCCGGTGATCTCGTGGTGGAGGGCGGCCCGCAGGCTGGCGTCGTAGAGCGTCTCCAGGGCGACCAGCCGGTTCTCCTCCAGCTGGGCCGCCTCGGCCTGGCAGATGTCACCGCCGAGGCTGCCCTGCAGGGCGGGTCCGCGCCACAGGGCGAGCGCCTGGCGCAGCAGCCGGACGGCCCGGGCGGGGTCGGTGGTGACCACGGCCCGGCCCTGGGCGGAGAGGCGGTGGAACCTGGCGGCGTCGGTGGCGTCGGGTCCGGCGTGCAGCTGGTAGCCCAAGGCGTGGGTGTCGATGCGTTCCTGGCCGGTCGAGCCGGCGTCCTCCAGCAGTTTGCGCAGCCGGGCGATGTGGGCCTGGAGGGCGTTGGCGGGGTTGGCCGGGGGGTGTTCACCCCACAGTTCGTCGATCAGCCGGTGGTAGGACAGCAGGTGTCCCGCCTTGACCACCAGGGCACCGAGCAGGATGCGCTGTTTGGAGCCCGTGGGGACGATCCGCAGACCGCGCCGCTCGTCGTGGATCTCTACCGGGCCGAGAATGCGGAACTGCATGTTTCCTCACAATGCGGCGCTTGACGGGGTCGGTCGGGGCCCGACCGGCGAGCGGGAGAACCGGTTCGGGTCGGCGAAGCCGAGCGGGAACGCCGGCGGCCGGCCGCGGACCAGCCCGGCGACCACCTCGCCGATGCCGGTCGCGTGCTTGAACCCGTGGCTGTTGCAGCCGCCCGCGACCACGATCCGGGGGTCCGCGGCGAGCGGCCCGAGGACGAACTGGCCGTCCGGGGTGCGGGCGTACAGGTTGGCGGTGGCCCGGGAGGGGAGCGCGCCCACCCCGGGGACGGCGTCCGGCAGGATCCGGGCCAGCACCGACCAGTCGTCGGGGGAGACCGAGCGGTCCATGCCCTCGGGGTCCACGGTGCGGAAGTTGCGGCCGCCGTCCTCCAGGCCGAGTTTCAGCTCGGCGCGGCCGGGGAGGGTGCCGTGGCCCCAGATCACCTCCCCGTCGGCGAGCTCCCGCATGAACACCGGGAGCCGTTCCAGGGTGAAGCGCGGCTCGGCGGCCGCGGGCGTGAACCAGGTGGTGGGCATCCTGACCACGTCGAGCGGGAGCCCGGGGACGAGCTGGGAGAGCCACGGCCCGGCCGCGACCACCACCGACCGCACCAGCAGCCGGCGCAGCGGGGTGTGCACCAGGATCCCGTCGTCGGCGGGCTCGAGGGCGGTGACCCGGGTGTCGGTGTACACCCGGGCCCCGGCGCGGCGGGCGGCGCCGACCGCCGCGGCGATGGTGCGCTCGGGGTAGGTCAGGCCGCCGGCCGGTTCCAGGACGCCGATCTGGCCGTCCGTCAGGCCGGCGTGGGCGGGCGCCCGCCGGCGCATCGCGGCGGCGTCCAGCAGTTCGACGTCCAGGCCGTGCTGCCGGGCCGCGGTCAGCGCGCCGCCGACGATGCGGCCCTCGCGCGGCCCGATCAGCATCGCGCCGACCCGCTCCATCAGGACCTCGCCGCTCTCCGCCTCCAGTTCCGCCCACAGCTCGCGCGAGCGCCGGGCGAGCGGGACCAGTCCCGGGTGTTCCAGGCAGGCGGTGCGGAACATCCGGCTCTCGCCGTGCGAGGAGCCGTGGACGTTGCCGATGCCGTACCGGTCGATGCCGATCGCGTCGATGCCGTGGCGGGCGAGCTGCCACAGGGCGCAGGCGCCCCAGGCGCCCAGCCCGACCACCGCGACCTCGGCGTCCTTGACGGCGGATGTACGGCTCATGGTCCCTCCTGGTGCGTCCGGTCCTGGTGTGGTCCGGGGTCCCGGTGCGGTCCCCGGCGGTGGCCGGGCCGCGGCTCAGACGGCCGCGGCCGCCGGCTGCTGCACCGCGGCCGCGGGCCGGGCGAAGCCGGGGGCGACCTGCCCGGCGAACAGCTCCATCGCCCGCGCCGCCCGCTCGTACGGCAGGTGCCCGGGGTTGAACTGGAGGCTCAGGCACAGGTCCGGCCCGTACTCCCCGGCGATCCGGGCGACCTGCTCGCGGACCTCCGGCACGGTCCCGGCCAGGACCTTCCCGTCGGCCAGCGCCCGGTCGAAGTCGTACGAGCGGGCCTTGTCGGCGAACTTCTCGTACCCGGGATACTGGCTGCTGCGGGTGTGCGCCCAGGACGACACAGCCTCCGCCATCCGCGCCACGTAGTTCTCCTCCTGGGCGCGGGCGTCCGCGAGGGCGAGCCCGTGGTCCTCGGAGAGGTAGCAGGTGTACTTGACCTGGATCCGGCCCGCGCCGGGGTGTCCGGCCTGCGCCCGGGCCTGCCGGTAGCCCTCGATCATGTCGCGCAGGCCCTGGCGGGTCGTCACGGACGGCACCACCTGGAGGTGGTGGCCGGCCCGGCCGGCCGCCGCGCAGGACTCCGGGCTGCTCGCGGAGGCGACGAAGACCGGCGGATGCGGCTGCTGGTAGGGGCTAGGGAACCCGGTGAACGGGCCGAAGCGGTGCACCTCGCCCTCGAAGACCGTCCGCTCCCCGCTCCACAGTGCGACGCAGGCGGCGATGCCCTCCTCGAAACGGGCCCGGCTCTGCTCGATCGGGACGCCGAAGGCCTCGAACTCGTCCGGCAGGAAGGCCCGTCCGAAGCCGACGTCGAGGCGGCCGTGCGAGAGGTTGTCGAGCATCGCGAGGGTGGCGGCGAGCTTCACCGGGTGGGTGAAGGCCGCGATCACGGCGCCGGTCGCCAGCCGGATCCGGCTGGTGCGGGCCGCGGCGGCGGACAGGAACGCCACCGGGTCGGGGCTGTAGCCGCCGTACGGGGAGCCGTAGTGCTCGACGATCTGCACGTGCTCGTACCCGAGCGATTCGGCCAGTTCGACCAGCCGCAGGCTCTCGTCGTAGTACTGGGCGGCGCTCTTCCGCTCCGGGTCGACGACCGGGAAGAAATTGACTCCGAATTCCATGGCGACTCCGTCTGACGGTCCGGTACGGATGGCCGGCGATATCGGTGCGGCCCCTTTCCGGGGCGCACCGCCGCCGCGACAGCAACGTAACCGCGGGGGCGGCCGCCGCCCCGGTTTCCCGACCGCTGTCCAAGCCGCGTTCCAACGGCTCTCAAGCGGACGTGGGGGGCGGCCGCCGGGCTCGGGCGGGTGCCCGTTCAGCGGTCCGCGGGCCGTCCGGCCGCGGACAGCAGGCGCCACCAGCCGTCCACCGTGGGTTCGGCGATCAGCTCGGGGAAGGCGGCCTCGATGCCGTGCCGGTGGCACCGGCTGACGACCTGCATCACCGCGACGGAGTGCAGGCCGTGGTCGATCAGGTCCTCGTCGTCCGGCGGCAGTTGGCCGGGGGCCAGTCCCATGCTCTCGGCGATCATCAGGCGGAGTGAATCCTTGGTCAGGGGGGTGCTCGAGGAATTGTCCATGGGCCGGACCGTAGCACCGGGGAGGAAATCCGCGGCGGTCCGCCGGAATTCCGTCGGCGGCCGGTGGGAAGCCATTGGCGAAGCGCTTGAACGGGGCTGGAGAAATCCGCGCCGCGGCCTTCCCGGCGGCTAGTTTCGGAATCCGGACGGCCCGCCCGCACCCCGGACGGCCGCCCTCCCGCACCGACCCGCCGAACACTGGGAGCGAGGATGGAACGGCGAGCCCAGGCCCGCCCGGCCGCCACCGGGACCACCGCGTTGCGCGTGCTGCCCGGCGGATCCACGGCGCCGAGCCCGCGCCCGCGGCACCACGGGGCCGCCGCGCCGTCGGCGCCGGCCGTCCCGCTCACCGCGGACGCCCACCACCGGCCCGCCGGGGACCTGCCGTACCGGGACCCGGCCGGGGAGTTCGGCCACGACCACGGCCAGGACGCCGTGCCGGTCTTCCTGCTGGCCTCCGACGTCCTGGTCCGGGCCGGGCTGCGCGCGCTGCTGGAGCGCCAGCCGGGCGTCCGGATCGCCGGCGAGGGCGCACCCGGCGCACCCGCCGGGACCGCCCTGCACCGGGCCGAGGTGGTCCTCGTGCACGGGGTCCCCGACCCGGCGGCGCTCGGTCTGCCGTACGGCGGCGGCCCGGACCGGCCCGCGGTGCTGACGGTCGGCGACCCGGAGCAGGAGTCCGGGCGGCCCGGCGTGCACGGCTGCCTGCCCGCCACCGTGGCCGCCGCCGACCTGGCCGCCGCGGTCCGGATGGCCGCGGCCGGCTACCACCTGACCCGGCGGCCGGCCGCCGGACCGGCCCGTGACCGGCTCCCCGCGACGGGCGCCGCCCCGCGCCGGGCCGGGCTCGGGGCGGTCGGCCCGGACGAGCTGACGGCCCGTGAGGCCGAGGTCCTCGACCTGATCGCCCGCGGCCTGTCCAACGCCGAGATCGCCGACGAGCTGACGCTGTCCGAGCACACCGTCAAGTCGCACGTGCAGAACCTGCTCAACAAGCTCCACCTGCGCAGCCGCGTCCAGGCCGTGGTCTACGCGTACGAGACCGGGCTGCGGCAGCCCGGCTGACCGTCCCGGCGCCGGACGCGTCAGGCCCGTCAGCCGTCCGTCAAGCGCCCGGACCAGCATGTCCGCGGTCCCGTCGACCCCATGGTGCGGTCGGCTGCGCCGTGCCACCGCCCCGCCGGGCCGCGGCGGACGGCCCGACAGGAGGGGAAATGATGAGTGGTGCTGACGCTGCGTCGCTGGCTCTCACCGAGGCACAGCTCGGTATCTGGTTCGCCCAGGCCAGGGACCCGCAGAGCCCGGCCTGGACCACGGCCGAGTACACCGAACTGCGCGGACCGCTGGACACCGGCCGGTTCACCGCCGCCGTCCGCACCGCCGTGGCGGCCACCGACACCATGGGGCTGAGGTTCACCACCCGCGACGACGGCGAGGTGCGCCAGCAGGTCGCCCCGGACCGGGACGACACCTGGCAGGTCCAACTGGTCGACCTCAGCGCCGAACCGGACCCCGGGGCCGCGGCCGACGACCGGATCCGGCAGCTGCTGAGCCGCCCGCAGCTGCCGGTGGCGGACCACGGACCGCTGTTCACCCAGGTCCTGTTCGTCCTCGGCCCCGACCACCACCGCTGGTACCAGCAGGTCCACCACCTGCTGCTGGACGGCTACGGCTTCCGGCTGCTGGCCCGCCGGGTCGCCGACGCCTACCGGGGCCGGCCCGCCACCGCCCGCCCGGGCGAACTCGCCGCCCTGGTCGAGGCCGAGCAGGCGTACCGCACCACCCGGGCGTACGCCGCGGACCGCGCGCACTGGCTGACCACCTGGGCCGACCGGCCCGAAGCGGCCGGCCTCGGCAGCGGCGTCGCCGCCCCGGCCGCCGAGCCGCTGCGCCGCACCGCGTTCCTGCCGGACACCGTGCGGCAGGGCCTGGACACCCTCGCCGGGACCGCCGACACCGGCTGGCAGCTCGCGGCGCTCGCCGCCGTCGCGCTCTACACCCGCCGGCTGACCGGCGCCCCCGAGGCGCTGCTCGGCCTGCCGGTCACCGCCCGGCGCACCGCCGACGCCCGCCGCGTCCCGGCGATGCTCGCCGACGTGGCACCGCTGCGGGTCCCGGCCGCCCCGGGCTCCTCGCTCACCGCCCTGGTCACCGAGGTCCGCGACGCCGTCGCCGCGGTCCTGCGCCACCAGGGCTTCCCGGCGGCCGAGCTGCGCCGCGAACTCGGCCTCGGCGCACCGGACCGGCGGCTGCACGCCGTCATCGCCAACATCATGCCGTTCGACCACGCGCCGGACCTCGACGGTCTGCAGACCTCGGTCCACCCGGTGTCGACCGGCCCGGTGGAGGACCTCAAGGTCTCGGTCCGCCCCGGCCCCGACGGCACCGGCCTGCGGGTCGACCTGGAGGCCAACCCCCTGCTGCACCGCGCGGAGCAGGCCGCCGCCCACCTGGCCCGGCTGACCGCCCTGCTGGAGACCTTCGCCACCGCCGACGGCGCGGCCCCCACCGCCCGCATCGACCTGCGCACCCCGGCCGAGCAGCAGCAGCCGGCCGCCCCCGCCGCCGGGCCCGTCCCGGACCCCGGCGCCACCCTGCCCGCCCTGTTCGAGGCCCAGGCCGCCCGCACCCCCGGCGCCGTGGCCGTGGTCGACGGCGCGCAGCGGCTCACCTACGCCGAGCTCAACGCCCGCGCCAACCGGCTCGCCCACCGGCTGCGCGCGCACGGCGCCGGACCGGAGCGCACCGTCGCCCTGGCCCTGCCCCGCTCCGCCGACCTGGTGGTCGCCGTGCTCGCCGCGGTCAAGTCCGGCGCCGCCTACCTGCCGCTCGACCCGGACTACCCCGCCGAACGGCTCGCCCGCACCCTGGCCGACGCCGCCCCCGCCGTCCTGGTCACCGCCGGGCCCGCCCCGGTCACCGCCCCGCCCGGCACCGCCGCGGTCGCGATGGAGGACGAGGGGCGCAGCCCGTACCCGGCCACCGACCCGCAGGTCGCCCTCGACCCGCACCACCCCGCGTACGTGATCCACACCTCCGGCTCCACCGGGGTCCCCAAGGGTGTCGTCGTCCCGCACCGCAACGTGGTGCGGCTGTTCACCGCCGCCCGCCGGCACCTCGACCTCGGGCCGGCTGACGTGTGGACCCTCTTCCACTCCTACGCCTTCGACTTCTCGGTGTGGGAGCTGTGGGGCCCGCTGCTGCACGGCGGACGCCTGGTGGTCGTCCCGTACACCGTCAGCCGCTCCCCGGGGCAGTTCCTCGACCTGCTGGCGGAGCAGCGGGTCACCGTCCTCAACCAGACCCCCTCCGCCTTCTACCAGCTGATCGAGGCCGACCGGGACCGCGCCCGCCCCGCCGACCTGTCCGCGCTGCGGCACGTCGTCCTCGGCGGCGAGGCACTGGACGCCGCCCGGCTGGGCGACTGGTACGCCCGGCACGGCCGGCGCACCGTGCTGTCCAACATGTACGGCATCACCGAGACCACCGTGCACGTCACCCACACCGTCGTCGACGGGCCCGACGCCGCCCCGGGCGCCATCGGCGCGCCGCTGGCCGACCTGCGCGCCCACGTGCTCGACGGCGCGCTGCGCCCGGTCCCGCCGGGCACCGCCGGCGAGCTGTACGTCGCCGGACCCGGCCTGGCCCGCGGCTACCTGAACCGCCCGGCCCTGACGGCCCAGCGGTTCGTCGCGGACCCGTTCGCGCCCGCCGCCGACGCCGGGGCCCGGATGTACCGCACCGGCGACCTGGTCCGGCTCCGCACCGACGGCGCCCTGGAGTACCTCGGCCGCGGCGACCAGCAGGTGAAGATCCGCGGCTTCCGGATCGAACTCGGCGAGGTGGAGGCGGCGTTCGCCGCACTGCCCTCGGTCGCCCAGGCCGCCGTGACCGTCCGCGAGGACCGGCCGGGCGACCGGCGGCTGGCCGCCTACGCCGTCCCCGCCCGGGGCACGGCCCCCGACCCGGACGGCTGGCGCCGGGAGCTGGCCGCCGTGCTGCCCGCCCACCTGGTGCCGGCCTCGTTCACGGCACTGGACGCGATCCCGCTCACCGTCAACGGCAAACTCGACCGCGCCGCGCTGCCCGCCCCCGCCGCGGCCGCCGCCGGGCACCCCGCGGAGGGCGGCACCGGGCCGCTCGCCGATCTGCTGGGCGGCCTGTTCGCCCGGGCGCTCGGCGTCGCCGAGGTCGGGCCGCGCGGCGACTTCTTCACCCTCGGCGGGCACTCCGTGACCGCCAACCGGCTGCTGTCCGCGGCCCGGACCGAACTCGGCGTCGACCTGACCATCCAGGACCTGTTCGCCGAACCCACGCCCGCGGGCCTGGCCCGCCTCGCCCGGCGCAGCGACGGTACCCGCCCGCCGCTGCGGGCCGGTACCGACCCGCAGGACGGCAGCCCGCCGATGTCGCCGGCCCAGCAGCGGATGTGGGTGCTGCGCGAGGTCGAGGGCCGCGCCCCCACCTACAACCTGCCGATCGCGCTGCGGCTGACCGGTCCGCTGGACCGTGCCGCGCTGCACACCGCCCTGACCGACGTGCTGGGCCGCCACGAGACCCTGCGCACCCGCTACCCGGCCGGTCCCGACGGACCACGGCCCGAGGTCCTGGCCCCGGACTCCGTACCGGACCCGCTGTCCGCGACCGCGGTGGCCGCGGACGGCCTCGCCCGGGCGCTGTCCGACGCCGCCCGCGAGCCCTTCGACCTCGACACCGGGATCCCGCTGCGGGCCCACCTGTTCACCGTGGACGACGGCAGCCACGTCCTGCTGCTGGTGCTGCACCACATCGCCGGCGACGGCCGGTCGCTGCGCCCGCTCTTCGGCGACCTGGCCACCGCCTACGCGGCCCGCTCGCTGGGCCGTGCCCCCCGCTTCGAACCGCTGCCGGTCCGGTACGCCGACTTCGCCCGGTGGCAGCGCGAGCTGCTCGGCGGCGAGGACGACCCGGACTCGGTGGGCAGCCGTCAGCTCGGCCACTGGGAACGGGCCCTCACCGGCCTGCCCGACCAGCTCCAGCTCCCCTACGACCGCCCCCGGCCGCCGGTGGCCCGCCACCACGGCGGCTCGGTCCCGCTCACCATCGACCCGGACCTGCACGCCGGGCTGGAACGGCTGGCCCGCGAGCGCGGCGCCACCGTCCACATGGTGCTGCAGGCCGCCCTCGCGGCGCTGCTCACCCGGCTCGGCGCGGGCACCGACATCCCGATCGGCTGCCCGACCGCCGGCCGGGACGAGCCGGAACTCGACGCCCTGGTCGGCTTCTTCGTCAACCCCGTGGTGGTCCGGGTGGACACCTCCGCCGGGCCCGGCGGGGACGGCGCACCCGGCGGCCTGCCGTTCGCCGACCTGCTGACCCGGGTCCGCGGCGCCGCCCTGGACGCCTTCGCCCACCAGGACGTGCCGTTCGACCGGGTGGTGGAACGCCTCCAGCCGGCCCGCTCGGCCGCCCGCCACCCGCTGTTCCAGGTGGTGCTCTCCTACCAGGAGTCCGAGCCGAACGCCCGGCTGGCGGGGCTCACCGTCACCCGGGAACCGGTCGCCCTCGGCGTCGCCAAGTTCGACCTCACCGTCAACCTGGTCGAGCACCGCGACGGCGACCACGCACCGGCCGGCGTCGACGGCGACCTGGAGTACGACCTCGCCCTGTTCGACCACACCACCGCGGCCGGGATGGTCCGCCGGCTGCTGGCCCTGCTGCGGGCCGTCACCGCCGACCCCGAGCTGCCGATCGGACGGTTCGACCTGCTGGACGAGGCCGAACTGGCCCGGCTGGCGGCCTGGAACGACACCGCCTGCGACCTCCCGGACACCGGGCTCGCCGAGCTCTTCGCGGCCCAGGTCCGCCGCACCCCCGACGCGACCGCGGTGGTCGCCGGCGGCACCGAACTGACCTACGCCCAGCTCGACGCCCGGGTGGACGCCCTGGCCGCCCGGCTGGTGCGGCTGGGGATCGGACCCGAACGGGCCGTCGCCGTGCTCCAGCAGCGCTCCGCGGACCTGGTGGTCTCGCTGCTGGCGGTGGTCCGCGCGGGCGGCTACTACGTGCCCCTGAACACCCGCTACCCGGCGTCCAGGATGAGCCTGCTGATCCGCGAGGCCGGCGCCACCGTGCTGCTGACCGACCGCGCCGTCGACGCCGGCCACCACTGCGCCGAGTGGGCCGCAGGGGCCCGGGTCCTGGTGGTCGACGAGCCGCAGCCCGACGCCCTGCCCCGGCGCCCTGCCCCCGTCCCGGCGCACCCCGACCGGCTCGCCTACGTGATGTACACCTCCGGCTCCACCGGGCTGCCCAAGGGCGTCGCCGTCACCCACCGCGACGTCGCCGTGCTGGCCGCCGACCGCTGCTGGCGCACCGGCAACCAGCAGCGGGTGCTGCTGCACTCGCCGTACTCCTTCGACACCTCGCAGTACGAGCTGTGGGTGCCGCTGCTGTCCGGCGGGACGGTGGTGGTCGCACCGCCCGGCGACCTCGACACCGCCGCGCTGCGCGACGCCCTGGTGGGCGGCCGGGTGACCGGCGCGTGGCTCACCTCCGGGCTGTTCAACCTGCTCGCGGAGGAGGACCCGGCCTGCTTCCGTGGCGTGCGCGAGGTGTGGACCGGCGGCGACGTGGTCTCGCCCGCGGCCGTCACCCGGGTCCTCACCGCCTCCCCGGACACCCTGGTCGTCGACGGCTACGGGCCGACCGAGGCCACCACCTTCGCCACCCACCACCACATGCGCGCACCGTGGCAGCAGGAGACCACCGTCGCGATCGGCACCCCGCTCGACAACACCACCTGCCACGTCCTGGACGCGGGCCTGCGCCCGGTGCCGCCGGGCGTCGCCGGCGAGCTGTACATCGGCGGCCACCGCCTCGCCCGCGGCTACCTCGGCCGGCCGGACGCCACCGCCGAACGCTTCGTCGCCGACCCGTACGGCCCGCCCGGCGCCCGGATGTACCGCACCGGCGACCTGGTCCGGCGCCGCACCGACGGCGTGCTGGAGTTCCTCGGCCGCGGCGACCACCAGGTCAAGGTCCGCGGGTTCCGGATCGAGCTCGGCGAGATCGAGTCGGTACTGGGCCGCCACCCGGCCGTCGCGCAGAACGCCGTCCTGGTCCGCGAGGACCGCCCCGGCGACAAGCGGGTCACCGCCTACGTGGTCGCCCAGCCGGGTGCCGCCGCCGACCCCGGCGAGCTGCGCCGGCACGTCGCCGCCGCCCTGCCCGACTACATGGTCCCGGCCGCGGTCGTGCTGCTGGAGCAGCTGCCGCTGACCCCGAACGGCAAGCTCGACCGCCGGCAGCTGCCCGTCCCCGCGTACGCATCCGCGGACGCGCACCGCGCCCCCGCCTCACCCCGCGAGGAACTGCTGGCCGGGCTGTTCGGCGCGATCCTCGGCGTGCCGGAGCCCGGCACCGACGACAGCTTCTTCGACCTCGGCGGCGACAGCATCATGGCCATCCAACTGGTCGGCCGGGCCCGCCGGGCCGGACTGCTGCTCTCCCCGGCCCAGGTCTTCGAGCACCGGACGATCGCCGCGCTGGCCGCCGTCGCCCGCGAGGCCGACGACCGGGCGGCCGGCGAGGACGGCGGTGGCGCCGACGGCCTGGCCTGGGGCGAGGTCCCGCTCACCCCGATCATGCACTGGCTGCGCGGACGCGGCGGACCCGTCGAGGCGTTCAGCCAGTCCCTGGTGGTCCCGGTGCCGCCCGCACTCGGCGAGGCGCGGCTGGCCGCGGCGCTGCGCGCCGTCGCCGACCAGCACGACGTCCTGCGGGCGTCCTTCACGACCGGCCCGGACGGCGCCTGGCGGATGACCGTCGCCCCGCCCGGCGGCGCGGCCACGGCCGGCTGGACCGCCCGGGTCGACGCCACCGGCCTCGACGAGGCCGCGCTGCGCGACCTCACCGCGGCCGAGGCGGCGCGGGCCCGCGCCCGGCTCGACCCCTGGACCGGCGCCCTGGGCCGGGCGGTCTGGCTCGACCGCGGCCCCGACCTGCCGGGCCGGCTGCTGCTGACCCTCCACCACCTGGTGGTCGACGGCGTGTCCTGGCGCATCCTGCTGCCCGACCTGGCCGCCGCCTGGCAGGCCGCCGCCGACGGCACCGCCTACCGCCCCACCCCCGGCGGGACCTCGTTCCGCAGCTGGGCCCGGCAGCTGGCCGCGCGCGCCGCCGGCCCCGGCCGGGACGCCGAACTCGACCGGTGGACCGCCCTGCTGACGGCGCCCACCGCACCGGTCACCGCCCGGCCGCTCGACCCCGCCGTCGACACCGCGGCCACCGCCCGGCAGCTCACCCTCACCCTGCCCGCCGACACCACCGAAGCCCTGCTGACCACCGTGCCCGCGGTCTTCCACGCCAAGGTCGACGACATCCTGCTCACCGCGTTCACCCTGGCCGTCGCCGACTGGCGGGCCCGCCGCGGACTCGGCGACTCGGGCGCCGTCCTGCTCGACCTGGAGGGGCACGGCCGGGAGCCCGGCGACTCGGGCGCCGACCTGTCCCGCACGGTCGGCTGGTTCACCGCCCTGTACCCCGTCCGCCTGGACCTCGGCACCCTCGACCGGCGGGACGCGCTGGCCGGCGGCCCCGCCGCCGGACGCGCCGTCAAACGCGTCAAGGAGCAGCTGCGGGCCGTCCCCGACGGCGGCCTCGGCTACGGCGTCCTGCGCCACCTGGACGCCGACGCCGGACCCCGGCTGGCCGCCCTGCCCGCGCCCCCGCTCGGCTTCAACTACCTGGGCCGCTTCCGCGCCGCCGACGGCCCGGCCGCCGAGTGGAGCGTGGCGCCCGACGCCGAGGCGCTCGGCGAGGGCACCGACCCCGGCCTGCCGGCGGCCCACGCGGTGGAGGTCGACGCCCTCACCCTGGACGGCCCGGACGGACCGCGGCTGCACGCCACCTGGAGCCGGCCCCGCCACCTGCTGGACGAGGACGCCGTCCGCGACCTCGCCCACACCTGGTTCCGGGCCCTGGAAGCCCTCACCGCCCACGCCCGCCGCCCCGACGCCGGCGGACACACCCCCTCCGACCTCGCCCTGGTCTCCCTCGACCAGGCCCAGATCGACCGACTCGAAGCCATGTGGAAGGTGTCCCGATGACGCAGAACGGCCTGGCAGACGTCCTGCCGCTGGCACCGTTGCAGGAAGGACTGCTGTTCCAGGTCCAGTACGACCGGGACGGCGTGGACGTGTACAACGTCCAACTGGTCCTGGAACTGCGCGGACCGCTGGACACCGGCGACCTGCGGGCGGCCGTGCACGCCCTGCTGCGCCGCCACCCCAACCTGCGCGCCGGGTTCTGGCAGCACGACCTCGACCGGCCGGTCCAGTTCGTCCCGCACGAGGCGCTGCCCGGCTGGCAGGAGGCCGACCTCGGCGGGCTCGATCCGGACGCCCGCGCCGAGGGCCTGCGCCGGTTCGTCGCCGAGGACCGCGCCCGGCGGTTCGACCCCGCCGTGCCGCCGCTGCTGCGGGCCGGCCTGGTGCGGCTCGGCCCCGACCACCACACCCTGGTGCTGACCACCCACCACCTGCTGCTCGACGGCTGGTCGATGCCGCTGCTGGTGCGCGAACTGTTCGCGCTGTACGGGCAGCGCGGCGACGACCGCACGCTGCCCGTCGCCCCGCCCTACCGCAGCTACCTGGCCTGGCTGGCCGAGCGCGACCAGGACGCCGCCCGGGACGCCTGGCGCTCGTACCTGTCCGGCCTGGCCGAGCCCACCCTGCTCGGCGCCGCCGGGCGCGGCGCCGCACCCGCCGGCGAACTGCCCGGCCAGCTCTGGCACGAACTCGACGAGGAGGCCTCGGCCGCGCTGACCGCCGCCGCCCGCCGCCGCGGCCTGACCCTGAACACCGTGGTGCAGGGCGCCTGGGCGGTCCTGCTCGGCCACGCCCTCGGCCGCGACGACGTGGTGTTCGGCGCCACCATGGCGAACCGGCCGCCGGAGATCCCCGGCATCGAGTCCACCATCGGGATGTTCATCAACACCCTGCCGGTCCGGGTGGCGCTGCGCCCCGCCGAACCGTTCGCCGACCTGCTCGCCCGCGTCCAGCGGGAGCAGGCCGCGCTGATCGAGCACCGGCACCTGCCGCTGACCGAGGTCCAGCGCGGCGCCGGGCACGCCGAACTCTTCGACTCCGCCGTCGTCTTCGAGAACTACCCGCTGGACCCGGCCGTGCTGCGGGCCGAGAGCCGCGGCGTACGGCTGGCCGGCTTCCAGGTCGGCGACGCCACCCACTTCGCCCTGACGCTGCTCGCCATCCCGGGCGACCGGATCCGGCTGCGGCTGGACCACCGCGCCGACGTGCTCGACGGCGACGGCGCCCGCACCGTGCTCGGGCGCCTGGAGCGGCTGCTCGCCGACTTCGCCGCCGACCCCGGCCGCCCGGTGGGCCGGCTGGACCTGCTCACCGCCGACGAGCGGGCCCACGTCCTCGGCCTGGGGCGGGCGGCCGAGCGCCCGGTGGGCGACCTGACCCTGCCGCAGCTGTTCGAGGCGCAGGCCGCCCGCACCCCCGGCGCCACCGCGCTCGCCTTCGAGGGCCGCACCCTCGACTACGCGGAGCTCAACTCCCGGGCCAACCGCCTCGCCCGCGCCCTCGCGGCCCGCGGCGCCGGACCCGACCGGGTCGTCGCCCTGCACCTGCCCCGCTCGCTCGACCTGTACGTCGCCGTGCTGGCCGTGCTCAAGACCGGCGCCGCCTACCTGCCGGTCGACCCCGAGTACCCGGCCCGGCGGATCGCCGACATGCTCGACGACGCCCGCCCGGCCCTGGTGCTGACCGCCGCGGACGCCGCCGAGGACCACGGCGCCCTGCCGGACGGCAACCTCACCGACGCCGAGCGCACCGCCCCGCTGACCCCCGCCCACCCCGCGTACGTGATCTACACCTCCGGCTCCACCGGCCGCCCCAAGGCGGTGGTGATGCCCGGCGGCGCCCTGGCCAACCTGCTCGCCTGGCACCAGCGGGAGATCCCCGGCGGGGTCGGCACCACCGTCGCCCAGTACGCCTCGCTGAGCTTCGACGTCGCCGCGCAGGAGATCCTCTCCGCGCTGCTGCACGGCCGCACCCTCGCCGTGCCGGCCGACCGGGTGCGGCGCGACGCCGGCGCGCTCGCGGCCTGGCTGCAGGAGTACCGGGTCAACGAGCTGTACGCCCCCGACCTGGTGATCGAGGCACTCGCCGAGGCCGCCGCCGAGCAGGGCCTGACCCTGCCCGACCTGCGCCACCTGGTCCAGGCCGGCGAGGCGCTGACGGCCGGCCCGCGGGTGCGCGCGTTCTGCGCCGCCGTCCCCGGCCGGCGCCTGCACAACCACTACGGCCCCGCCGAGACCCACGTGGTGACCGGCTGCGAACTCCCCGGGGATCCGTCGTCGTGGCCGGAGCCGGTGCCGATCGGGCGGCCGGTGGACGGTGCGCGGGTGTATGTGCTGGACGGGTTCCTGCGTCCGGTGGCGCCGGGTGTGACGGGGGAGTTGTACCTGGCGGGTGCGGGTCTGGCGCGCGGGTACCTGGACCGTCCGGGGTTGACGGCTGCGCGTTTCGTGGCGGATCCGTTCGGCGGGTCCGGTGGCCGGATGTACCGGACCGGTGATCTGGCGCGCTGGAACGCACGCGGTGAGCTGGAGTTCGCGGGCCGGGTGGACCATCAGGTGAAGGTCCGGGGGTTCCGGATCGAGCCGGGTGAGGTGGAGGCGGTGCTGTGCGCTCTGCCGGGGGTGGCGCGGGCGGCCGTGCTGGCCCGGGAGGACCGGCCGGGGGACCGCCGGTTGGTGGCGTACCTGGTGCCCGCGGCGGGTGCGGTGCTGGACCAGAGCGAGGTGCGGGAGGCGCTGGGGCGGGTGCTGCCGGCGTTCATGGTGCCGTCCTCGTTCGTGGTGCTGGACGCGCTGCCGCTGACGCCCAACGGCAAACTCGACCGCGCCGCCCTGCCCGCCCCCACCCGGCTCCCGTCGGCCTCCGCCGGCCTGCCCCGCTCACCCCGCGAGGAGATCCTCGCCACCCTGTTCGCCGAGGTGCTCGCTCTGCCCAAGGTCGGCATCCACGAGGACTTCTTCGAGCTCGGCGGGCACTCGCTGCTCGCCACCCGGCTGACCAGCCGGATCCGGACCGTCCTCGGGGCCGAACTCGCCGTCCGCGACCTGTTCGAGGCGCCCACCGTCGCCGCCCTCGCCAAGGTCCTCGACGAGGCCCGTGACACCCGCCCCGCACTGACCCCCGTCCCGCGGCCCGACCGGGTGCCGCTGTCCTCCGCCCAGCGCCGGCTGTGGTTCCTCAACCGCCTCGAAGGGCCGAACTCCACCTACACCATCCCGCTCGCCCTGCGCCTGCACGGCGAACCCGACCGCGCCGCGCTGCGCGATGCCCTCGCCGACCTGGTACGGCGCCACGAGAGCCTGCGCACCCTCCACCCGAGCCACGACGGCGAGCCCTACCAGCTCGTCCTGCCACCGGAGGAGGCCGAACCGGTGCTCGCCGTCGAGACCGCCACCGAGGCCGACCTCGCCGAACGGCTCGCCCTCGCCGCCCGCCACCCCTACGACATCACCACCGAACTGCCGCTGCGCGCCACGCTGTTCACCCTCGCCGCCGACCAGCACGTGCTGCTCCTGCTGCTGCACCACGTGGCCGGCGACGGCTGGTCCCTCGCCCCCCTCACCCGCGACCTCGCCACCGCCTACGCCGCCCGGCGCGCCGGCGCGCCCCCGCAGTGGCCGCCGCTGCCGGTCCAGTACGCCGACTACGCGCTCTGGCAGCAGCGCACCCTCGGCGACCCCGACGACCCCGACAGCCTCGGCGCCCGCCAACTCGACCACTGGGCGCGGACGCTGGCCGGCGCACCCGACCACCTGGAACTCCCCGCCGACCGGAGCCGGCCCGCGGTGGCCGCCCACCGCGGGCAGACCGTGCCGTTCCACCTGGAGCCCGAGCTGCTCACCCGGCTCACCCGGCTCGCCAGGGCCTGCGACGCCAGCCTCTTCATGGTCCTGCACGCCGCGTTCGCCGCCCTGCTCACCCGGATGGGCGCGGGCACCGACATCCCGATCGGCAGCCCGATCGCCGGACGCACCGACGAGGCGCTGGACGACCTGGTCGGGTTCTTCGTCAACACCCTGGTGCTGCGCACCGACACCTCCGGCGACCCGACCTTCCGCGACCTGGTCGCCCGCACCCGCGCCACCGACCTGGCCGCCTACGCCCACCAGGACCTGCCGTTCGAGAAGCTGGTCGAGGCGGTCAACCCGCAGCGCTCGGCGGCCCGCAACCCTCTGTTCCAGGTGCTGCTCGCGTTCCAGAGCATGCCCGAGGCGCAGCCCGCCCTGCCCGGCCTCGAGGTCACCGTGGAACCGGTCGAGGTCGGCTTCGCCAAGTTCGACCTGGCGCTGGCCGTCGCCGAGCAGCGCCACGGCGACGGCACCCGGTCCCTGCGCGGCGACTGGGAGTTCAGCACCGACCTGTTCGACCGCAGCACCGTGGAGGCGCTCTCCACCCGGCTGACCGTGCTGCTGGAGGCCGTCGCCGCCGACCCGGACCGGCGGATCGGCGACGTCCCCGTCCTCGCCGAGGACGAGCGGCACCGGCTGCTCGACACCTGGAACGACACCGGCCGCCCCGGCCCCGACACCACCTGGCCCGAGCTGTTCCAGCGCAGGGCCGCCGAGCAGCCCGACGCCGTCGCCCTGGTCTGCGAGGAGGGCGAGCTCAGCTACGCCGAACTGAACTCCCGCGCCAACCGGCTGGCCCGTCTGCTGGTCGCCCGGGGCATCGGCCCCGAGCAGCGGGTGGCGCTGTCCCTGCCGCGCTCCGCCGACCTGATCACCGCCGTCCTCGCGGTCCTCAAGTCCGGCGCCGCCTACCTGCCGGTCGACCCCGGCTACCCCGCGGAGCGGATCGCCCACCTGCTGCGCGACGGCGCCCCGGCGCTGCTGCTCACCACCACCGCCCTCGCCCCCGGACTGCCCGGGGCGGTACCGCGGCTGCTGGTCGACGCCGCGCCGACGGCCGGCGTCGCCGACGGCGACCTCACGGACGCCGAACGCACCGCGCCGCTGCACCCGCTGCACCCCGCGTACGTCATCCACACCTCCGGCTCCACCGGGCAGCCGAAGGGCGTCCCGGTGCCGCACCGCAGCGTCACCGCCGTCCTGGTGCCGCTGATCGGGAAGTTCGGGCTGGGACCGGGCAGCCGGGTCCTGCAGTTCGCCTCGATCAGCTTCGACGCGGCCCTGTGGGAGATCACCCTGGGCCTGCTGTCGGGCGCCGCCCTCGTGGTCGCCCCCGCCGAGCAGCTGCGGCCCGGCCCGGCCCTCGCCGAACTGGTCACCAGGACCGGCACCACCTTCGCCACCCTGCCGCCGACCGCCCTCGCGGTCCTCGCCGACGGCGCCCTGCCGCCCGGCCTGGACCTGGTGGTGGCCGGCGAGGCCACCGCCCCCGACCAGGTCGAACGCTGGTCCGCGGGACGGCGGATGACCAACGCGTACGGCCCCACCGAGGCCGCGGTCTGCGCCACCATGAGCGGGCCGCTGGCCGGCGCCGTGGTACCGCCGATCGGCCGCCCGGTCCCCGGCGCCCGGGTCTACGTGCTGGACGCCGCCCTGCGGCCGGTGGCGCCGGGCGTCACCGGCGAGCTGTACCTGGCGGGCGGTGGCCTGGCCCGCGGCTACCTGAACCGGCCGGCGCTGACGGCCACCCGCTTCGTGGCCGACCCGTTCGGCCCGGCCGGCGGCCGGATGTACCGGACCGGGGACCTGGCCCGCTGGACCGCCGCGGGTGAACTGGAGTTCGCCGGCCGCACCGACCACCAGGTGAAGATCCGCGGGTTCCGGATCGAGCCCGGCGAGGTGGAGGCCGCCCTGGTGGCCCACCCCCAGGTCGGACAGGCGGCCGTGCTCGCCGCCGAGCACGACGGCGACCGCCGGCTGGTCGCCTACCTGGTGCCCGCCGACCCCGCCGAGGGCCGCGACACCCGGGGCGAGCAGAGCCGGCTGGACAGCTGGCAGCAGACCTACGACGGCCACTACCGCGAGCTGGACGGCGCCTTCGGCGACGACTTCGCCGGCTGGAACTCCAGCTACACCGGCGCACCCATCCCCGTCGAGGAGATGGACCGGTGGCGCCGGGACAGCGTCGAACGGATCCGCGCCCTCGCCCCGCGCCGGGTGCTGGAGATCGGCTGCGGCGCCGGGCTGATCCTCGCCCCGCTGGCCGGCGACTGCGAGACGTACTGGGGCACCGACATCTCCCCGGCCGTCATCGCCCGGCTGCGCGAGCAGCTGGACGCCCGCCCCGACCTGGCCGGACGGGTCGAGCTGCGGGCCCAGCCCGCGCACGTCCTCGACGGCCTGCCCCGCGGCCACTTCGACACGGTCGTGCTCAACTCCGTGGTCCAGTACTTCCCCAACGCCGCCTACCTCGCCGAGGTGCTCACCGGCGTCCTCGACCTGCTCGCCCCCGGCGGCTCGGTCTTCATCGGCGACGTCCGCAACGGCCGCCTGCTGGAGACCTTCCGCACCGCCGTCGAACTGCGCCGCGCCGGTGCCTTCGCCGACCGCGCCGCGGTGGCCCGCAGCATCGGGCAGAGCGTCACCGGCGAACCCGAACTGCTCCTCGACCCCGACTACTTCGCCGTCCTCGCCGCCGCCTCGCCCGTCGTCACCGGCGTCGGGATCGAGATCCGCCGCGGCCGCGACCACAACGAGATGAACCGGCACCGCTACGACGTGGTGCTGCGCACCGGCACCGCCGCCACCGGGCACCGCCCCGAGCAGTGCCTCGCCTGGGGCACCGACCTGACCGGCCCCGACGCGCTCGCCGCGCTGCTGCGGGAGCACCGGCCCGAGCGGCTGCGGGTCACCGGGGTGCCCAACCTCCGCCTGGCGCAGGAGAACCGGGCCCGCGCGGCGCTCGCCGCCACCGACGCCGCCACCGCCCTCGCCCGGCTCGACGCACCCGCCCCCGCGGGACTGCCCGACCCGGAGGAGCTGTACGCGCTCGGCGACCGGCTCGGCTACCGGACCGCCGTCACCTGGTCCGCCGGCGACCAGGGCGCCCTCGACGCGGTGTTCACCCTGCCCGGCGCCGCCCCCGGGCCCGACCCCTACCGTCCGGCCGCGGGCCCGGACACCCCGCTCGCCGCGCTGGCCAACGACCCCGCCCGCGCCCACGGCGCCGGCGAGCTGGCCGCGGCCGTCCGCACCCACGCCGAGCAGCTGCTCCCCGCGCACCAGGTGCCCGCCGCGTACGTGGTGCTCGACGCCCTGCCGCTGACCCCCAACGGCAAGCTCGACCGCCGGGCGCTGCCCGCGCCCGACTGGAGCGGCGCCGCGGCCGGCCAGGCCCCGCGCAACCGGCGCGAGGAGGTGCTCGGCGCGCTGTTCGCCGAGGTCCTCGGCCTGCCCGGGGTCGGCGTCGACCGGGACTTCTTCGAGCTCGGCGGGCACTCGCTGCTCGCCACCCGGCTGATCGGCCGGATCCGGGCCGTCCTCGGCACCGAACTCGCCGTCCGCGACCTGTTCGAGGCCCCCACCGTCGCCGCGCTGGCGACCGTCGTCGGCGACGCCCAGGGCGTCCGCCCGCCCCTGCTGCCCCGGCCGCGGCCCGCAACCGTCCCGCTCTCCTCCGCCCAGCAGCGGCTGTGGTTCCTGCACCGGATGGAGGGCCCCGGCGCGACCTACAACATCCCGATGAGCCTGCGGCTGACCGGCCGGCTGGACGAGGACGCGCTGCGCGCCGCACTCGCCGACGTGACCGGCCGCCACGAGACGCTGCGCACCCGCTACCCCGAGACGGACGGCGTGCCCAGGCAGCTGGTCCTGCCGCCGCAGGAGGCCCGCCCGGAGCTGCGGGTGGTCGACACCGGCGAGGCGGAGCTGGACGCCCTGCTGTCCGCCGAGGCCGCGCTCGGCTTCGACCTGGCCGCCGAACTGCCGCTGCGCACCACCCTGTTCCGGCTGGCGCCCGACCGGCACGTGCTGCTGCTGGTGCTGCACCACATCGCCGGCGACGGCTGGTCCTGGCGCCCGCTGGCCCGCGACCTGTCCGCCGCCTACGCGGCCCGGCTGACCGGCGCCGCGCCCAGCGCGCCGCCGCTGCCGGTCCAGTACGCCGACTACACCCTGTGGCAGCGCGATTTGCTCGGCGAGGAGACCGTCCCCGGCAGCCGGCACGCCCTCCAGCTCGACCACTGGACGAAGGCCCTGGCCGGCCTGCCGGAGCTGCTGGAACTCCCGCTGGACCGGCCGCGCCCCGCCGTCATCAGCTACCGCGGCGACCAGGTGCCGTTCCGGATCCCGCCGGCCCTGCACCGGCGCCTGCTGGCGCTGGCCAACGAGAGCCGGGCCAGCCTGTTCATGCTCCTCCAGGCCGCCTTCGCCGAACTGCTGACCCGCCACGGCGCGGGCACCGACATCCCGATCGGCAGCCCGATCGCAGGACGCACCGACGAGGCCCTGGACGATTTGGTCGGGTTCTTCGTCAACACCCTGGTGCTGCGCACCGACACCTCCGGCGACCCGACCTTCCGCGAACTGGTGGAACGGGTCCGCGACACCGACCTGGCCGCCTACGCCCACCAGGACCTGCCGTTCGAGAAGCTGGTCGAGCGGCTGCGCCCGGAACGCTCGCTGGCACGCCACCCGCTGTTCCAGGTGATGCTGGCCTTCCTCAGCGACGGCGAGGCCAGGCTGGACCTGCCCGGCCTGCGGGCCGAGCCGGCCCCGGTCGGCGTCGGGATCGCCAAGTTCGACCTGCACCTGAGCATGGTCGAGCACCGCAACGCCGACGGCGCCCCCGACGGCATCACCGCCGCCCTGGAGTACAGCACCGACCTGTTCGAGCGGAGCACCGCCGAGGCACTGGCCGCCCGCCTGGTACGCCTGCTGGAGACGGTCACCGCCCACCCCGACCGCCGCCTGAGCGGCACCGACCTGCTCGACCCGGCCGAACGCCGCCGGGTACTGACGGACTGGAACACCACGAACGGAGCGACCACAGGTGAGTGCGTACCCGCGCTGGTGGAGCGTCAGGTGGCGGATACGCCGGACGATGTGGCACTGGTGCACGAAGGTGCTGAGCTGACCTACGCCGAGCTGAACGCCCGGGCCAACCGCCTCGCCCGCCACCTGGTGGCACGCGGCGCCGGACCCGAGCGGACCGTGGCCCTGGCCCTGCCCAGGTCCGCGGAGCTGGTGGTGGCGCTGCTCGCCGTCCTCAAGACCGGCGCGGCCTACCTGCCGGTGGACACGGAGTACCCCGCCGCGCGGATCACCCAGATGCTCTCCGACGCGGAACCGGTCTGCGTGGTCACCGTCCCCGGCGCCTGCGAGGGCATCCCGGCCCGGCTGGAGCGCACCGACCCGGCCGCCGGACGGGGCCTGCCCGCCCACGACCTCGCCGACGCCGAGCGCACCGCCCCGCTGACCCCCGCCCACCCCGCGTACGTGATCTACACCTCCGGCTCCACCGGCCGCCCCAAGGCCGTGGTCATGCCGCACTCCGGCCTGGCCAACCTGCTGACCTGGCACACCGCCAGGTTCCCCGGCGGCCGCGGGGTGCGCACCGCCCAGTTCACCGCGATCGGCTTCGACTTCTCGGTGCAGGAGATCCTCTCCCCGCTGGTCACGGGCAAGACCCTGGTGGTGCCGGCCGACCCGGTCCGGCGCGACGCCGACCGGCTCGCCGCCTGGCTGGAGGAGTACCGGGTCAACGAGCTCTTCGCCCCCAACCTGGTGGTCGAGGCACTCGCCGACGCCGCGCTGCGCGCCGGCCGCACCCTGCCCGACCTGACCGACATCCTCCAGGGCGGCGAGGCCCTCACCGCCGGCGACCGGGTCCGGGCCTTCCACCGACTGCTGCCCGGACGGCGGATGCACAACGTCTACGGCCCCGCCGAGACCCACGCCGTCACCACCCACACCCTGCCCGCCGATCCGTCGTCGTGGCCGGAGCCGGTGCCGATCGGGCGGCCGGTGGACGGTGCGCGGGTGTATGTGCTGGACGGGTTCCTGCGTCCGGTGGCGCCGGGTGTGACGGGGGAGTTGTACCTGGCGGGTGCGGGTCTGGCGCGCGGGTACCTGGACCGTCCGGGGTTGACGGCTGCGCGTTTCGTGGCGGATCCGTTCGGCGGGTCCGGTGGCCGGATGTACCGGACCGGTGATCTGGCGCGCTGGAACGCACGCGGTGAGCTGGAGTTCGCGGGCCGGGTGGACCATCAGGTGAAGGTCCGGGGGTTCCGGATCGAGCCGGGTGAGGTGGAGGCGGTGCTGTGCGCTCTGCCGGGGGTGGCGCGGGCGGCCGTGCTGGCCCGGGAGGACCGGCCGGGGGACCGCCGGTTGGTGGCGTACCTGGTGCCCGCGGCGGGTGCGGTGCTGGACCAGAGCGAGGTGCGGGAGGCGCTGGGGCGGGTGCTGCCGGCGTTCATGGTGCCGTCCTCGTTCGTGGTGCTGGACGCGCTGCCGCTGACGCCCAACGGCAA
>NZ_JBXQQB010000022.1:125237-152716 GCF_057220535.1 Kitasatospora sp. NEAU-CNBT7 | reverse complement strand
ATCCGTCGCTACCCGGGCTGGTATCGGCACATCACCCTCGCCATGGCCGCCCACGCCTACCTGACAGTCATGCGGGCCCAGCAGCTCGAAAAGGGGCCGGACCGGCTCGAACGCCAGACCTGATCCCACTCACCGTCCCCGAGATCCGTCGACTGATCGCCCACCTCACCCGGCCCGTTCGCCGAAGCATCGCCCACGTCCTGCACTGGTCCCACTGGCGCCGACGACGCCAGCACCAGGCCCGGACCAGCCACTACAAGAGCCGAGGCAACACCCCAAGAGCTGATGCCTCGTCACGTTAAGCACCGTTGCAGTACTAGGCCGTGTCTGACAATTCGCGTCGGATCAGCGCGCGGTGTCGGGCGCCCGGCTGGGCGTGCCGGCGGAGCGCCCTCGTACTGGGTCGTACTTGGGCGATTCGCCGGTGCGTCCGGGCGGGATGCACGGCGTCGGGCGCCCGGCGGGAATTGTCAGACACGGCCTAGGGTCGGGAGCGCCCGGACCAGCGGGCGCCCGGGCTTGGCGCACCACGACGGGCCGCACCCGTGCAGGCTGGCCGCCTGCGCGGTGAAGCTCTCCACGGAGAGGTGCACGACGGTGTCCGGGCTGCTGCCGCCGCCCTCGTACGTGCTGCCGGTGCTGTCCGGCCGTCCGGTGTCGACCGCGACCGTCAGCTGCGGCTCGCCGGGCGCTCACCCGGCGGGCCCGGGCCTGGGCGTGCGGGATCTCCTCGGCGCCCGCTGGCCCCTCCCCCGCGCGCCGACCGGCCCGACGCCTCCGTCGACGGCCGGTCAGTCGCGGTCGTCGGCGATCCGCCGGAGCACGGGGTGGTCGAGGTCATCGTTGCCGACGACGATCGTGGCGTGCGCGAGCGGGTCGGCCTCGGCGAGGTAGCGGCGGCAGGCGGCGTGGTAGCGGTCGTCGAAGGCCCGCTCGGCCCGGGCGAGGGAGCCGAGCAGCTCGGTGTCGCGCCGGGTGCCGCGGCGGCGGGCGGCGGGGAAGCTGGTGTCGGTGAAGACCACCTCGTCCCACAGTCCGGCGAGTTCGCCGCGCTGCAGGAAGCTGCCGTCCACCACCAGGACCGCGTCCACGGGTGCGGTGGCCGCCGGTTCGTCGATCGCGCGGTCGGTGGGCAGGTCGATGATGCGGCTGCGGTAGCGCCGGTCGCCCCCGGGGCCGAGCGGGACGAGGACGTGCCGCGCGAACGCGGGGAAGTCGTAGGCGTCCTGGTAGTAGCCGACCGCGCTGTCGCGGCCCTGCCGGTGGCGGTGGGCGCGCGGGTGGTGGAAGCCGTCCATGGAGAGGTGGACCGCGGGTCGTCCGCGGTCGGCCACCGCGGCGGCCAAGGCGCGGGCGAGGGTGGTCTTGCCGGCGGCGGTGATGCCGTCCACCGCGACCCGCAGCGGGTGTCCGGGCCGCCGGGTGGCGAGGTGGTCGGCGATACGGCCGATCACCCGGTCCCGGGTGGGCGGTTCCGGCCGGTCCCCGGCTCGCGGCGGTTCGTTGTTGATCGGTTCTGTCATCCCGCGCATCGTACTGGCCCGTACGCACGCTGCCCGGAGAGCGGACCGGACACGCGCTTCGACCACCCGGGGAGTCCGGCCCCGGTGACCTAGCGTGGGACGGATACGCCGTCGTACACGACAGAGAGGTCGACCGACATGACCGGGTTCCCGGAGGGCGCGCCCTGCTGGGCGGACGCGATGTTCGCCGATGTGGAGGGCGCGAAGACCTTCTACGCGGATGTGCTGGGCTGGACCTTCGGCGAGGCGTCCAGCGAGTACGGCAACTACACGCAGGCCTACTCCGACGGCAAGGCGGTCGCGGCCGTGGTCCCGCCGATGCCCGGCAGCGAGGCGCCGTCGCAGTGGTGCCTGTACTTCGCATCCCCCGACGCGGCGGCCACCGCCGGGAAGATCAGGTCCGCGGGCGGCGAGGTGGTGATGGAGCCGATGCAGGTCGGCGCCTTCGGCACCATGATGATCGCCAGGGAGCCGAGCGGCGCCGTGTTCGGCGTGTGGCAGCCGGGCGAGCACCGCGGCTTCGAGAAGACCGGCGCGCCGGGCTCCTTCGCCTGGGCGGAGGTCTTCACCCGGGACAACGACAAGGTCGACGCCTTCCTGCCGAAGGTCTTCCCGTACCGGGCCCAGCAGGTCGACATGGGCGACGGCCCCGAGGCCGCCGGCATGGACTACCGGATCTTCGGCCTCGGCGGCGGCGGGCCGGAGAGCGCGGTGCTCGGCCGGATGGGCATGGGCGAGGAGTTCCCGCCCGAGGTCCCCGCGTTCATCCAGGTCTACTTCGGTGTGGCGGACTGCGACGAGGCGGTCGCCAAGGCCACGGAGCGTGGCGGCCGGCTGCAGTTCGGTCCGATGGACAGCCCGTTCGGCAGGTTCGCCGCGCTGACGGACCAGCAGGGCGCCGCCTTCGCGGTCATCGACATGTCGACCACCGCGGGCGAGATGCCGGCCACGACGGACGTCTAGCGGAGCCGCAGGACACCGGCCCGGGGCGGGCCGCGACGGCTCGCCCCGGGCCGGTCCGCGGCCCCGGCCGACCTACTCGACCTGGAAGTTCCCCATCATGGCCATGTCCTCGTGCTCGAGGTTGTGGCAGTGCAGGATGTAGCGGCCCGGGTACCCCCGGAACCGGACGAGGACGTCGACCGGCTCCTTCGGCCGGACGTCGACGGTGTCCTTCCAGCCGCCGTCCCACGGGTGCGGGTCGCCGCCGGCCCGGGCCACCACCTGGAAGTGCGCCAGGTGGAGATGGACCGGGTGGTGGACGTCGCTGATGAAGCGCCACCGCTCCACGCTGCCCAGCCGGGCGGTCGCCAGGGTGGTCTCCGGGTCGAAGGACTCGCCGTTGATCGTCCAGGCGTGGCCGCCGTGCGAGGTCCGGGTGCGGCGGAAGGAGAACTGTCGGTGCGCGACCGCCTGGTCCGGCGACAGCTCGTCCGGGTCGGCCAGCCGGTCCGGTACCTCGCTGTCGTCGGCGGCCTGCCGCACCACCCGGAAGCGCATGACCCACCGGGTGTCGCCGTCCCCGAGCGTGTTGACCAGGGTGACGGTCGAGCCGACCGGCCAGGCGGAGAAGTCCACGACCACGTCGTAGCGTTCGCCCGGGGCGATGGGGACCGCGTCCAGTTCCACCGGCTCCGCCAGGAGCCCGGCGTCGCTGCCGATCTGGGTGAACGGGACGCCGTCGCGCGGCCCGGGCCGCAGGGCGAGCCGGTAGCGGCGGGCGTTCGAGCCGTTCAGCAGGCGCAGCCGGTACCGGGCCGCGTCCACCTCCAGCTCGGGCCAGGGCGCACCGTTGACCAGCACCACGTCCCCGACCACGCCCGCCATGTAGGCGTCCTCGACGCCGGGCGGGTCGATCAGCTCGGGGTCGAGCGACGGATAGCGGAAGTCGCCGTCCTCGTCGAAGGCCCGGTCGCAGATCAGCAGCGGCAGGTCGCGCTCGCCCGAGGGCAGCGGCAGGGCCAGCTCGGCGCTGTCCCGGACGACGAAGAGGCCGAGCAGTCCGCGCCAGACCTGAGGGGCCGTGAAGTCCATCCGGTGGTCGTGGTACCAGAGGGTGGCGGCCCGCTGGTCCAGCGGGTAGCGGTACTCCTTCGTCGGCCCGGCCGACTGCCCGCCGGCCGCCGGTGCGCCGCCGTGGTGGCCGCCCGTCATCGCGTCGTGGTGCTGCCAGCCGGTGGGGACCACCAGGTCGGTCGGATAGCCGTCCGAGTCCGGTGGTGTCACTCCGCCGTGCAGGTGCATCGAGGTGGGGACCGGCAGTTCGTTGCGGACGCTCACCACCACCGGCCGGCCGGCCTGCCCGGTGAAGACCGGCCCGGGGAACAGGCCGTCGAAGCCCCACACCCGGGTCCTGACCCCGGGCAGGATCTCGACGTCCGCGGCGCGCTGCACCACCTCGAAGCGGTCGCTGCCGTCGGCCTGCCGCACCGCCTTGGCAAGGGGCGCCACCGGCAGCGGCACCGAGAACGGCTCCGGCAGCTCGATCCGGCTGGTCAGCAGCTCCCCGTTGATCACGCTGGCGGCCGCGCGGCCGGCGAACAACCCGGTGCCGGCCATCGATCCGAGGCCGCCGGCCAGGACGAGGAAGGTACGACGACGCAGCGGGCTCACCGGGCGCCCCCCGCGAGCGGGTGCGACAGGCCGGGGACGTTGTGCGGTGCCGTCGTCATCCAGAGCTCTCCCACTACTGATCCGGGCGCCGGCCAGGACCGTCAGGGTCGGCGTCCGGCGCAGGCAGTCCACACCTTCCCGAGGAAGATGACACAGGGTCAGGAGCGTAACCGGGCGACCTGCTGACCCCGGCGCCGCCGCGCCGGGCGGCGCGCCGCGAGCGGCCGCGGCCGCCGGGCCGGTCGGCCGCACGGGTGACTGCCCCGCCCGGCTGCGCAGGCGCGGCCGCTTCCGCCGCGGCCGCAGGGCCCTCCCCCGGCGCACGGGGGTGGTCAGCCGCCGGTGGGGAGCGACTCGAAGACCCGGTGCAGCAGGTCGGTGAGCTGGGCCCGTTCGGCGGGGGTGAGCGGGGCCAGGAGGGCGGCCTGGACGGCCTCGGCCTCGGCCTGCAGGTCGGCGAGGGCGGTGAGCCCGGCCGGGGTCGCGTGGACGCGGACGCGGCGGCGGTCGGCGGGGTCGCGGGTGCGCTCGACCCAGGTGGCGGCGGCGAGTTCGTCGACGACCTTGGTGATGTCGCTCGGGTCGACGGAGAGCCGGACGGCCAGCTCGCGCTGGGCGTGCGGGCCGAAGTCCGCCAGTGCGGCGAGCACCGCCATGTGCCACAGGCGCAGCCCGCGGCGGGCGAGCCGTTCGGCGAGCAGGCCGCGGGCGGCCTTGCCGGTCCGCGACAGCAGGTAGGTCGTGAGCCCGGTCAGGCTGGGCGGGAGGGTGTCCGGGGCCGGTTCGGGATTCATGGCCACGATTCTAGGTGCTCACCTATAGTGGGTCAGCACCCACTAATATTGGAGGCTTCCGCGTGGACGCGCTGCACCCCCGCCTGCTGGTCACCCGCTTCGCCGAGACCTTCCGCTTCTACGACGCCGTCCTGCCCCCGCTCCTCGGCGCCCGCCTGGCGACGGGCGGGCCCGCCGGCCCGTACGCGCACTGGGACGTGGACGGGCAGGGCGTGCTGGTGCTGTTCGAGCGCGCCGCGATGGCGGCGGCGATCGGCCTCACCGCGACCCAGTCCCCGGCGCCCGGCGACGGCGCGATGTTCGTCTGCCGGGTGGCGGACGTCGATGCGGGGCTGGCCCTCTGCCTGGCGCACGGCGCCGAGGAGGTCGCGCCCGCCACCGACCGGCCGGCCTGGGGGCCGACCCTGCGGACCGCGCACCTGCGCGACCCGGAGGGCACGCTGATCGAGCTCCAGTCCTACTGAGGGCCGACCGGTCCGGCGCGGGTTCTCCTCATCCGGACGGACGGCGGACCGGCCTTGCGGGCGACGCCCCGGCGCCCGGCGCAGGCCTAGGGTCGGTGCCATGAGCCGACCGCTGCACCTCGCGACCTACCTGATGGCGTTCGACACCGACCGGCAGACCCTCTTCGACCGGACCCGGACGGGGTTCCTGGTGCGGGCGGCGGTCCTGATCGAGCTGGCCCGCCGCGGGCGGGTGGCCGACGACGACGGCAGGGTGGCCGCCGTCGCGGCCGAGCCGACCGGCGATCCGGTCCTGGACGCCGCGCTGGCCGGGGTAGGCGCCCACGCGCGGCGCTGGAAGGCCTGGATCCGCCGGGACCGCGAGGACACCCTGGAGGCCGTCGAACAGCAACTGGCCGTCCTGGGCACGGTGCTGATCGAGGACCGCGACCCGTACGGGCCGCCCGCCCGGCGGCGGGTGCTGGTCCCGGACCCCGCCGAGGCACTGGCGGTGCAGCGCTCGACCGCGGCGCTGCTGCGCGGAGAGGGCGACCCGGCGCTGGTCGGCCTCAACGAGGCCGCGTTGGCGGCGCTGGCCGCGGCCGGGGGCGTCGGCCCGGTCGTCTCCCGCGGTGAGCGCCGGGCCCACCGCGACCGGGTGGCGGCGCTGACCGGGCGGCTGACGGAGGTGTCGCCCGCCCTGGCCCGCGCGGTGGGCGGCCTCGGGACCACGCTGGTGGCGGCCCAGGGCGGCATGGGCGGCGGCTGAGCCGTACCTCCGTGGCCCCCGGCCACCGCGCCCGCACCGCCGCCGGCCGGCGGGAGCGGTGGCCTGAGCCTGACGCTGCCCGCCCGCCGCCGGGTCAGGCCACCGGCTCGGCGGCGCGGGACGGTTCCATCGATGGCCCGACGGGCGGCACGGCGGACGGCCCGGCGGGCGGCTCGGCGGACGGCTCGGCGCGCAGGTCCGCCGACGGCTCCGCGGGCCGTACGGCGCCCAGCTCCGCGAGCTGCCGGCGCAGTTCGCGGACCTCGGCCGTGAGCTCCAGGATGGCCTGCTGGTTCTGCTGGTCGACGCGTTCCTCCGCCTGGAAGCGGGCGACGAACCAGGCCGCGATGTTGGCGGTCACCACACCGAGCAGCGCGATGCCGGAGAGCATCAGCGCGACGGCGAGCAGCCGTCCCAGTCCCGTGGTCGGGGTGAGGTCCCCGTAGCCGACCGTGGTCATCGTGGTGAAGGACCACCAGAGCGCGTCGCCCAGGGTGCGGATGCTGGCGGTCGGCGAGGAGCGTTCGATCTCCAGCACGGCCAGCGAACCGAACACCAGCAGACCGAGCACGACCCCCGCCACATAGGTGGTCAGCCGGACCTGGGAGGCCATCCGCACCCGCCGCCCGGCCAGCAGCAGGGTGGAGACCAGCCGCAGCAGCCGGAGCGGCTGGACCAGGGGCAGCAGGACCGAGGCGAGGTCGAGCGGATTGCTGCGGACGAAGGTCCAGCGCCGCTCGGCGAGGAGCAGCCGCATGCCGTAGTCGACGGCGAACGCCGCCCAGGCGGCCCACTCGACCCAGGTCGCGCCGCGCAGGACCCACGGCCGGGCGTCGGGGGCGAGGATCGGCACGGCGTACGCCACGGCGAACACGACGGACAGGGCGATCAGCGGGTTCTGGGTGCGGTGTTCCCAGCGTTCGCGGCGGGTCATCCGGATGGCCTGCTTCCTGGCTGGTCGGCGTGTCGGGCCCTTCGACGGCGGGTGGAGCCGTGGCCATTCTGCCGGGCCCCGCGGGGTGACGGCGGACCCAGGGCAAACGGGTGGCGGCGGGTGGTCCAGCTGCTGGGAAGCGTCCTCCCAGGTTGGGCTCATCAGCGCCTGGCAGACTCCCCGGCCTGCGCCGTTTCCGCCTTCGCCGCCGTACGGCCGCCCCCGGGCCCGCGGCGGCGCCGACCCCTTACGGAGGTTCCATGCGCGTCCGTCGTGCCGTGCCCCGTGCCCTGCGGCGCCGACTGCGGCGCCTCGCCGACCGGCTGGCACCACGACGACGGCCGCAGGCCCTTCCGCCGGCCCCGGCCGACGCCCCGCAGCCGCCGCCCGATCCGCTGCTGGAGCGCGAGGAGCAGTTGCTGGCGGACCTGCCCGACCTGGTCCGGCACGGTGAACGGTGTGCGCTGCTGCGGGGGCCCGTCCTGCCCGGCGAGATGGCGGACGCCAACCTCGCCGAGACCGCCGCCGCGCTCACGGCGGCCGGGGTGCCGTTCGCGGTGGTGCCCGACCGGCCCGGCCGGCACCGGCTGGCCATCCGTCCGGGGGACCGGACCGCGGTGCTCGACGCCTGCGCGGCCGCCTTCGCCGGCCGGCCCGTCTACGCGGACCTGCTGGAGCACGGCCGGACGCTGGGGACCGTCCTCGCCGAGCAGCTCCCCGCCGCCGTCCAGGCAGTGGAGGCGCCTCCCGCGCGGACCCCGGCGGCAGAACCGGACGGGGGTGGGGAGGCGGATGACGGGAGCATGCGCGACCGGGTCAAGGGGGTCCGGATCTACCGGCCGGTGCTGGCCGGCGGCCGGGTGCACTACGGCGCCGACCACGGCTGTGACGTGGAGTTCTGGGACGCGGCGGAGTCCGGGGAGGGTGCCGTCGCCTCGATCGGGGTGACCCCGTACGGCTGGTGGCTGCCCTCGCTGGAGGCCACCGCGGAGATCCGGATCGGGGACCGGACCTACCCGCTGGCGGACGCCTTCGCCACCGCGTTCCCCGAGGACGTGTCCTTCCCCGTCGACGCCGTGGTGTCCTGGGTCGACGACCGCGACCCGGCCTGGCGGCGCCGCCGCGCCGAGGCCCGCGCCCGGGTGCTGGCCGACCGCGGCCTGTCCGACGACGGGCCGGACGCGCTGCCCGGCGACACCCCGCAGCGCTACCGCAACCGGGACGAGCTGCGCTACTGCCTGCGCTCGATCGCGGCCAACGCGCCCTGGGTCAGGCACGTGTTCCTGGTGACGGACGACCAGGTGCCGCACTGGCTGGACACCTCGCGGCCCGGCCTGACCGTGGTCTCCCACCGGGAGCTGTTCGCGGACGGCGGCGGCGACCGCCCGGTCTTCAACTCGCACGCCATCGAGGCCCGGCTGCACCTGATCCCCGGCCTCGCCGAGCACTTCCTGTACTTCAACGACGACATGTTCCTCGGCCGTCCGCTGCGCCCGCAGCTGTTCTTCCACGGCAACGGCCTGCCCAAGGTCTTCCCGGACGACCGGGTGATCCCGCCCGGTGACGCGGGCCCGGGCGACACCGTCTACGTCGCGGCACAGAAGAACACCCGGGCCGCGATCCGGGCGGCGTGCGGGCGGACCTACCCGCGGGTGCTGTGCCACGTCCCGTACCCGCTGCGGCGCAGCATCCTGGCGGACAGCGCCGAGCGCTTCGCCGAGCCGCTGGCCGTCACCGCCGGGACGGCCTTCCGCTCGGCGACCGACCTCGCGCCGGTGACCCTGGCCAGTCACCTCGCCCACGCCACCGGCCGGGCGGTGACCGGCGAGCTCGAGCACGGCTACTTCTGCGTGGACAGCGGGGACGACCTCGGGCGGCTGCGTGATCTGGCGGACCGCCGGTGGGCCGACGCCTTCTGCCTCGCGGACGGTGTGCGCGACGCGATTCCGCGGGCGGAACAGGACCGCGCCGTCCGGGCCTTCCTGCGGGACTGCTTCCCGGTCCCCTCCCCGTTCGAGGATCCGGCCGCGGGTAACCTCGGCCCGGCCGCGGCCGGTCCCGGCGCCGTTCCGCCGCACGCCGCCCCGGCGCCCGACGGCCGCCCGGACGTCCTGACGCCCTGACGCCCTGACGCCCTGCTGCCCCGACGTCCTGCCGTCCTGCTGTCCTGCTGTCCTCGCCGGTGCGGTCGGCGGATCATGGTGGTGTCCCCTCCCCGGCACGACCGATCGGAGCACGCCCGTGACCACCGGCCACTCCGGCCACACCGACCCCACCGGCGCCCCGGTGCGCATCCTCACGGTCTGCCTGGGCAACTACTGCCGCAGCCCGTTCGCCGCCGCGGTGCTCACCGCCAAGGCGGGCGCGGCCGCCGAGGTGAGCTCCGCCGGCCTGCTCGACCTGTGGGTCGGCGGGACCGCCCACCCCGCAATGATCGCCGCCGCGGCCGAACTCGGCTACGACCTCTCCGGCCACCGCCCCGTCCGGGTGGACGCCGCGATGCTCGACCGGGCGGACGTCGTCCTCGCCATGGACCGCTCCGTGCTGGAACGGCTGCGGACTCTCGGCGGTGCCGGGAACGCCGCCAAGGTCCGGCTCTACCTGGACGGCCGGGACGTGCCCGACCCGATGGGCGGCACGGCCGAGGACTTCGCCGCCAGCGCGGCGATCATCGAGGCCGGGGCCGCCCGCCACCTGCCCTGACACCCGAGGGCCGGGGGCCACCGGGGCCTGCCCGGCGGATCCTGCCGGATCGGCGTGCAGCTCCCCCGGGCGCCCGTCCAGGCGTGTGCCCGAGTCGGCCTCGTACCGGGTGTACTCGGGTGATTCGGGCGTGCGTCCGGACGGGATGATCCGTCGCCGCACGCCCGGCGACATCTGCCTCCACAAGCCTTAGCGCTGTTTGGCGTAGTCCGACAGCCCCTGCCAGTCGATGACGACGCAGGGCTCGTCGCCCACCACCCAGGCGTCGTGGCCGGGCGGGCAGACCATGAAATCACCGGGGCCGAAGTCGGCCGACTCGCCGTCGTCCATGACGACGTGCATCCGGCCGGAGATCACGTACCCCATGTGCGAGGCCTGGCAGGTCTCGGTGCCCGCGAGCGGCCTGATGTGCGTCGACCACTTCCAGCCGGGCTCGAAGGTCCCCCGGCCCACCGCTCCGGCGTCCAGGTTGACCAGCTCCACCTTCCCCGAGTCCTGCCCGAAGGGCCGGACCTCCTCGGGGCTGTCGAAACTCTTGCGGATCAGACCTGACATGGCGTGCTCCTCACCCGAACGCAGGGATCCCTCCCTCCAGTCTCGGCTCCGGAGCATCGGACGGCGACGCGCGGACGCGGCCCTGGCCGCCCGCCGCGCCCAGCCGGCCGGGTCAGCTCGGCAAGGTCAGCTCAGCCGGGTCCGCAGCAGGCAGAACTCGTTGCCCTCGGGGTCGGCCAGGACGTGCCAGCTCTCCTCGCCGCTCTGGCCGACGTCGGCCGGGCTCGCCCCGGCCGCCAGCAGGCGCGCCAGTTCGGCGTCCTGGTCACGGTCGGTGGGGCTGACGTCGATGTGCAGCCGCAGCTTGCCCGGCCTCGGGTCGGCCGTGGGGCTGAGGACCAGCGTCGGCTGCAGCCCGCCGAAACCTTCCGGCGGCCCGATCTCCACCGCGCCGTCCTCGTCGGTGCCGAGCACGGCGTAGCCCAGCACCTCGCACCAGAACGCCGCCAGCAGCTGCGGGTCCCGGCAGTCGATCACCAGCTCGGACATGCGACAGGCCATGACCAGCATCCTACGGTCCGTCAGCGGCTCGTCGCGGTACGGCGTTCCGGACGCCCGCGGCTGGGCCGGTCGGGTGGGGTCCGGGCCGCACCGGTGTGGTGGCCGCGGCCGGCGACGGGTGAGGGCGGGAGGCTGGGGCTCCGGAGGCAGGCAGGAGAGAGCGTGTGAGCGAGCACGGCCGAAGAGGTGTCCGGGGTCCGGTGGCCGACGACAGAGGCGGGGGCGTCGACCGGCTGGGCGGCAACGCCGGTGTGCTGGGGACCGCGCTCGCCGTGGTGCTGGCCTTCTCGCTGTCCCAGGGCGCATGGGAGTGGTTCTCCACCTACCTCGGCGTGACGCTGCTGGTGGTGGTCCTGTCCTTCGGGCGGGTACCGCTGTGGGCACCGGGCCGGCAGGCCGCATACGCGTGCGGGCTTGCGGCGTACGCGCTGGTGGTCGGGCTGTGCGTGGCCCTGGCACTGGCCCCGGCGATGCAGCGCTGGGCCTGGCTGTTCCCGATGCCGGGCACCCGGGACGGATGCGTGGAGTCGGGCCGGTACGAGAGCCTGCGGACCGAGGCCGCGCTGGGGGATCTGGCCGCCGGCGCCGGGGACGCGCTCACCCATGCCCAGCAGCAGCAGAGCAGTCTGGCCGTGGCCGACTGCCTGGCGGCGACCACGACCCGGTGGCTGCCGGTGTACGCGCTGGGGACCGCGCTGCTGGTGGGTGCGGTCGCATGCGGGTGGGGGTGGGCCCGGTCCCGGAGGGCCGGCTCCGGATCGGCGTGAACCGTCCCCCCGGGCCTCGGCCGATCCTCGACGCCCGCCTCAGCCGAGCCTGGACACCTGGTAGTGGCCGATGAGCCAGCCGTCGCCGTCCCGCCGGACCAGGACGCTCAGCTGGACCGTGAGGGTCGGCCGGTCGACGAAGGAGAAGTCGACGTCGAGGTAGGCGAGGACCAGGTCCTCGGCGAGCCGTCTGGTCTCGAGGATCCGGTACTCGGCCGTCATCCCGAGCGGCTGGGCGTCGTAGTAGTCCGCGACGCCCTGCCGTCCGACGCTGTAGGGGTGCAGGCCCTGGAAGATCGCGTCCTCCGTGAAGAGCGCGGCGACCCGCCCGGGCTCGTGGGCGTCGACGGCGGCCTTCCAGGGGTCAAGGACGCTGCGCGCGACCGCCTCGTCCTGTGGCGTGCTGCTCATCGGGACCTCTCTCTCGTAGCACCGGTGCTCGTGACGCCGGTGCTCGTGACGCCGGTGTGGTGCGGGCCGTTCCAGCCTGCGGGCCGGGTGGTCGAGGTGCGCGCGGAGCGGGTCTTGGCGAGTATCACCCTGGGGGCGAGCTTGAGGAGCAGCGCATGGAGTTCCTGGTCGACATGGTGACCACGGTGCCGGAGGGGACCTCCGAGGAGGCCGTGGCCGAGATCCGCACCCGGGAGGCGGCGCGGGCCCGGGAGCTGGCGGCCCAGGGCAGCCTGCTCCGGCTGTGGCGGCCCCCGCTGGCGCCGGGCGAGTGGCGGACCTGGGGCCTGTTCAGCGCCGAGGACGCCGAGCGTCTGGAGCAGGTGCTCGCGTCGATGCCGCTGCGGGTGTGGCGGCGGGACGAGGTGACCCCGCTGTCCCCCCATCCGAACGATCCGGGCCGGTAGGACGCGCACGGACCGGAGCGAGGAGCTGAAGATGCGTACGGACATCAGGCCGGGCGGGGTGTTCCCCGACTACGAGCTGACCGACCACGCCAGGACCAGGCGCAGGCTGAGTGACCTCCAGGGGGCGGATCCGATGGTGCTCCTCCTCTCGCGGGGCCACTACTGTCCCAAGGAGCACCAGCAGCACCAGCAGTTGGCGGCGCACTATCCCGAGATCGCCGTGGCCTACACCCAGGTGGTCACCATCTCGACCGACGGCATCCTGGAGCTGGCGGAGTTCCGCGACTCGGTGGGGGCGCGGTGGACCTTCCTCTCCGACGCCGGGCGCAAGGTCCAGAAGGATCTGGACATCCAGGAGTACACCGACCCGCACCACGACCCGATGATCCCGCACACCCTGGTGCTCAAGCCGGGGCTGGTCATCCACAGCGTCTACAACGGCTACTGGTACTGGGGGCGGCCCTCCGTCGAGGACCTGCGCCGCGACCTGCGCGAGGTGACCCGCGAGATCCGGCCCGACTGGGACCTGTCCGCTCCGGGCCTGCGCGAGTCCTGGGACGGCGGCGACCGCCGGGGGTTCTTCCCCTACAAGTGAGGTGCGGGCCCTTCCACCGACACCCCGAGGAGTTCTCGTGACCGTTCCGCCCGTCTCCCCCGGCAACCCGCCCGCCCGCTACGACGACCTGCGGGCCATGGTGATCAACTGCACGCTGAAGCGCTCGCCGGAGCGGAGCCACACCCAGGGGCTGATCGACCTCAGCACGGGCATCATGGAGCGCCAGGGTGTGCAGGTCGAGACGGTCAGGGCGGTGGACATCGACATCGCGACCGGTGTCTGGCCGGACATGACCGAGCACGGCTGGGAGACCGACGAGTGGCCGGTCCTCTACTCGAGCGTCATGGCCGCGGACATCCTTGTGCTGGCCGGGCCGATCTGGCTGGGCGACAACAGCTCGGTGATGAAGCAGGTCATCGAGCGGCTCTACTCCTGCTCGAGCCTGCTGAACGACGCCGGGCAGTACGCCTACTACGGGCGGGTCGGCGGCTGTCTGCTCACCGGGAACGAGGACGGGGTGAAGCACTGCGCGATGAACGTGCTCTACAGCCTGCAGCACCTGGGGTACGTCGTCCCGCCGCAGGCCGACGCGGGCTGGATCGGTGCGGCCGGTCCGGGCCCGTCCTACCTCGACCCGGGCTCCGGCGGGCCGGAGAACGACTTCACCAACCGCAACACCACCTTCATGACCTGGAACCTGCTCCACCTGGCCCGCATGCTCAAGGACGCGGGCGGCATCCCGGCGTACGGCAACCAGCGCTCCGGGTGGGACGCCGGCTGCCGCTTCGACTCGGAGAACCCGGAGCACCGCTGAGATCGGCGCGGCCGACGACCTCGAGCGGACCACGGTCCGGCCGAGGCCGGGGCTGCCCTAGGCGTCGGCGCGGCGGGGAAGCTTCCAGCCCGGGCGGGGGAAGTGGCAGGTGTAGCCGTTGGGGAATTTCTGCAGGTAGTCCTGGTGCTCGGGCTCGGCCTCCCAGAAGGGCCCGGCCGGGGTGACCTCGGTGACGACCTTGCCCGGCCACAGGCCCGAGGCGTCGACGTCGGCGATGGTGTCCTCGGCGACTCGCTTCTGCTCATCGGTGAGGTAGTAGATCGCCGAGCGGTAGCTGGCGCCGATGTCGTTGCCCTGGCGGTCCTTGGTCGACGGGTCGTGGACCTGGAAGAAGAACTCGAGCAGGGCCCGGAAGTCGGTCCGGGCCGGGTCGTAGACCACCTCGATGGCCTCGGCGTGGTTGCCGTGGTTGCGGTAGGTGGCGTTCGGGACGTCGCCACCGGTGTAGCCCACGCGGGTGGACACCACCCCGGGCCGGCGGCGGAACAGCTCCTCCATGCCCCAGAAACAACCCCCGGCGAGGATGGCCTTCTCGGTCGCCATCGTTCCACTCCCTCAGTGACGGACATCGGCTTTCGCTGCTACTGACAACCTACGAGGCCGCCGTATTCCCGTGCACGCGCCGGCCGCGCCTCGTCCGGGTTCCGTAAGGAAACAGGACCGGCCGGTTCAGGGCGTGATCGACGGTCGCGGGCGCAGGACGGCGTTGAGGGAGGTTGCCGCCGTCGCGTCGAACCCGGCCTGGCATGCGATTCCCAGCTGCTCCGCGACCTTGCGGATGTTGAGGTCGACCGCGGCCTCGGCGAGGGTGGCGAGTGCGTCGATCGCGGCGCGTGCCCGCAGTACGGCGGTGCTGACGAGGACGGCGCCGATGACGGAGGCCGGCCACCAGCCGGTGGAGACGGTGACGAGCAGGTAGGCCGTTCCCCAGGCGGCGAGCCGGCCGGCGTCCGCGTAGCCGTCCCGGACGCCCTGGATGTCCTTGCGGGCCTCGCTGTCGGCGACCGCCCAGATGTGCGGCCAGATCTCGGCGAGTTCGACGCCGTAGCGTTGCCGGATCCGACCGGCGGCGGTGGCCATGCGCTGGGCCGTCCAGGTCGGCCGGTCCGGTGGGCCGTCCGGGAAGAGCCGCTCCTGCTGCGCGAGCAGTCGGGCTTCGGTCGGACGACGGCGGTTCGGCATCGTCCCGTGAAGGTGATCGTGAACGCGCTGGTCACGAGCCTCCTGGACGGCGCGGGTGAGGGTGGTCCAGCGACGGATGCGCCGATGGGTGAGCACCGTGACGTACCAGTGCGGCCGGTCCGGGATCCAGGCCCGCTCGAAGGTCCGGCCCGCCGAGGCCGCAGCTGCCCCGGCGGCGGTTGCGAGGGCGGTCACGAGCAGCAGGGCGGTGAGGAGCTCGGCTGGCTGCTTGTCTGCCTGCGCGCCGGCGAACGCGTTCAGGTAGGTGCGGAGGTACCGGAGGTCCACCGCGTGTCGGAAGCCCGAGTGTCGCGCGATCACCAGGCACATGACGAAGAGCAGGCCGGGGCCGAGCAGCAGCGCGGCCCAGCGCTCGGCGGCCATCTTGGAGATTCCCAGGAGCAGTGTGGTCACGGTGTCACGGCAGGAGGGTCAGAGGGCGGTCGACCAGGGCGCAGCTGGCCGCGCTCTCCTCGGCGCGGGTGCACCAGCGGACCGGGCAGACCCGCAGGGGCGGTGCCGCACGAGGGGTCCGGGCTCCCGGCAGCGGGCTCCACGTCCGGTCCGGCCGGGTCAGACCGTGTACACCGACGCGGGTCGCCGCAGCGTCGAGCTGGTCGAGGAGGCCCGTCATCGTGTCCAACGGGCGGTCGTCCGAGGCCATCAGTTCGATCACCTGTCGGAGGAGGTCGTCTGCGCTGGCCGCCGTCAGCAGGTCGGCCAGTTGATCATTCCGGCCGTACACCCGGCAGAGCTTCTCCACCCGCTCGGCGAGTTCGGTCAGCGCGTCGTTCGAGCGTCGGCCCGTCGGGGTATCTGGCATATCTGGCATACCATCAGTTTAGGCTAAAGCAGCGGTAGTTGGTGCCTGCGGTGGGGACTGGGGGCGGTCGGATGCGTGACGAGTTGGCGGCGAAGGTCTTCGCGAGACTGGGCGCTGCCCGGGGCGGTTCGGGCCGGGAGATGCTGCTGTCGATGGACGCGTTGGCTGAGGTGGTGGCACTTCTGGGGCATCGCCGAAAGGGACAGTTCGATCTGCAGGCCATCGGGCTCTCCGCCGGAATGTTCCTGGAGCGCAGCCTGGTCGGACCTCCTGGACAGGACATGCTGGAGTTGGAGATCGCGGGCCAGTTGTTCGGACCGGTGTACGCCGTGGCACCGCAGCTCGTCCCCGAGCGGATGAGCCGCATCTACCGGGCCGGTAACGACCCCTTGGCGACCTTCTCCCGCCAGACCGGGTTCGTCACCGATCCCACAGTCTGGCTGGAGCTGCACGGCGGGCCGCTCCTGAGCTACGCCGACACGGGTGACCTCGCAGCCCTGAGGCTCGCCGTCGACATCCTGGAGCTGGCCCTCGTGGCTGCCACTCCGGACCATCCCGAGCTGACCAGGGTGCTCAAGCAACTCCTCGTCGTCCTGAGTGTCCTGCGCGCGGCAACTCACGAGCGCGACGTCTGCATGCGGGCTGTCGACGTGGGAAGCCTCGTGCACGTTCGGATGCGCCCCGAGGAGGCCGACCGTTCGCTGATGGACCACCACCATGACACGGCGATGTACGACTTGGCGGGGCGCGACAGGCTACGTGCGACGGCTTCGGGAGAGGTGGACCACCGCTTCGCCCTGATGAATGCGTTGATGCAGCTAGGCCTGCTGGTTGATGAGGTCCAGCCACTGCTCAAGGCACTCGACCTGTACGGAGACCTTCCGGAGGAGTTGAAGAGCCTGGCGGTCGGGCATCTGTCCGCCGTGCTGACGAGACTTCTGGCTTCCGGCCGGGACGAGCGGGCCGCCGCCGTGGCACGCTGCCACGACCTCCTGGCCTCGTCGCCGCAGCACCGCCCGACCGAAACCGCCGTGCTCCTGGTCCTCTGCGAGGCGGCACTGGAAGATGTGGCCGAGGAGAGTGACACCGACGGGCTCCGTCGGGCCGTCGGACTGAGCCGGCGCCTGCTGACCGTGGCGGAGGGCGGCGGCGCACAGACTCCGGCGAGGATCTACCTGGCGGCCGGGCTGGGCAAGCTCGCCCAGAAGACCCACGACCCGGAACCGGCGCGGGAGGCGGTCGCGCTGGCACGCACCGCTGTCGAGTCCATGGCGCAATCGGATCCGGCGAGGGCGGGACTCGTCAGGATCGCCCTTTCGGAGGCTCACCGGACCGTCTACGAGCTGACCGACGACCTGGAAGCACTGCACGAGGCGGTCCATGAGAGCAGGCTCGCGATCGAAGCCGTCAACGACGCCGATGGCGTGATCGCCGCGGGGGCCTACCTGAGCCATACGAAGGCCGTTCACTACGACGGCGGCCGCCGCCGGAGCCCGGAGTTGCTGGAGGAAGCACTCACCTCCCTCAAGCGGGCCAATGAGTTCCCGGACCTCCCGGGGGCGCAGCGAATGGCGATCCTGCATCTGCTGACCAGGGTTCTGGGCGACATCTTCCGCCGCTCCCCGCACCGGTCGGCGGCGATCGACGAGGCCGTCGAGTACGGCGAACAGGCGCGGGCGCTGGCGCCACCCGGCGGCCCTGAGGAGCCGATGGTGCTGTGTGAGCTGGCTCGTGTCCAGGTCCTGCGGGGCGTGGCCACGGGCGACGTCGAACGGCTCCAGGAGGCGATCGGACTCGCCGAGCAGGTGCTGGCCCGCGCCGCCGTCGCCATGCCCGGGACCCTGGTCGCCGCAGAACTGGAACGCGCCACGGCGCTGGGAAACCTGGCAGCGGTCACCAAGGACCCGAGCCATGCCCTGGAGGCGCGCGCCGGGTTCGACCGGGTGATCGCCTCGCCGTACGCCCGACTCGACGTCAGGACCACCGCAGCGGCGCTGCGCAGCCAACTGCTGGCGCAGACAACCGCCCGGACCTTGGACGATCTGGCGGAGATGATCGACCTCCGTCGGCTGAACGTCGCTTCCGGTCCGCTCCGGGTCGACCGTGAGAACGTCCTGCGCCGCTACCGCGGGTTCACCGGGCAGCTGATCGAGGCCGGGATCGCGGCCGAGGACCCGGTGCGGACGGTGGAGCTGATCGAGCGAAGCCGCGGCCTGCTGTCGCAGGACGTCATGACCGTCCACCCGGGTGCATCCGGGGCAGATCCGTCACAGACCGCCGAACTGCTGCAGCTGACCGCCGCGTTGCGGGCCCTCGATCTCCGCGACAGTGCGACAGGGACGAGTTCCCGGAGTCGCGAGTTGGAACGGGACATTGCGCAGGAACGGCGAAGGCTGATGGACCGCTGGCGGCACCTGCACGCCACGGCCGCACCGGACGCGCAGCACTCCCTCGCCGATGCGGCGGCACAGGGCCCGATCGCCCTGATCGCCACCGGCGACGAAAGGGGGTACGCCGTCCTGGTCACCTCCGACTCCGACCGGCCCGTCCGCATCCTCGAACTGCCCGAACTGGCCCACGGGCCGACGCAGGAACGGGTGCTGACCTTCCTGACGGCCCGGCGCTACGCGCTGACGGACACCTACACCCTCCGGGTCCGCCTCCAGGCACAGGCAGCGGTACGTGACACGTTGGAGTGGCTCTGGACGGCCGCCGCCGAGCCGATCCTCGCCGACCTCGGGCTGGAACCCGTGTCCCAGGGCGGCGACTGGCCGCGCATGTGGTGGTGCCCGCTCGGATTCCTGAGCCACCTGCCCTGGCACGCGGCCGGCAACGGGACCGCGGACGGCGTGCTCGACCGGGTGGTCTCCTCCTACACGACGAGTCTGCGCGCCCTGCACTTCGTACGGCAGAGGCCGGAGAGCACCGGCCCGAGCCGGACGGTGATCGTCGCGCAGGCGCAGGCCCCCGCTACCGTCGCGCTGCGCGGCGTCGACACGGAGGTCGCCGCGATCCGGCACTGGCTGCCCGACGCGAGCCTGCTGGCCGGGACCCAGGCGACGAAGCAGGCCTTCCTGGCGGCGCTGGAAGGCCACGCGAACGTCCACCTGGCCTGCCACGCGGTGACCGACATCCACTCACCGGGCATGAGTCGACTCCTGCTCGCCGACCACGAGCAGAACCCGCTGACGATGGCCGAGCTCGCCGCGCTCCAGCTGGCCGGCCGCGAGCTGGCGGTGTTGTCGGCCTGCAGTACCGCCGAGACCGGCTCGGACCTGACCGACGAAGGACTGCACCTGACGGGCGCCCTGCAACTCGCCGGATTCCGCCATGTCATCGGTGCGCTCTGGCCGGTCAGCGATGCGACGGCCGGGGAGATCTTCGACACCTTCTACTCCCACCTCACGGATGAGGGCGGTCGGGAACTCCGGGTCGAGACCTCCGCCCACGCGCTGCACCTCGCCGTCCGCCGATTGCGCGAGCATTGTCCCGTGACGCCGACGGTCTGGGCCTCGTTCGTGCACACCGGGGCGTGATCGGGGTGGGCGACTTCGACTTCGGATCACTCCCCGGGACGGCGTTCCCCGTCCTCGCGACCACCGCCTGGTTGGCGCCCGACCGCATTCCGGTCGAGCTGCTCCCGTCGACGCCGGATCGCGATGCGGACCTGGCAGCGCTCGTCAGGGCCGGGCTGGTGACGCGAGGTCCGGACGGCACCTGCTCCGTCGCGCCCTGGGTCCAGCAGAAATTCCGCCGATTTCTCGGTGAGCGGTGGCAGTTCACCGCGATCGCAGGCATCGCCGGATATCTCGGCGACCCCGGGGCTCCGGGCGCGACCGCGCGCTGCATCACACTCGCCCCGCACCTTTCCGCCTGGGTCGGCTACACGAGGGCCGAGGACCACGGTACGAACATCGTCCGTCTCATCGAACGGATGATCGACCTGCTGTTCGAAAGCGGGCTGTGGCGTGCCGCCTTGCCCCTGTGCGAGCGCGTCAACGAGGTGACCGAGCTGCGGTTCCCACCGGGCTCAACGGCCAGCCGGCTGAGCAGGAGCAGGCTCGCGCACGCCTGTCGCGAGGTGGGGCAGTACCAGCGTGCCACCCGGATCTGGGAGGGCCTCATCGCCGTCCAGGTGGAGATCAGCGGCGCCGGGCATCCGTTGGTGTCGGACCTGGAGACCGGGCTGGGCGAGACCCTCCTCGAGTCGGGTGACCACCGACGGGCAATGGAGGTCGTCGAACGGATCGTCGCCGACCGGACGGCGAGCCTGGGAGCAACGCACCGCGACACCCTGAGTACCCGGAACAACATCGGAGTTATCCACGAGTGGGCGGGTCGCCGGGACGAGGCCGCACGCGTGTGGGCAGCGCTTCTCCCGGAGTTCGAGTCGGCTCTGGGACCGGACGACCCCGACACCGTCCTGGTGAGGACGCGGTTGAAGAGCGCTCAGGGCGCTCAGGGCGGTCCGGCGATCGAACCGGAGGAGCCGGAGCAGGCCCGGTCGGTGGAGGAGCTCACCGGGAAGGTGGTCTTCGACGAGCTGGGTCGATGGCACGCGCTGCTGCTGGCCGACGAGGACCCGGAGGTGGACTCGGACGCGGTAGAACCGGAGGTCCGACAGCTGCTCGAACGTGGCGAGGCCGCCCTCGGCGCCGGCCATCCTGCCGTGGTCGCAACTCGACGGCTGCTGGCGATCGTCCACTTCCGGCAGGAACGGTGGGACGACGCGGTCGAGGCGGCCAGGGAGACGCTCGACGCAGCAGACCGGTACCTGGGCCGGTCCGACGACCGGACCAAGAAGTCGGTGGCCCTCCTCATGCAGGCGCTGGTCCTGGCCGGGCACTTCGACGCCCTCGAGCCCCTGCTGGAAGAGCGGCTCGAGGACGTGATCGAGCTCCTCGGCTTCGGCGATCCGCTGGTACGCGCACTCGCCGCTCGCCGGGCGTTGGACGACCTGAAGCAGCCGCGGCTGTGGTGACCGCGAGTACCTCCTCGCCGTGCATCGGGCCGAAGCTCGGACGGCCTGCATCGCGCGCACAGTGGCCGCCGACGGCATGAGACGGACGGGTGAGAGCTGCCCGGCTGACGCGTCGCAGCCGCTACCGGCGACGACCTTCCGTCCCCTGAAGCAAGGCGATCCCGAAGTCCCACTCGAGTGCTCGGTGGCGGGGGTTCCGCTTCGCCGTCTCGCCCTCGACCTCCAGCGGCGAGCCGGCGGGGTGGCGGCGAAGGCCACGACGAGGGGGAGCGCGAGGGCGGCCCGGGGGACCGCCTCGCCCGGGGTCACGTTCGGTGGATCCGTTCCGTCGTCGTCATGGGCGGGCCTCCGCCGCCAGTCCCAGTTCGAAGCGCAGGTAGCGGTCGACCGACCGGGCGAGGACCTCGTTGCCGTCGCTGGTGACGACGCGGTCCCACCATGCTCCGTAGATCCGCTCGAAGCGGTAGCCGGCGAGCATTTCTCCGGCGGCCCGGACTGCGTCGGGCCGCTCCGGGATGTGGTTGGCGTAGCTGTACATGATCGTGACCCAGCGGCGGTCCGGGCAGACGTTGACCACGTCGCCGCTGAACAGCGCACCCGCCCCGGAGCTCCAGTGCATCACCGTGCTGCCCGGGAAGTGGATGCCGGGGTTGATCAGCGTCAGGTCGTCGGTCAGCCGGTGGGTCCGTCCGCTCCAGAAGCGCAGGGCGGGGTCGGGGCGGCCGACCCACTGCCGGTCGGCCTCGTGCAGGTACACGGGAGCGTCGAAGGTGTGGGCCCACTCGACCATGGCGGAGTAGAAGTGCGGGTGGCTGATGACGATCGCGTCGATCCCGCCGGCCTGCTCCACTTCGCGGATCACCGCGTCGTCGAGGTAGGGCACGCAGTCCCACAGCACGTTGCCGGCGGCCGTGCGCAGCAGCAGGGCCCGCTGGCCGATGGCGAAGGCGGGGGTGCAACCGATGCCGAGCACGTCCGGGCCCTGCTCCTCGAAGCGCATCTCGTGGCCCTCGCCCCGCAGTTCGGCGAGGCTGGTCCACCGCTGGCCGTCTGCCCCGACGTACTGGCGTTCGTCCAGGCAGACCGGGCAGTCGGGACGGGCGGCGGCGTACTGGGTGCCGCAGGTGCGGCAGATCGGCAGGGCGGATCCGGTGAGGTCAGGCACGGTCGCCTCCGGTCAGTTCGGTGAGGACGTACGGGCGGCTGGGCCGCCAGCCCAGCTCGGTGACGGCGCGGGACCCGGCGACGACCTGGTTCAGCGCCAGGGCCTCGGCGAACGGGGTGCCCACGGCCTCGGCGGCCTGCTCCGGCGGCCAGGGCTCGGCCCGGCCGGTGCCACCTGCGGCGATGTCGGCGGCGGCGGCGAGCGCCGCGACCGGCACCGCCTCGTGGGCCACGCCGTGCAGGACGCTTCCCGGCTCGGCCCCGGTCAGGGCCAGCACGAACAGCTCGGCGAGGTCGTCCACGTGCACCATCGGCCAGCGGGTGGCCGGCGAGCCGACGTACCGGCCGCTGCCGTGCTCCTTCGCCCAGCCGGTCATCAGACCGGGGATGCCGCCGCCGTGGCCGTACACGATGCCGGGCCGCAGCACCACGGCGCGCACGTCCTCGGCCGCGCTCGCCAGCACGCGCTGCTCGATGCGCGGGCGGTAGCCGACGATGGTGATCGCGTCCGTGGCGGCGTCCTCGCCGACGGCGGTGTCGCCGGTGGCGCCGAGCACCCAGACACCGCTGGTGTACACGAACGCCCGCCCGGTGCCGCGCAACCCCTCGGTCAGCGCGCCCACGGCCGCCGCGTCCACCGTCTCCTCGCCGGTCGGCGTCGCGAGGTTCAGCACGGCGTCGATGTCGTCGGTGACGGCGGCCCGCAGCGAGGCGGGGTCGCGCAGATCGCCCACGCGCGACGCCGCGTCAGGACCGAGCCGCTCGGCGTCCTTGACGAAATGGACCACCTGATGGCCGTCGGCCACCAGCCGCCGCACCACGGCGGATCCGATGTAGCCGGTGGAACCCAGCACGAGTACCTTCACGTCTGTTCCTCTTCGATTGCTCGACGACAAGGGGTGACAACAAAGGGGTGGGCGGGCGCGAAGCAGCGCGGCGGCCACCGTCGACCGTCGGTGCGGGTTCCCGTCAGGCCGGGCCGGTGATCGCGTGTTCCGCGGCGCGGCTGACGTGTTCCCACGCCGCCCAGGTGGCCGCCCGGGTGCGCGCGATGTCGAAGGCCAGGTCGTAGACCATGCTGCCCAGGAGGAGGCGCAGCGGCGGCTCGTCGCTGTCGACCAGCTGGAGCAGCGCGGCTGCGGCGAGCTTCGGGTCGCTGTCGACCGAGCCTTCGGCGAACTGCCTGGCCAGCTCCTCCCGGAGGGGGGCGTACGCCTCGAGGGGACGCGTGCTGCGCATCGCGGTGTAGAGGTCGGTCCAGTAGCCGCCGGGCTGGATGATGCTCACCTTGACACCGAAGCCGGCCGCTTCCAGGGCGAGGGCTTCGCTGAGGCCTTCCAGGGCGAACTTGCCGGCGCTGTAGAGGCCGGTACTGGGAAAGCCGGCCAGGGCGGCGATGCTGGAGACCTGCACGAGATGGCCGGAGCTCTGTGCGCGCAGCACGGGCATGACGGCCTGGCTCACCCAGAGCGCGCCGAAGAAGTTGACGTCCAGGTGGGCGCGCGCCTCGGCTTCGGTGAACTCCTCGACCATGCCCATCGAGAGCATTCCGGCGTTGTTGACGACGATGTCGAGCCGTCCGAAGTGGCCGACCGCCTCGGCGACGGCGGCGAACACGGCGTCCCGGTCGGTCACGTCCAGCGTCAGGGGCAGGACCCGGCCGGGCTGGGCACTCGCGAGCTCGTCCAGCGCGGTCGTGGTGCGGGCGGCGGCCACGATGCGGTCGCCCGCCGTCAGCGCCGCCTCGGCGAAGGCGCGGCCGAGGCCGCGGCTGGCGCCGGTGATGAACCAGACGCGGCTCGTGGATCCGGCTGTGGTGCTCATGTGCGGTGCTCCTGTCCGGGGGAGATCGTGGGGACGGGGGTGGCCGGGAGGGTTCGGCCCGCTGCTCGGCCCCGGCGGGCGCTGCGGACGGCCAGGGCGGTGAGGAGGGTGAAGAGGGCCCCGGTGGTCAGGACACCGTCCGTGCTGAGCTCGGTGGCGACGATCCCTCCGAGGAGGGCCCCGAGGGCGATGGCCAGGTTGTAGACCGAGGTGTTCAGGGCGGTGGCGGCCTCCGCCGAGTCGGGCGCCGCCTTGAGGATCCACGTCTGGACGGCGACCGGCACACCGCCGAAGGCCATTCCCCAGCCCAGGAGCAGCAGGGTTCCGCCGACCGGGGTGCGGCCGGCGAGGGGGAAGACCGCGAGGATCGCGGTGAGCAGGGCGCTGATGGTGACGACGGTCGTGCGGACGTTCCGCTCGGCGGCCGCACCGGCGAGGAAGTTGCCGAGGATGCCTGCGACGCCGAAGCCGAGCAGGAGCGGGCCGATCGCGCCCTCGCCGATCCCCGAGACGGTCCGCAGGATCGGGCTGACGAAGGTGAAGGCGGCGAAGTGGCCGCCGACCAGGAGGAACGTGGCGATGACGCCGGCGCGTACCACGGGGTGGCGGAACTGCTGCGGCAGCGTGCGCAGCTGAACGACCTGGTGGGCAGGCATCGGGGGCAGCAGGAGGAGCAGGCCGGCCAGTACGAGGAGGCCCAGTGCGCCCGCGGCCACGAACGCGGTGCGCCAGTCCGCGAGACCGCCGATCAGCGTCCCGGCCGGTACGCCGAGGACGTTGGCCGCCGTGGCGCCGCCGAAGACCACCGAGACGGCCCGGGGGACGGAACGCTCCGGTACCAGCCGCACGGCGAGGCCGGCGGCGAGCGACCAGAACCCGCCGATGCTGATCCCGACGAGCAGGCGCGCGCCCAGCAGGACGGTGAAGTCGGGTGCCACGGCCGACAGACCGTTGGCCAGGACCATCAGGGTGATCAGGCCGATCAGCGCTGTCCGCCGGTCGAGCCGTCCGATCGCCACCGGAAGCAGCGGCGCCGTGACGGAGGCGACCAGGCCGGGGACGGTGACCATCAGGCCTGCGGTGCCCTCGGAGACGTGGAGAGCTCCTCCGATGAACGGGAGCAGACCCACCGGCAGGGACTCGACGGTCACCAGGGCGAACGTCCCGACCGCCATGGTGACGACGGCGAGCCAGCTCCTCAGGGGCACCCGATCGCTGCCTGGCGTGGTGGATGGTTTCCGGGCGTCGACGACGGTCATGGCACTCCGGTCCGTTGGGGATTCGGGGATCGGTCTTGCTGACGATCCTTCAGGCAGAGGCCACGGCCATCAACGCCCAAGATCAGTAGGATCCGATAAATCAGGCTTATGACGGGGGTCGGCGGCACATGGAGATACGCGAGATCGAGGTCTTTCTGACACTGGCGGAGGAGTTGCACTTCGGCCGGGCGGCCGCCCGGCTGCACCTCACCCAGGCACGGGTCAGTCAGGTGATCGGCCGTCAGGAGCGCCAGCTCGGCGGCCTGCTGTTCGACCGCTCCAACCGCCGCCGGATCCGCCTGACCCCGCTCGGCAGTCAGCTGCGCGCGGATCTGGGGCCGGTCCACGCGCAACTTCGGGACAGCCTCGAACGGGCCCGGTTGACCGCCCGCGGCAGGACCGCGCGCCTGCGGGTCGGCATGATGCCCTTCAACGTTCCCAACCTGCACCGCTACTGGGAGGCGTTCCGGTCCCGCCACCCCGAGTGGGAGCTGCAGGTGCGCAGGGCACCGTACGTCGAGCCGTTCGCCAGGCTCCGCGACGGCGACATGGACGTCTTCGTCACCTGGCTGCCGGTGGACGAGCCCGATGTCACCGTCGGCCCGGTCCTCTTCCACGACCCCCGGGTGCTGGCCGTTGCCGCGGACCACGAGCTCGCCGGACGCGACGCCGTTCCGCACGAGGCCCTCGCCGACTTCGCCCACGCCATGCCCCCCGCCATGCCCGACTACTGGGAGGACGGCTACCTGGGGTTCCACACGCCCCGGGGCAGAACCATCGAACGCGTCGAGGAGGTCACCAACGCGGACGAGCTGATCCACCTCGTCATCACCGGCGAGATCGTCCACCCCTTCCCCTCGCACGTCACCCGGTACTGGTCCATGTCCCACGTGCGCTTCCTCCCCATTCCCGAGATGGGGACGATTCCGTACGCCCTGGTGTGGCGCCGCGACGCCGAGAGCGAGCCGGTCCGGGCCCTCGCCCGGACCGTCCGCGAGCTCGGTGCCCTGCACTTCTGAGCTCCCGGATCCAGGTCGACCAGGTGGCTGCTCGGCACGGGCACCGGGCAGATCCGGGCGGCGGACGGCCGGGCCGGGCGCTTCGCACCGCCGTTCCCGCCGCGGGCGCCCGGCTACGGCGGCACCGCCCGGGGCTTGGCGCCGGCGCGGGTCCGGGCCCCGGCTGCCCGCCGGCCACTACGACGCCGCGCTCTCCGGCCGGCCCGCATGTTCAAGGACGCGGGCGGCATCCCGGCGTACGGCGCCCAGCTCTGCGGGTGGGGCGCCGGCTGCGGCGTCGACCCGGAGAACCCGGAGCACCGCTGAGCCCAGCGGTGGGCGCAGCGGTGGGCGTCCCGGCGTCGGCCGGTGGGGTCACAGCGGCAGGTCGACGGTCAGGGGCCGGTGGTCCGAGATCGGTGTCCTGGGCGCGCGTACCGCTTCCGGCCGGTGCGGGCCTGGTCCGGCCGCGAGGATGTGGTCGAGCTGCACCCGTGGGCGGTGCGCGGGGAAGGTGGGGATCCGGGCCAGGTTGCGCCAGCCCGGCCGGGGCGGCGGGGAGCACAGGCTGGCTGCGCCGAGGGTCGCCGCCGGGAGCGCGCCGGCAAGGTTGAGGTCGCCCAGCAGGATGTGCGGCTGCGGCAGGTCGGCGATCCAGCTGTGTACGGCGAGCAGTTGGCGGACGTTCCAGCCCGGGACGAAGGACAGGTGCAGCGCCACCGCCGTGAACGGGCCGCGCCTGCCCTCCAGGACGGCGGCCAGTGCGGCGCGCGGATGGTCGCGGATCACCCTGAGCCCCGCCCCGCCGCCCACCGGCAGCGGCAGGGCGACCGGGGGCGCGGCGAACCTGCGGGCCCGCCAGCCCAGGACCGGCAGCCGGGACAGCAGCGCGATGCCGTGCGAGGGCGCCTCCCCGTCGTGCCCCGTGCCGGGCGGGCCGTACACCCGCAGCCCCGGCTCGGAGCGGTCGGGTTCCCATCGGCGGCCCGGCCTGGCCCGGGCGTGGAACGCGGTGGCGTAGCGCCAGTCGGCGGCGCCGGTCGCCTCGGCGACCGCCCGCGCCTGGTCGACCCGGCCGGACCGCTCCTGGTGGCGGTCGAGTTCCTGCAGCGCCAGCACGTCGGCGTCGAGGGCGGCGACGGCGTCGACGAGCGGCCGCACGGAGGGGGTGTCCGGGTACGTGGTGCGTACCGGTCGGCCGCTGTCGAGGAGTTCGCGCCCGTGCAGGACGTTGAAGGTCGCGAGGCGCACCACTGCGGAGCCGGTCACGGTCCGACCGTACAACAGCGGTGCCGGAGCAGTGTCCTGACGGGAGCTGCGGTGGCCGGGCGGGCGGGCGGGGGCCGGCCAGGGTGCGGCCGGCCCACACCCTGGACGGTCCGGGAAGGTGGCTGAAGT
>NZ_JBXQQB010000022.1:90408-125227 GCF_057220535.1 Kitasatospora sp. NEAU-CNBT7 | reverse complement strand
GAGGGGGGGGCGTGGGGAGCGGGGGGGGGGGGGGGGGCGGGGCGGGGTGGAGCCCCCCCCACGCCCGGGACGGTCAGGAGAGGTGGCTGACGTGCGGCCAGTCGATGTCGACGTCGGCGGCCTTGTTGAAGTAGTTGGTGAAGACGTTGAGCGCCACGTTGGCGATCACCTCGGCGACCTCGCCGTCGGTCAGTCCGGCCTCGCGGGCGGCCTTGAGGTCGGCGTCGTCGAGGTCCCCGCGGGTGCGGGTCAGCGTGACGGCGAGGGCCAGTGCGGCGGCGGTCCTGGCGTCCGCCGAACCGCCGCGCCGGGCCTGCTCGGCGGCGTCCGGGGAGAGGCCCGCCAGTTCGGTGGCGAAGTGGGTGTGGGCGGAGAGGCAGTAGTCGCAGGCGTTCTCCTGCGCCACCGCGAGGGCGATGGCCTCGCGGGTGGCGGCCCGGAGCCTGCCGCCGCCGAGGGCGCCGGCGAACTCCAGGTAGCCCTTGAGGACGGCGGGGCTGTTGGCCATCACCTTGGCCATGTTCGGGGTGACCCCGAGGGCGGTGCGGACGGCGGCGAGGAGGTCGGCGGCGGGGCCGGTCGCCTCGGTCGGCTCGATGATCGGAAGTCGCGACACGGGGATGCTCCTGGATGGTTGCACAACCAAAGTTCTAATGGTTGCTGGCTGCTCTAGCCATTAGAACTATGTCAGGGGAGTCTCACGGTTGCAAGTCCGCCGTACCATGAGGAGGTGGACCTGAACGCATACGAGAGCGGTGGCGCACCCCTACTGGGCGAGCCCCTGCCGATCGAGCTGGCCAATGCGACCTACGCCGTGCGCGGCCGGCTGGTGGACGGGCTCACGACCGTCGAGCACGCCGCCGCCTGGCTGCGCGACAACCGGGCCCGGTTCGCCACCGCGCTCGACGACGACGCGCTGCTCGCCCTCGACGAGGCGGACCTGCGCGCGATCCGGTCGCTGCGCGATGCGGCCCGTACGCTGATCGACGCCGCCGCCCGCGGCACGGAGGCGCCCGCCGGGGCGGTCGACGAACTCAACCGTCACGTGCGGCGCGCCCCCAGCTGGCGCGAACTGGCACCGGGCCCCGGCCCGGCCACGCTCACCCGCAGCGCCGCCGACCCGGTCCCCGCCGCCCTCGGCGAGATCGCCCAGGCGACCGTGGACCTGGTCACCGGCCCCGAACGCGAGCTACTGCGGGCCTGTCAGGCGCCGGGCTGCGTCCTGTACTTCCTCAAGAACCATCCGCGCCGCGAGTGGAGCGGCCCGGACTGCGGCAACCGCGCCCGTGCCGCCCGCCACTACGAGCGCACCAGGCAGAGCTGACCCGCCGGGGCGGCCCGGCGGCGAGAAGGAGGGCCGGCCATGGATCCCTGTCCGCCCGTGGAGCCGGACGCCACCGAGCTGGCCGCGATGGTGCGGCGCCGCGAGGTCACCCCGACGGAGCTGGTCGAGGCGGCCGTCGAGCGGATCGAACGGCTCGAACGGCTCGGCCCCGGCCTCAACGCCGTCGTCCTCCCGATGTACGACGCCGCGCTCGCGGCCGCCACGCAGCCGCCGACCGGCCCGCTCGCCGGGGTGCCCTACCTGCTCAAGGACCTGGCCACCGAGGTCGCCGGGGGCCGCTTCACCGAGGGTTCCCGCTTCCTGCGCGACCATGTCTCCGGCTACGACAGCGAACTGGTCCGTCGGCTGCGCCGGGCCGGGCTGATCGTCCTGGGCAGGACCAACACCCCCGAGTTCGGCATGGTCCCCACCTGCGAGCCGGTCCTGCACGGGCCGACCCGCAACCCCTGGGACCCCACCCGCTCCACCAGCGGATCCAGCGGCGGCTCGGCGGCCGCCGTCGCCGCCGGACTGGTGCCGGCGGCGCACGGCAACGACCTGGGCGGCTCGATCCGGTTCCCCGCCTCCGCCTGCGGCCTGTTCGGGCTCAAGCCCACCCGCGCCCGCAACCCGCTCGGGCCGGAGTACGGCGACGTGGTCGGCGGATGGGCCTGCGAGCACGCCCTCACCCGGTCGGTGCGCGACAGCGCCGCGCTCCTCGACGCCACCTGCGGGCCCGCCCCCGGCGACCCGTACCCGGCGCCGCCGCCGCGGCGGCCGTTCGCGCAGGAGGTCGGGGCCGACCCCGGCCGGCTGCGGATCGCGTACACCGCCCGCACCCCGGACGGCTCCCCCGGGCACCCCGACTGCGTCGCCGCCCTCGACGACGCCGTCGCGCTGTGCGACGAGCTCGGCCACGAACTGACGGAGGCGGACCTGCCCGGGCTGACCCCCGCGGTCGGCTCGGCCATCGGCACGGTGTTCGACGCGGCCACGGCGTGGATCGTCCGCTACTGGGTCCGCCGGCTCGGCCGCGAGCCGGCCGAGGACGAACTCGAGCCGCTGACCCGCGCCTACCGGGCGGCGGGTGAGCGGGTCGGCGCCGCGGACTACCTGCTGGCGGTCGAGGACCTGCAGGCGTTCGCCCGGGTCGTCGCCGGCTTCCTGGCCCGCTTCGACCTGTGGCTGACGCCGACCATGTCCGCACCGCCCGTGCCGCTCGGCGAGATCACCTCCACCGAGGACGATCCGCTGCGGGCCGCCCGCAACGGCGGCCGGACCGTCGCCTACCCGGCGGTGGTCGCCAACCTCACCGGCAACCCCGCGATGTCCGTCCCGCTGTGGTGGAACCCGGCCGGACTGCCCGTCGGGGTCCACTTCCTGGGCCGCTTCGGCGAGGAGGCCACCCTGCTGCGGCTCGCCGCCCAGCTGGAGGCCGCCCGGCCCTGGTCCGGGCGGCGGCCGCCCGTGCACGCCTGAGCCGGTCCGAAGGGGCGCACGACCGGGGTCGTGGCCGGGTGCCGCCCGGCGTAGCGTGGCAAGGAGGAGAGGGTCTCCGCTGCGGTCTCATCGGGCTGCCCCGCGGGCGCGTCCGGCATCGCCCGGCTCTCCCGGACCTGCCCGGTGGGGAGGAGGAGCGATGTCGGTCGTGGAACTCGATGCGGCCAAGCAGGAGGCGTTCGCGGGACGCATGATCGAGGTGGTGAACGACGCCTGCCTGGCGCTGATGGTGGGCCTCGGCCACGAGGCCGGGCTGTTCGACGTGATGTCCGTCCTGCCGCCCGCCACCAGTGCGGAGATCGCCCGGGCCGCCGGGCTGAGCGAGCGCTACGTACGGGAGTGGCTCGGTGCGACGGTGGTCGGCGGGATCGTCGACTACCGTCCGGCGGACGGTACTTACGCGCTGCCGCCGGAGCACGCGGCCTCGCTGACCAGGGCGGCCGGGCCGGACAACCTGGCCCGGATCGCGCAGAACCTGGGCATGATGGGCGAGGTCGAGCAGCGGGTGCTGGCGGCGTTCCGGACCGGGGCCGGGCTTCCGTACTCGGCGTACCCGAGGTTCCAGGCGCTGCAGGCCGAGGAGTCCGGGCAGGTGTACGACCTGGCGCTGGTGGACGGGATCGTGCCGCTGGTGCCCGGCCTCGCCGAGCGGCTGCAGCACGGCATCGACGCGCTGGACATCGGCTGCGGCCAGGGTCACGCGGTCAACGTGCTGGCCGCGGCGTTCCCCGCCAGCCGCTTCCGGGGGCTCGACGCCTCGGAGCAGGGCATCGCCGCGGCCCGCGCGGAGGCGGCCGGACTGGGGCTGCCCAACGCCGAGTTCGAGGTCGGTGACTGCGCCGCGCTGACCGGCTCCTACGACCTGATCACGGCGTTCGACGTGATCCACGACCTGGCCCGGCCGACCGCCGCGCTCGCCGCGATCTCCGGGGCGCTCGCCGAGGACGGGGTGTTCCTGATGGGCGACATTGCCGCGTCCAGCCGGCTGGAGGAGAACGTCGACCATCCGCTCGGGCCCGCGCTGTACACCTTCTCGGTGTTCTACTGCATGTCCGTCTCGCTGGGCGAGGGCGGGGAGGGGCTCGGCACCGTGTGGGGCGAGCAGACCGCCCGGCGGATGCTCGCCGAGGCCGGGTTCGGCCGGGTCGAGGCCGAGCGGGTGGCGGGCGACATCCTCAACGTGTACTACGTGGCCCGCCGTTGAGGCCGGCCGGAGCCGGTCCGGTTGTTCTTGAACGGTCGCTCATGTATGGTCCTGCCATGCCCCGACCCCGCGAGTTCGAGCCCGACACCGTGCTCGACCAGGCCATGCGCAAGTTCTGGGAGCGCGGCTACCGGGCCACCTCGATCGAGGACCTGGTGAAGGCGACCGGCGTGAAGCCGGGCAGCATCTACAGCGCCTTCCCGGGCGGCAAACGGGCCCTGTTCCTCAAGTCGCTGGAGCGCTACTCCAAGCTGGTCGTACCGCAGAAGCTGGGCGAACTGGAGGCGCCGGGGGCGTCCCTGGCGGAGCTGCGCGGCTACTTCGACGGGCTGGTGCGCGACCTGCTCAGCCCGGAGGGCCGGCAGGGCTGCCTGCTGGTCAACACCGCGATCGAGAACGCGGCCGAGGACGACGAGGCCGCGGCCGTCGTCCGGGGCCACCTGGCCCGCCTGGAGAACTGCATGGCCGCCGCCCTGGACACCGCCCGCCTGCGGGGCGAGGTCCGGGCCTCGCTGGACCCGGCCGGCAGCGCCAGGCTGCTGGTCGCCACCTGCCAGGGGCTGATGGTCGTGGGCAAGGCCAACCCGGACGAGGCGGTCCTGCGCGGGATCACGGACAACGCGTTCGCCGCCCTCGCCTGACCACCGGCAGCCACACCCTTCGGGCCACCGCACCCCGCGGTGGCCCTTCTTCCGGCCCAATAGTTGAATGACCACTCAAGAATGGATGCGATCATGAAGGCCATCGTCATCTCCGCCCACGGCGGCCCCGAGGTGCTCACCCCCGCCGAGCTGCCCGACCCCGTCCCCGCCGACGGCGAAGTCCTCGTCCGCGTCAGGGCGTTCGGCCTCAACCACGCCGAGGCCTACATGCGGGCCGGCGCCTGGGGACAGGTGGCGGCCGTCCCGGGGATCGAGTGCGCCGGGACGGTCGAGTCCGACCCGTCGGGCCGGTTCCCGGCCGGGACCACCGTGGTGGCGGTCCTCGGCGGCATGGGCCGGACCCGCAACGGCAGCTACGCCGAGCTGGTGACCGTCCCGGCCTCCAACGTGGTCGAGGTCCGCTCCGGGCTCGGCTGGGCCGAACTGGCCGCCGTACCCGAGGTCTACGCCACCGCGTGGAGCGGCCTGTTCGGCAACCTCGAGCTGCGCTCCGGCGAGACGGTCCTGGTCCGCGGCGCGACCTCGGCCCTCGGGCAGGCCGCGGTGGGCCTCGCCGTCGACCACGGCGCCCGGGTGGTCGCCACCACCCGCAGCGCAGGCCACCGCACCCTGCTCCGGGAGCTCGGCGCGCACGAGGTGCTGATCGACGACGGCCGGCTCGCGCCGCAGGTCAGGGAGGGCGGGATCACCGTGGACGCCGTGCTCGACATCGTCGGCAACAGCGTGCTGCGGGACTCCCTGGCCCTGGTCCGCCCGCGCGGCCGGGTCTGCCAGATCGGCTTCCTCGGCGGCTTCGACCCGGTACCGGACTTCGACCCGATCGCCGACCTGCCCAGCGGGGTCCGGCTCAGCTTCTACGCCAGCGCCTTCGTCCTCGGCACACCGGAATTCCCGCTCACCGACGTCCCGTTGGACGAGATCTACGCCAAGGTGGAGGCCGGTGCGCTGCCGGCCGGTCCGGTCCGGGTCTTCCGGTTCGAGGAGATCGTCGAGGCACACCGGATCATGGAGAGCGGTACCGCACTCGGCAAGATGGCCGTCACCGTCGGCTGACCCGCCGCCACCGGTCGGGCGCGCGGCTCCCCGCGGGCCCGACCGGTGGCGGGACGTCAGAGCAGGTGCCGCCGGAAGAAGTCGGCCGCCTCCGCGCCCACCCGGGCGCGGGCACCGGGGTCGGCGGGTTCCGGGGCGAAGAAGTCGTCGTGGCGGACCGCCGGTCCCGCCGAGCGGCCGCTCGCGGTGGGGATGTGCTCCAGGTACGGCCGGGTGTCGGCCTCGTACGGGGTGACCTGGTCGGCGCCGCCCCAGCGGATCTCCACCGGCACCCGCACGGTCGCCAGGCTCTCCGGGGTGACCAGCGCGCCGATGCCGGGGGCCACCTGGAAGACCGCCCGCACCCGGGCGTCCGCGTGGTCGGCCGCGGCAGCCTCGAGCGCGTCCTGCAGCAGGTCCTGGTCCGGGTGCTTGGCCCGCAGCGCCTGGAGCACGTCCGGGAACTCCGGGACCTCCGGCAGGGGGACGGCCCCCGTCAGCACCGCCGACAGGATCCGCGGGTCGACGCGCGCGCCGGCCAGCGCCGCCGCCGTGTACCCGCCGAGGGAGAACCCCGCCACGCCGACCGGGCCCAGCGGCCGTTCCCGGGCGAGCGCGTCGAGGACGAAGGTGACGTCCCGGGGCCGCTCCCAGACGTGCAGGAAGCCCTCCGGCTCGTAGCCGTCGACGTAGTTGTTGCCGTGGTGGTCGAGCGCCGCCACCCGGAGACCGGCCTCCAGCAGCGGCCGCACCAGCCACTCCATCGCGCCGCCGGAGCCGCCGGTACCGTGCGAGAGGACCACCAGCGGGCCCGGCTCGGACGGCGGGCGGTCCGGCTCCCACCGGTAGACCCGGACCGGGCGCGGCCGGTCCGGGTCCCGCAGGTCTCTTCGGGACTCGTCGTACAGGACCTGGATCAGCGGCTGTTCCTGACTGGAGATCATCATGGCGACATCCTAGGAACGGCCCCCGACACCGCGGCCCCGGGCCCCTGGTCGGGGTCAGCGGGCGGCGGCGGCCAGCTCGCGGGCCTCGCGGTCCGAGGCGACGGCCGGGGGCGAGCCGGGCAGCGGGCGTCCCGCGCTCTCCGGCATCATCCGCACCGCGACCAGGCCGATCACGGCGGCGGCCATCATGTAGTAGGCGGGCATCATCCGGTTGCCGGTGGCGTCGATCAGCGCGGTCACCGCCAGCGGGGTGGTGCCGCCGAACAGCGAGACGGAGACGTTGAAGCCCACGGCCATGGCGCCGTACCGGATGTGGGTCGGGAAGAGGGCGGGCAGCGCGGCGGGCATGGTGCCGGTGAAGCAGGTCAGCAGCAGGCACAGCCCGCCGACGCCGAGCAGGACGCCCCACGCGCCGCCGTGCCGGATCACCAGCAGCGCGGGAACGGAGAGCAGCAGGAACCCGGCGCAGCCCGCCAGCAGCACCGGCCGGCGCCCGATGCGGTCCGACAGCCGGCCAACCGGGGCGTTGACGGCCATCATCAGCACCATCGCGGCGATCACCACCAGCAGTCCGCGGGTGGCGCCGAGGCCGATTTCGGCGGTGAGGTAGGTCGGCAGGTACGACAGCAGCATGTAGTCGGTGACGTTGTAGACCAGCACCAGCGCCATGCAGAGCAGCAGGGCCCGGCGGTGCCGGGTCAGCAGGTCACGCAGGCGGCTCTTCGGGCGCTGCCGTTCCGCCGTCTCGGCCTGCTCCTGGAGGGTGCGGAAGGCCGGGGTCTCCTCCAGCCGCATCCGCAGGTAGAGCCCGATCAGGCCGAGCGGCCCGGCGAGCAGGAACGGCAGCCGCCAGCCCCAGGAGAGCAGGCTCGGCTCGTCCAGGGCGGTGGTCATCGCGGTGACCAGGCCGGCGCCGGCGACGTAGCCCACCAGGGTGCCGAACTCCAGCCAGCTGCCGAGGAAGCCGCGGCGCCGGTCGGGTGCGTACTCCGCGATGAAGGTGGTCGCGCCGCCGTACTCGCCGCCGGTGGAGAAGCCCTGCACCATCCGGGCGAGCAGCAGCAGGGCGGGGGCCCAGATGCCGATGGCGGCGTACGAGGGGATCAGGCCGATCGCGAAGGTGCCCGCGGCCATCATGATCATCGTGGTCGCGAGGACCTTCTGCCGCCCGATCCGGTCGCCGAGCGGGCCGAACACCAGCCCGCCGAGCGGCCGGATCAGGAAGGCGGCGGCGAAGGTCCCGAAGGTGGCCAGCAGCTGGGTGGCGCCGCCGGCCGTCGGGAAGAAGACCTTGCCCAGGGTGACCGCGAGGTAGCTGTAGACGCCGAAGTCGAACCACTCCATGGCGTTGCCGAGGGCGGCGGCGGACACCGCGCGCTTCAGCATCTTCGGGTCGACGACGGTGACCTCGCCGGGGGCGGGGCGCCCGGCCGCGGGGACCGGGGTGGGGCCGTGGCCGGTGGACTGGGGGGTTCGGACGGACGTCTGACTCAAGGGTTCGCCTTCGGTGCGGGAACGGTGACCGCTCCCGCCTCACCGCCTCCGCGCCGGTCAAACCCCTGGGCCGCGGTACTGAGAGATCCCTCACGGCTCCCGTCGGGTCACTGCGGCGGGCGTCGGCACCCGCGGGCGCGGCGCAGCCCGCCGAGGAGGAAGAGCAGGAGCAGTGCTCCGAGGGCGACCGGCGCCAGGCGCTTGAGCAGCGGGCCGCGGGCCAGCGCGACCAGGTCCAGCGGCTCCCCCTCGGGCGGGGTGACGGGCGCGGCGGGGGTGACGGACGCGGCGGGCGTCTGCCGGGGCGCCGGTTCGGCCGGTGGCACGGTCGAGGGCGCCACGGTCTCCGCAGCCACCGTCGGCTGCGGCGCCGCGGGCTGCTCGGGCCGGGCGGGCTGCTCGGGCGCCGCGGGCTGCTGGCGCTCGGCGGCCAGGTGGGCCTCCAGGCAGTCGACGAACTGCCCGATCAGCTTCTTGCTGATGTCGGTCATGACGCCCGCGCCGAACTGGGCGACCTTCCCGGAGACGCTGAGCCGGGTCTCCACGGTCACCCGGGTGCCGTCGCCGTCCGGGGCGAGCCGGGCGGTGATGTGCGCGTCGGCGTTGCCCTGGCCGTGGGTGTCGCGGCCGGCGGCCTTGAGCCGTACGGTGTGCGTCGCCTCGTCCTGCTCCTCGAACGTGGCGGCGCCGCGGTACTGGACCGTCACGGCGCCCACCCGGACCTTGACGGTGCCGTGGAAGCGCTCGCCCTCGACCTCGGTGAGGCTCGCTCCCGGCATGCAGGGCACGAGCCGTTCGACGTCGGTGAACAGCTCCCAGGCCGGTCCGATCGGAAGACTGACCCGGAACTCGTTGGTGAACTCCATGCGGCGGGCCTCCTCGCTGGCAGCACCCCCTCCGGTTCAACGGTGGCCCGGCGCGGCCCGATTCCCGCCCCGCGACGCGCCCCGGGCCCGGCTCAGCTCCACAGGCTCACCCGTACGGTCGGCCGGTAGTGGTCGGCCGGCACCCCGGCGGCCCGGGCCAGCAGGCTGCGGACGGCGGCGGGCGTGGTGACGAAGCGGCACAGCGCGGAGGCCGTCGGGGTCCGCCGGTCGCCGTGCAGGGCGCTGGCCCGCAGCACGGCGTCGACCGGTGTGCCGGGGACGGCGACCACGGTGAGCACCCGGCGGCGCAGTTCGTCGCGGACCAGGTGGGCGGCGGCGAGGGCCAGCCCGTCCCCGGCGACGGCCGCGCCGAGGGCGGCGCCGGCGCTGGGGAAGACCGCGGCGTCGCGCTCGCCGACGCCGTGCCGGGTCAGGAACGCGCCGCCGGGGGTACCCGGGTCGAGGCCGCCCGGGCCGAGCAGCCAGTGCTGTCCGGCGAGCCGGCCGACCGGCAGGTGCAGCCGGCCGCCGGCCAGGTGGTCGATTCCGGCGCCGAGGTGGTGCGGGGCGGCGACCACGACCAGGGGGACGCGCAGGAACGGGATGTGTTCGAAGGTGTCCGGGCGCAGCGCGGAGCCGCCGAGGCCGCCGGTGCCGTCGGGGTCGGCGTCGGCGAGGCCGATGGCGATGTCGGCGCGCCGGTCCAGCAGCAGGTCGACGAGTGCGCCCGCGGGCACCGCGAGGGTGGTGGTCTCGACGTCCCGGTACTGGCGGACGAAGGCCTCCAGCAGCGGCGGGACGATCTGCTCGGCGACCGTCTCGGTGGCGGCCAGCCGCAGGGAGGAGCCCTCGGTGCCGGCCTCGCGGACCTTGCGGCGGGTCTCCTCGGCGAGGCCGACGATCTCCGCCGCGCCGGCCGCCAGCCGCCGCCCGCCGGGGGTCAGGGCGATGCCGCCGGCGGCGCGGACGAAGAGCTGGTCGCCGAGTTCGCGGCGCAGCGCGGCGACCGAGCCGGAGACGGCGGGTTCGCTGACCCGCAGCGAGATCGCCGCGGCCTTGACGGAGCCGAGCCGGGCCACCGCCAGGAAGGCCTTCAGCTGGGTGAGGGTCATCTCCTGCCTCCCGCGGGCCCGGGCGTGGGGGCCGTCGGCGCCGCTCGGGGTCGGTCGGCGCGCGGGTCCCTCCGGTTCAGCCGCGGGAGGCTCTTAACCATTCCCCTAAGTCGGCGTTGACCGGTCCGTCCGGCGGGCCGACAGTGTGGTTGTGCGGCGATGTCGGCCCGTTCCGGCGTCCGTTCGGCGCTTCGCGTGAGCGTGCGCAGTGCGCGTGGGCCGGGCCCGGTGCGCGTGCCAGGTGCGCGTGCCCGGCGCTCGCGAGCAGTGCGCGTGAGCAGTGCGCCCGGGCAGTACGGATGCCATCCGTCCGCGGCCGTCGCCCGAGACGTTGCTGGAGGCCACCGTGCAGGTTCCCGCGTCATTCGAGTACCGGCGGGCGTCGAGTGTGGAGGACGCGCTGACGCAGTTGGAGCGGTTCGGCGAGGAGGCCCGGGTGATCGCCGGCGGGCACAGTCTGCTGCCGATGATGAAGCTGCGGCTGGCCCGTCCGGGGCTGCTGGTCGACATCAACGACCTGCACGAGCTGGACTACGTGCGGGTGGAGGGCGACGAGCTGTGCATCGGGGCGCTCACCCGCCACCGCGAGCTGCTGGAGTCCGAGCCGGTCGGCCGGCTGTTCCCGATCTTCCACGACGCCGAGCGGGTGATCGCGGACCCGCCGGTGCGCAACCGGGGCACCATCGGCGGCTCGCTCTGCCAGGCCGATCCGGCGGAGGACCTGTCGGCGGTGTGCGCGGCCGTCCGCGCGGTGGCGGTGGTGCTCGGCGGCGGGGGCCGGCGCCGGGTGCCGATGGCGGAGTTCTACCGGGGGCCTTACGAGACGGACGTGGGGACCGGCGAGATGCTGGTGGAGATCCGGGTGCCGGTCGTGCCGGGGGCCGGCAGCGCGTACGAGAAGGTCGAGCGCAAGACCGGGGACTGGGCGATCGCCGCCGCGGGCGCCGCGCTGGCGGTGGTGGACGGGCGGATCGCCTCGCCGGGGATCGGGCTGGCCGCGGTCGGCGTCTCGCCGGTCGGGTACCGGCGGGCCGAAGAAGCGCTGGCCGGGCGGGAGCCGTCGGCGGAGGTGTTCGCCGAGGCGGGCCGGATCGCGGCCGAGGACTGCGATCCGGTGACCGACACCCGGGGGACGGCGGCCTACAAGCGCCATCTGGCGGGGGAACTCACCGAACGCGCCCTGCGCCGGGCCGCCGAGCGGGCCGGGCGGCCCGTCGCGGCGGCCTGACCGGGCCGGAAGGGCTGGACGACGATGCAGGTGACCATCAACGTCAACGGCGAGGACCGCACCGCGGAGGTGGAGGCCCGGCATCTGCTGGTCCGCTTCCTGCGGGACGACCTGGGGCTGACCGGCACCCACTGGGGCTGCGACACCAGCAACTGCGGCACCTGCGTGGTGCTGCTCGACGGCGAGCCGGTCAAGAGCTGCACGGTGCTGGCCGTGATGGCGGACGGGCACCGGGTGCGCACGGTGGAGGGGCTGGAGGGGGCGGACGGCCTCGACCCGGTGCAGCAGGGCTTCATCGAGCAGCACGGGCTGCAGTGCGGTTTCTGCACCCCGGGCATGATGCTCACCGCCCGGGCGCTGCTGGACCGCAACCCGGACCCGACCGACCAGGAGATCCGCGAGGCGATCTCCGGCCAGCTGTGCCGGTGCACCGGCTATCTGAACATCGTCCGCGCCGTCCAGTGGGCCGCGCGGCACCCGTTGGAGGCTGCGGCCGCCCCGAGCGCGGGGAGCACACCATGACCACCCTGGAGGAGACCGGGGTCGACCAGGAGTCCGGGTCGGCGCCGGAGCAGGAGCGCCCGATCGGGTACGGGCGGTTGAAGCGCAAGGAGGACCCGCGGTTCGTCCGGGGCAAGGGCCACTACGTGGACGACGTGCAGCTGCCCGGCATGCTGCACGGCGCCGTGCTGCGCAGTCCGCTGGCGCACGCCCGGATCCTGTCGATCGACACCTCGGCCGCCGAGTCGCATCCCAAGGTGCGCGCGGTGATCACGGGTGCCACGCTGGCCGGTCTGGGGCTGGCCTGGATGCCGACGCTGTCGATGGACACCCAGGCGGTGCTGGCCACCGACAAGGTCCGGTTCCAGGGCCAGGAGGTGGCGTTCGTGGTGGCCGACGACCACTACGCGGCGCGGGACGCGATCGAGCTGATCGACGTCGAGTACGAGCCGCTGCCGCCGGTGATCGACGCGCGCCGGGCGCTGGACGCGGACGCCCCGCTGATCCGGGACGACCAGGAGGGGCGGACCGACAACCACATCTTCGACTGGGAGTCCGGTGACCGGGCCGCCACCGACGCGGTGTTCGACCGCGCCGAGGTGGTCGTCGCCCAGGACATGCTGTACCCGCGGGTGCACCCGGCGCCGCTGGAGACCTGCGGCTGCGTGGCGGACCTGGAGCCGGTGGACGGCAAGCTCACCCTCTGGTCCACCACCCAGGCCCCGCACGCCCACCGCACCCTGTACGCGATGGTGGCGGGCCTGCCGGAGCACAAGATCCGGGTGGTCGCGCCCGACATCGGCGGCGGCTTCGGCAACAAGGTCGGCATCTACCCGGGCTACGTCTGCGCGATCGTCGGCTCCATCCTCACCAAGAAGCCGGTGAAGTGGGTCGAGGACCGCTCCGAGAACCTGATGAGCACCTCCTTCGCCCGCGACTACCACATGCACGGCGAGATCGCCGCGACCCGGGCGGGCCGGATCCTCGCGGTGCGGGTCAAGGTGCTCGCCGACCACGGCGCGTTCAACTCGACCGCCCAGCCGACCAAGTACCCGGCCGGTTTCTTCCACGTCTTCACCGGCTCGTACGACATCGAGGCCGCGCACTGCGCGGTCACCGGCGTCTACACCAACAAGGCGCCCGGCGGCGTCGCCTACGCGTGCTCGTTCCGGGTCACGGAGGCGGTGTACCTGATCGAGCGGATGGTGGACTGCCTCGCCGACGAACTCGGCGCGGACCCGGCCGAGTTGCGGATGCAGAACCTGCTGCGGCCCGAGCAGTTCCCGTACCCCAGCAAGACCGGGTGGGAGTACGACTCCGGCAACTACCGGGTCACCCTGGCCAAGGCGCTGGAGCTGGCCGACTACCCGCAGCTGCGGCGGGAGCAGGCCGAGCGGCGCGAGCGCGGCGAACTCATGGGCATCGGCCTGTCGTTCTTCACCGAGACGGTCGGCGCCGGGCCGCGCAAGCACATGGACATCCTGGGGCTCGGCATGGCCGACGGCTGCGAGCTGCGGGTGCACCCGACCGGCAAGGCCGTGGTGCGGATCAGCGTGCAGAGCCAGGGGCAGGGCCACGAGACCACGTTCGCCCAGATCGTCGCCGAGGAGCTCGGCATCCCGCCCGAGGACATCGACGTCGTCCACGGCGACACCGACCAGACGCCGTTCGGCCTCGGCACCTACGGCAGCCGCTCGACGCCGGTCTCCGGCGCCGCCGCGGCGGTCGTCGCGCGCAAGGTCCGCGACAAGGCGCGGATCATCGCCGGCGCCATGCTGGAGGTGTCCGCCGACGACCTGGAGTGGGAGAAGGGCCGCTGGTTCGTCAAGGGCGACCCGACGGCCGGCCGCACCATCCAGGAGATCGCGCTCGCCGCGCACGGGGCACTCGAGCTGCCCGAGGGCGTGGAGGGCCACCTGGAGGCCACCACGGTCTACAACCCGCCCAACCTCACCTTCCCGTACGGCGCCTACCTGTGCGTGGTGGACGTCGACCCGGGCACCGGCGCGGTGAAGGTGCGCCGCTTCGTCGCGGTCGACGACTGCGGCACCCGGATCAACCCGATGATCATCGAGGGCCAGGTGCACGGCGGCCTCGCCGACGGCGTCGGCATGGCCCTGAGCGAGATCATCAGCTTCGACGAGGACGGCAACTGCCTGTCCGGCTCCTTCATGGACTACCTGGTGCCCACCGCGCTGGAGGTCCCCGCCTGGGAGCTCGGCCACACCGTCACCCCCTCCCCGCACCACCCGATCGGGGCCAAGGGCGTCGGCGAGTCCGCCACCGTCGGCTCGCCGCCCGCCGTCGTCAACGCCGTGATGGACGCGATCGGGGTCCGGCACGCCGACATGCCGCTCACCCCCGGACGGGTCTGGCTGGCGATGCACGGAGGTGTGGAGGCCCCGCAGTGAGCACCGACACGGCCCTGGAACGGCGGATGGCCGACCTGAGCGCCCGGCAGGTGCCCTTCGTCAGGGCCACCGTGGTCCGCGCCCTGCACCCCACCAGCGCCCACCCCGGGGACACCGCACTGGTCCTCGCGGACGGCCGGATCGAGGGCTTCGTCGGCGGGGTCTGCGCCGAGGCGACGGTACGCCTGCAGGCGCTGCGGGTGCTGCACAGCGGCGAGTCGGTGCTGCTGCGGATCTCCCCCGACGCCCCCGCGGCCCCGCAGGAACCCGGGCCCGGCCACCTGGCCGGCACCGCGCCGGACGGCACCGTCCTGGTCGCCAACCCCTGCCTGTCCGGCGGCGAGCTGGAGATCTTCCTGGAACCGCTGCGCCCGGTCCCCGTGGTGCTGGTCCTCGGGGACACCCCGATCGGGCGCAGCCTGGTCGCGCTGGGCGGCGGGCTCGGCTACGACGTCCGCGCGGTGTCCGGCACCGCCGCGGAGCCGGACCCCGGCGGCGCCGACGCCGAGGGGCTCGCCGGGGCCTCGGCCGTGGTGGTCGCCTCGCACGGCCGCCAGGAGGAGGACCTGCTGACCCGCGCCGTCCGGGCCGGGGTGCCGTACGTCGCGCTGGTCGCCAGCCACCGGCGCGGGGCGGCGGTGCTGGCCGGCCTCGACCTGGACGACGCCCAGCGCGGCCGGATCCACACACCGGCCGGACTGTGGCTCGGCGCCCGCACCCCCGGCGAGATCGCGGTGTCGATCCTCGCCGAACTGGTGGCCTCCCGGCACGCCGTACTGGTGCACAGCGAGGACGTCACCGCAGCGGCGGACCAGCCGCCCGCCGCGGAGCCGCGCACCGCGGTCGACCCGGTGTGCGGGATGACCGTCGCGGTGCTCGAGGACACGCCGTCCTCGGACGTCCGGGGCCACCGGCACTGGTTCTGCTCGGCCGGCTGCCGGGACCGCTTCGAGGCCGACGGCGCCGTCCCCGCGGAGCAGCCGTGACCGGGCCCGCCACCGGACCCGCGGGCGGGACCGGCGAGGCGGCGCGCACCCTGGTCGCCCGCGCCGCACCCGACCCGCAGGCGCTGCGCGCGGCCCTGGACGGCCTCGGCTACCTCACCGACACCGGCCTGACCACCGCCCTCTACCTGGCCCTGCGCCTGCCGCAGCCACTGCTGCTGGAGGGCGAACCCGGCGTCGGCAAGACCGAGGCCGCCCGCGCCCTGGCCGGCGTGCTCGGCAGCCCGCTGATCCGGCTGCAGTGCTACGACGGACTCGACGCGGCCGAGGCCCTGTACGAGTGGAACTACCCCCGCCAGCTGCTCAGCATCCGGCTCGCCGAGAGCCGCGGCACCGCGCTCGCCGAGGCCGACCTGTTCACCGACGCGTTCCTGCTGCGCCGCCCGGTGCTCGCCGCGCTCACCCACCCGGGCCCGGCCCCCGCGGTGCTGCTGATCGACGAGATCGACCGCGCCGACGACGACTTCGAGGCCTTCCTGCTGGAGGTGCTGGCGGAGGCCAGCGTCACCATCCCCGAACTGGGCACCGTCCGGGCCGCCGTCGAACCGGTCGTCGTCCTCACCTCCAACCGGACCCGCGACCTGCACGACGCGCTGAAACGCCGCTGCCTCTACCACTGGATCGACTACCCCGACACCGAACGGGTGGTGGAGATCGTCCGGCGCCGGGTCCCCGGCACCAGCGCCTCGCTCGCGGCCGAGGTGGCGGCGGCGGTACGGCGGCTGCGCGCCCTGGAGATCCAGAAGCCGCCCGGCATCGCGGAGAGCATCGACTGGGTGTCCGCGCTCACCCTGCTCGGCGTGGAACGCCTCGACGCCGAGGCCGCGGACCGCACTCTCGGAGTACTGGTGAAGTACCGCGAGGACCACGACCTGGTCCGCGAACGCGGCCTCGGCTGGCTGGCGGGCGCCCCCGATGGCTGAGCCCGGCACCCCGCCGCCGGACCTCGACTGGCCCTCGCTGGCCGCCCGCTTCGGCGCGGCGCTGCACACGGCGGGCGTGCCGGCCGCGCCGGACCGCTCGGCCCGATTCCTGGCCGCCCTGCGGCTGCTGCCGCCCGTCGACCGGCCGGCCCTGTACTGGGCGGCCCGTCTGGCGTTCGTCACCGCGCACGAGCAACTCGGCCCGTTCGACCGGGTGTTCACCGCAGTGTTCGGCGGGCAGGCCGACCCGGCGGAGTCCCGCGGCTCCCCCGGCAACCCGCCCCTGCCCGGACTCGCCCCGAAACCCGGCCCACCCGACCCGGCCGCCGCCACCTCCCCCGCGCCACCGCGGCGGCAGGACGCAGCACTGCCGAGCGGCGGACTCCACCTCGACCCGGCCGACCGGCCCGGCCCGCGGCCCCGCGACACCGGCGTGCAGCGCTTGGTCGGCAGCAGCGCGGAACTGCTCACCCAACGGGACTTCGGCACCTTCGGCCCCGGCGAACTGGGCGAACTGGACCGCCTGCTGGACCACCTGGTGCTCCGCGTCCCACTGCGCCGCACCCGGCGCCGCCGCGCCGATCCCGACGGCCGCCGCATCGACCTGCGCCGGAGCCTGCGCCGCAGCCTGCGCACCGGCGGCGAGACGGTACGGCTGGCGCGCTCACGCGGCCGGCTGCGCCGCCGACCGCTGGTGCTGCTGTGCGACATCTCGGGCTCCATGGAGCCGTACACCCGCGCCTACCTGCGGATCTTCTCCCGGCTCTGCTCGCGGGCGGGATCGCCGGTGCCCGCCGAGATCTTCGTGTTCGCCACCCGGCTGACCCGGCTGACGCCCGTGCTGCGGCACCGCGGGCCGGACGCGGCGCTGCGCCGGGCCGGCCGGACCGCGCCCGACTGGTCCGGCGGCACCCTGATCGGCCGGGCGCTCACCGAGTTCACCGACCGCTTCGGGCGCCGCGGGATGGCCCGCGGGGCGGTGGTGGTGATCTTCTCCGACGGCTGGGAGGGCGAGGACCCGGCGGCGGTCGGACGGGAGACGGCCCGGCTCGGGCGGCTCGCCCACCGCGTGGTGTGGGTCAACCCCCGTAAGGCGGCGCCCGGTTACCTGCCGCTCGCCGCCGGGATCGCGGCGGCGCTGCCGCACTGCGACGCCTTCGTGAGCGGCCACAGCCTGGCGGCGCTGCCTGAGGTCTTCGACGCCATCGCCGGGGCGGCTCCCACGCGGCCGGCCCGCGGGCGCTGCTGACTGCGGGCGGCGGTCCCGCCGGGGGCGGGCGACGGGTGGTGCCGAGGCAGCGCAGTTGACATCGGGTCGGCGTGCGGGTCCCTGGCCTCCGGCCTGGTGAGCGGCGAAGCACTGTCCTCGGACCGGGAGGTGCTCGGCGGTTCGCCGACGCGTCCGGGTGGGAGCACCCACCGGCCGAGCGCCCCGGGGAGCATCGCGCACCCGGCGGGACTGGTGGACCGGCTCTCCCGGCCGGCGCGGCTCGTCGTCGGGACGGAACGGCTCCGGGGTGGCTCATGGCGGTGCCCGGGCAGGGGCGAGCGGGGGGCACCCGTACGGCGCCGGGCACCCGGGAGGGAACCGGGCGGTGGGTGGGCGCCACCGCCCGGCCGGTGCGCGGGGGTCCAGCGGGTCCGGTCCGCTCCCGCCCGCGCCGATCGGCGGCCCCGGCGGCCGGTGGGGCAACGGCCGGTTCCGGGGGACCGCCGCGGGCGGGTGTCAGAGCGGCAGGAACCGGACGGACCTGAGCAGCAGCCGGTCGCTCGCCGAGCCCCCGGGCGGGAGCAGGTGGGCGGGGCCCGTGCAGCCGGGGAGCAGGTGCACCACCGCGACGTCGTCGGTCAGGTTCTGCGGGGCGAAGGCCGCCTCGCCGCGGTCGGCGGCGTCCTCGGGCACGTCGGTGCAGGAACCGTCGGCCGGGTCGGCGAGTTCGCCGGCGGTCCGTACCCCGAGCTCGTTGACGTAGGTGTACCGGAAGACGCCCCGGGCGGCGACGGCCTGGCCGGGGACGGACCACAGAAGGGCGAGGGCGGCCGCGGCGACGGCTGCGGTGGTGCGGATACGCATGGCGGGGAGAGCTCGCTTTCCCGTCGGTTCGTACTGGGACGGGATCACCCTAGAAGGGGGCCGAACGGGCGAAACGGTTCTCCCGAACGGCTCGCGCGTGTCGAACGGCGGTCCCGCCGGGCCGTCCTGACGCCCGGTCGGCGCCGGGTCCTCTTCGGCCCCTCGCGTCGGATCAGCGGGCGGCGGCGGGTGCCCGCCCGGCGGGGCCTGCCGGACCGGCCCCACCCGCCCCCGCGCCGGGTCAGCAGAACTCGTCGAGCAGTTGGTAGAAGGCGATCCGCCGGGCGTCCACCCCGCCGGGCGGGTCGTAGCGGGTCAGGAAGCGGTCGGCGAGTCCGGGGGCGTCCTGGGCGTCGACGGGGGCGGCGAGGCTGCGGGCGGCGAGCGCGAGGTCGGCGTACCGGTCGGCGCGGCCGAGCCGGCCGAGGTCGACCAGGCCGGTGACCCGCAGGGTGTCGGGGTCGAGCAGGACGTTGGGCGGGCAGAAGTCGCCGTGGCAGACCACCACGTCCTCCACCGCCGGTACGGTGGCGGCCAGTTCGGCCAGCAGCCGGTCGGCGCTCCAGCCGGTGCGCGGTTCGTCCAGGTCGTCGAGGTCGACCAGTCCGGCCGCGGCGGCGTGCCGGGCGTCCGGCAGTGTGACGGCGAGCGTCCGGTCGAACGGGCAGGCCGCGGTGGGGAGGGCGTGCAGCGCGCGGGCCAGGTCGGCGAGCGCGTCGACGACGGCGGGCAGTTGCCCGGCCGGCCAGGGATCGGCGGCGGAGCGCCCGGGGACGGCCCGGGTGAGCAGCCAGCCGCCGGCCGGGCCAATGTCCCGGTCGAGGATCTCCGCGGCCGGGATGCCCCGGGCGGCGAGCCAGGCGGTCCGCTCGGCCTCGGCCGCGAGGTCGAAGCCGGAGTCCGGGTGCGGGGTCGGGTCGGCGATCTTGAGGTAGGCGGTCTCGCCGTGCCGTTCCAGCCGGTACACGGCGGCGCCGGAGCGGCCGGCGGTGACCGGTGTCCAGGTGTGGCCGGTGAAGCGGCGGCGCAGCCCGGCCGGGACCTGCGGGTCCACCGGTCAGTCTCCGGCCGGGCGGGCCATGGCGAACTCCGTTCCGCGGCCGGGCTGTTCGTCGTCGACCGGCTGGACCTGGCCGGTGCGGTGGAAGCCGTGCCGGGCGTAGAGCCGTTCGGCGGGTGCGTTGCCTTCGGCGACCCAGAGCCGGACCGCGGGGCGGCCGAGCGCCTCGGCCCGTTCGAGCGCGGCCCGCACCAGCCGGTCGCCGACGCCGAGACCGCGGGCCTGCGGGTGCACCCACATCGAGACCAGTTCCATCTCCCCCTCGCCCGCGGTGACCAGTCCGACCAGTCCGCGCGGCTCGCCGTCCAGTTCGGCGACCACGGTGTTGCGGGCGGCCAGCCGCTCGCGCCAGCGGTCCTCGGTGAAGGCGGCCTCGCGGGCGTGGGTGGAGCCGAAGGCTTCGGGTGCCTGGGCGAGCGCGGCCAGCCGGACGTCGCGGTAGCGGGTCCACTCGTCGGCGGCCAGGCGGCGGACGGCCGGGGCCGGGGGTGCGGCGGCGGGGGTCGGGGTGGCGGCGGCGGGGGTCGGGGTGACGGAGGGGGTCGGGGTGGTCATGTCCGGGACGATGCCACCGGGCCTGGCGGGTGCGCAATCGGATTGCGGTCCGGGTGGGTCGTCCAGCAGCGACCACAGCCGTGCCTCGTCCTTCTCGCTCAGTCCGAAGGCCGCCGCGAACAGGCGCAGCGTCCCGGCCGACAGCAGGCGGCCGCCGAGGGCCCGGGAGACCCGGTCGCGCAGGGTGCGGGGCAGCGTGTCGCTCTCCTCCCCCTCCCCGTTGACCCACAGCCACTGGGCCAGCACCCGGGTGACGGCGGCCTGGTTGACCGGCGCGGGGGTGGCCCGGGCGACCTGGCGCACCCAGCGCGCACGGTACGGGCCGGGGCGGGCGAGCAGGTCGGCGAGGTGGAGTCCGGCGGCGGTGGGCACGGTGACGCTCCTCCCTGGGGTCGGCGGGCACGGGCCGGCGGGTGCCGCACGGGCCTGCGACACAACTGCGACACAGGGCCGGTACGCTCGCGAGGCCCGCCCATTGGTCCAGACCATAGCGGAGCTGCCGGGCCCGGCGCCACGAACCGTCAGTGCGCTCACCGCAGGCGGGAGTTGGGGCGGCACGGCCGACGTCCGCACCGCAGCACCTGGAGCCCGCCATCGCCCCCACCGCGCACCCCGCCGCGCCCGCCCCGACCGTCCCCGAGCTGCTGGACGCCCGGGCCGCCGAGCACCCGGACCGGGTCGCCCTGCAGGTCCTGGGCGGCGGCGCCGTCACCTACCGGGAGTGGCGCGAGGACGCGCTGCGGGCCGCCGCCGCGCTGGCCGCCGCGGGGGTCGGCCCGGGGAGCCGGGTCGCGCTGCGCTTCGGCAACCACGAGTGGGACCGGTACGCCGTCGCCTTCCTCGCCGTCCAGTACGCGGGCGGCGTCCCGGTGCCCGTCCGGGAGGACCTGGGCGAGCCCGACGCGGCCCGGCTGGCCCGACTCGCGGAGGCCGGGCACACCCTGCGCAGCCCCGCCGCGCCCGTCCTGCCCGGCCCGGCCGACCTGGTGCTGGACGCCCTGCTGGCGGGGCACCCGCGGGTGCCGGACGGGCCGCCGTACCGGGTCCGGCCCGAGGACCCGGCGCAGGTGATCGGCACCTCCGGCACCACCGGCGACCCCAAGGGCGTCCTCGCCGCGCACGGCAACCTCACCGCCGGGCTGTCCCTGCGCCCGCGCCCGCGGCCGTACGCGCACTCCCGGCACGCGCTGCACGCCTTCCCGATCGGTACCAACGCCGGACAGGTGATGCTGCTCGGCGCCCTCACCGGCGCCCCGGCCGTGCTGAGCCTGCCGCGCTTCGACGCCGAGGAGTTCGGCGCGGCGGTGGAGAAGTTCCGGGTCGGCACGGTGTTCCTGGTCCCCTCGATGGCGGTGGAACTGCTCAACTCCGGTGCCGCGCGGCGCCACGACCTGTCCAGCGTGGTCCTGGTCAGCTCCTCGGCCGCCGCCCTGCCCGCCCCGGTCGCCGCCGCGCTGGCCGCGGCGCTGCCGGGTGCGCTGCTGGTCAACACGTACACCTCCGCGGAGGCCGCGCCCGCCCAGCTCTCGGCCGTCTTCGACGCCGCCCGGCCCGGCTCGGTGGGCCGCCCGGCCGACCCGGGCGACCTGCGGGTGCTGGACGCCGCCGGGGAACCGGTGCCGCCCGGCGAGGTGGGCGAGGTGTGGCTGCGCCAGCCCGGCCCGCCGCGCAGCTACCTGGGTGCCCCGGCGGGCGGGCCGGCCGTGTTCTGCGACGGCTGGGTGCGGATGGGCGACCTCGGACGTCTGGACGCCGACGGCCACCTGTACCTGGTCGACCGGGAGAACGACGTCATCAAGTCCGGTGCGCTGAAGGTCTCCACGCTGCGGATCGAGGAGGTGCTGCACGAGCACCCGCAGGTCGCCGACGCGGCGGCGCTCGGGCTGCCGCACCCGGTGATGGGCGCCGTCCCGGTGGCGGTCGTGGTGCCCGGGCCGGACGGCCTCGACCTGGACGCCCTGCGGGTGTTCCTCGGCTCCCGGCTGGGCCGCCCCGAGCTGCCGGTACGGATCGTGACCACCGACCGGCTGCCCAGGAACCCCACCGGGAAGGTGGTCAAGCACCGCCTGCGCCCGCTGTTCGACCGGGAGCCGGACGGGCCGGCCACTCCCCCGGCCTCGGCCGCCGAGCTGCGGCTGGCCGCGATCTGGCGGCGGCTGCTGGGCCGCCCGGTCACCGATGTGGCGGCCGAGTTCTTCGCGCTCGGCGGCGACTCGTTCCGGGCGGTGCAGCTGGCCGCGGCGATCACCGAGGAGTTCGGGGTGGCGGCCGGTACCGCGCTGGTCTTCGAACGGCCGTCGCTGCGCGCCCAGGCCGCCTGGCTGGACGCGCCGGAACGGCCGTCGGCCCCCGCCGGCGGCGGCGCGCCCCCGGCGGCGGGCACGGTGACGCCGTACCTGGCGGCACTGCGGGCCCAGCCGCACGCCGTCGCGCTCAGCTCGCAGCAGGAGAACTTCTTCCGCTGGATGGCCGAGGCACCGGGCCGGGACGCGGGCGCGGTGTGCGCACTGTTCCACGTCACGGACCGGCTGGAGCCTGAGGTGCTCGGCCGGGCGCTCACCGAGGCGGTCCGGCGGCACCCGGCGCTGCGCACCCGCTTCGCACCCGTCGACGGGCGCCCCGGTGTCGTCCGGGCGGTCCTCGACGAGCGGCCGAACGCCCGGATCACCCTGCTGGAGGCGCCCGGCGCGAGCGACGCCGAGACGGACGCCCTGCTGATCGCCGAACGCGACCGGCTGACCGACCTGGCGCGCGACCCGATGGCCCGGCTGCTGGTGGTCAGCCGCGGCCCCGAGGACCACGTGGTGCTGCTGGCCGTGCACCACATGGTCGCCGACGGGTGGTCGGTCGGCGTGCTGCTGTCCGACCTCGGGGTGCTGTACTCGGCGCTGCGGCGCGGGCGCAGCGTACCGCCGGTGCGCACCGGCCCGGACTACCGGGAGCTGGTCGAGTGGTCGAACGCGCACTGGCCCGCGTCCCGGCAGCACTTCGCCGCGGCGCTGGCCGGCGCCCCGGCGGCGGTCGAACCGTTCACCGGCCGCCGGACGGTGGACCAGGTCCTCACCCGGGGGCACGAGTTCACCCTCGGCGCCGAGCGGTCGGCCGCGCTGCGGACCCGGGCGGCGGAGCTGGGCGGCACCCCGTTCCTCGCCGTCACCGCGGCCTGGGCCGGGCTGCTCGCGGCCCGCAGCGGCCGGGACGACCTGGTGGTGATGACCCCGGTGCCGGGCCGTCCCCGGCCGGAGGCCGAGCGGGTGGTCGGCTGCTTCGTGCAGTCGCTGCTGCTGCGGGTGGACACCTCGGGCCGCCCCGGCTTCGCCGAGCTGCTGGACCGGCTGCGGGCCACCGCGACCGCCGCGCTCGACCACCAGCTGTACCCGTTCGCCGAGTTCAGCCCGGCGGCGCCGTTCGCGGCCTGGCTGCGGTACGAGGCCTGGGCGGCGCCCGCCCAGCTGCCCGGGCTGAGGTGCGGCCCGTGGGAGCTGCCGCGCGGCAGCACCGTGCCGTGGCCGCTGCCCGGCGGCGACCTCGGCGTCCCCGAGCTGACGGTGGTCGAGCAGCCCGACGGCAGCCTGCGGTGCTGGCTCCAGTACAACGCGCTGGCCTTCGACGAGCCGGTGATCGCCGCGCTGGCGGCCGACTTCGTGGCGGCGCTGGAGGCCGCCTGCGGCTGAGCCCCCGGCGGCGGGTCCGCCGCCCGGTGACGGGCCGGGCGGCGGACGGACAGGGCCGTGCGGTCAGTGCGCGTCGCCCCGGAGCGCGGCGGCGATCCGCTGCGCCGCGACCGGCCACCCGTGCAGCCGCAGTGCCTCGGCCAGGGTCTCCCCGGCTTCGCGCACCCGCGGACCGGGCGGCCCACCCGAGGCGAGCAGGCGGCGGGCACCCTCGTCGGTACGGTCGACCGCCTCGGCGGTGTCCCCGGCGATCAGCAGCAGCCTGGCCAGCAGCCACAGCGCCTCGACGTGGACGAGGGCATCGCCCGGCCGGTCCGACCGTCCGAGGCGGTCGCACAGGCCCTCGGCCGGACGCGCCTGCGCGGTGGCCTGGTCGAGGAGCCGGTCGAGGTGCTCGTTCAGCGAGGGCGCGCCGGTGATGTGCCGTTCCGCGGCCGACACCACGGCGGCCACCCACTTCGGCTGGGCAGGCCGGTCGAGCGGGACGCGGAGTTCCCCGCCGGAGGAATTGCGCAGGACCAGCTCCCGCCGGCGGCCCGAGGCCAGGACGACCCCGGTGACCAGCCGCTGCCGGCCGTACCGGTGCGCGGTTCCCGTGACGGTCGGCAGCGCGATCCGGGTGGCCGTCAGCGCGTAGTGCTGCTGCCCGGACGGCAGGTCGACGCTCAGGTGGAAGTCACCGTAGTGGGCCCGCAGCGGCGCCCGCAGCGCCTCCATCCGGACGGTCAGGTCATCAGCCAGACCAGTACCGCCAGAGCCACCAGCACCGCTCCCACCAGCGCCGCCAGTACCCCCGGGGCCGGTACCCGCGGTGCCAGGGTGTCCGGGCCCGGGCCCGGACCCTCGGCTTTTCCCAGGCGCTCAACTCCCCTCAGTCGGCCCTCGTGCAGCAGGACGGCCACGTCCTCCCGCAGTTCGGCGGCGGCCCGGCGGGCGCCGTCGGCGCTGTCCAGCAGGTGGGTCGTGAACGCGTACCCGCTCGCCCCGCCGTCGACCAGCTGCCGGGTGCGGGCCCGGAACGCCCGCACCGCGGTCTCGTCACCGGCGGCGCCCGCCCACGATCCGGCGACGTCCTTGCCGTCGGGCGCCTTGTCGCCGGGCGCCGGTTCGCCGCTCTCCGTCGCGCCCTCGCGCAGCGCGTCCAGGATCCGCTGCGTGACGTCCTGGGCCGCCCCGGAGAGCAGCGCGTCGACCAGCTCGGCGTCGAAGGCGGCGTCCACGGCCCGGCCCAGCCCGGCCCTGGCGTCCTCCTCCAGTCCGCACCGCACCAGCCACCGGGCGAGCGCCGGGTCGTCCTGGACGTCGTCGACCACCACCGTGTGCCGGATCGCCGTACCGACCACGTCGGTCCGGCCCGAGGGGATGCCGCTGAGCATGACGGTCGTGCGGCCGGCCGTCCGGCGGACCACGAGTTCGGCGTCCTCGGCGAACTGCCAGGGCGCGACCGCCTCCCACCACGGTTCGGACGGGGCGGCGCCGAGGAAGGCATAGTCCAGGCGCCGCGGGGTGCCGCGGGTCATCAGGTAGGCGCGGGCTCGGCCGCTCACCATTCCTCCACTCGCTGGTCGGCGGGTTCCTTGGCGATGCGTTCCAGGACGGCCTTCAGCTGCTGCTGGCGCTGTGCGGTGGCGACGATGGTCTGCCGGCTGTCCAGGCGGGTGTTGCGGTTGGCGAGGGCCTCACCGGAGACGTAGTAGTCCAGGGCGCCCCAGAAGCCCTTGGGTTCCGCCTTGCGTTCCAGCGCCTGCTGGTAGACCGCGACCGCCGCCGCAGCGCGTCGGCGTTCCTCCACGTCCTGCCCGCCCACCACGCACCGGCACAGTTCCTGCATCACGGTGCCGGCGGCCTTCGGCCGGACCACGGGCGGGATCTCCCGGAACCGGTAGTGCCCGCGGAAGTCCAGCGTGGGATCACCGTAGACGTCCTGCGTGTGGACCCACTCGCCTTCGATCAGGTCCACGCAGCCGTAGGTGTCGATCGGGGCGTAGACCACGCGGATGGTGCGGTTCTTCGCCTCCGCGTTGACCACGGCGACGGTCTCCCGGTACTTCTCCCGCACCAGTTCGCGCAGCCGGGCCGCGTCCCGGCCCTTGCCGCCGTTGTCGTCGAAGTACTTCTCGCACTTCAGCGGGGCCAGCACCAGGACGGCGGGCTCGTCGCGGTGTTCGGGCTGGTTGCGCGCCTGGGCCCACTTGCGGGCCATCGCCTGGACGTCCTCGAAGCCCAGCAGGTCGACCGCGGCCCGTCGCTGGGCGGGCGTGACCGCCTCCATCAGGACCGCCGCCTCCACCGGGACCAGCAGCATCAGGCTCTCGGTGATGTGCGCCTCGCAGGCGGCCCAGCTCTCCTTGACCGCCGCGGTCTGCGGACGGGACTCCGGGTCGAGCCACCCGCCCGGGTAGTCGAGGATGCTGAACGGGATCTGCACGGCGCTGTCCCCGACCGCCTGCAGGCTCACCTCGTACTGCACCATCGACTGGCTGCCGCCCAGCGAACCGGACTCGAACTCCCGGCCCTCGACGGCCCGGCGCAGGTCCCGGCGGTTGCGGCGGACCCGCGCTCCGGTCTCCTCCCCCATGGCCAGGCTGATGCCGCTGCCCGCCAGCATGCTCTCCGTCTCGGCGAGGATGGCGGTGATCAGGGTCGTCTTGCCGACCCTCGCCGGCCCCACCATCGACGCCTTGAACGACAGCGTCAACGTGTCCTCCTCTCGGTGTCGGGGCGCTGTGCCCGCGCGTCGCCGGTCATCCGGCGCAGTTCGGCGACCAGGTGCCGGAGCCGGTGGACCCGGGCCGACACGGCCTGCGGCCCGGTCCGGTCACCGGGCCACAGCCGGTCCTGGAAACCGGCCACCAGCCGGCGGAACTCCGCCTCGGAGGACTCCGACCGCACGAAGGCGTCCTCGAACTGCTCGCCGTAGGCGAAGAGCACCTGGGCGGTGGTCCCCGGCTCCTGGGCGAGCACCCCCTGCGCGTCGTACGCGGCCTGCCGGGCCAGCTGGGTGATCCGCTCCAGCAGCAGTCCGGCGCCCTCGTCCGTGCGGGGCACCGACAGCAGGGTGGCGGGTCCGCTGTCGTGCGCGGGATCGTCCGGTTCCGGGAGCAGGACCTCCAGCGCGCGGCGGACCCGGGGCAGCGCGCGGGTGCGGTAGTCCAGCCGGACGTCCAGCGCGAAGTCCAGGGTCTCGGCGAGTTCCGGGCACGGCTCGGGGGCGTCCCGCAGGACGGCGGCCAGGTCGGACAGCACGTCCCGCGCCGGTCCGGCGGTGTCCTCGACGAGCAGGGTGAGCCGGGGTCCGAGCGCCGCCGCAAGGCCGGCCCAGTACTCGTCCCGGCGCCGGCTCAGCAGGCTGTCGACGGCCGAGAACCGGCGGGCCATCTCCACCCGGATGCGGTTGAGTTCGGCCGACGCGAACGGCAGTGACGCCCGGTCGACCCGGAACCGGTTGAGCGCCCGCTGCCGCCAGGCGTCCGCGCCCTGGCCGAAGCCCTCGAGCACCCAGGCGCGCACCTCCTGGTGGACCTCGGTGATCCGCTCGTAGAACTCGGTGTCCTCGAAGTCGTCGGCCGCCCGGCCCTTGAGGGTGTCGACCCAGCCCTGGACCGAGGCCGCGACCTCGGCCCGCAGCTCCTCCGCCCGGGCGATCGACTGCTCGGTGGAGGTCGGCACCGCGGCGGCCCGCAGCCGCTGCGCCCAGGCGGCGGCCTGGTCGGCGATCCGCTCCCGGCGCTCCTCGCAGACCCGCACCGCGTCCTCGATGGCCGCCCGGTCCATCCGCGGCAGGGCGAGCGCCAGGTGCTCCAGCACCGGCCGCAGCACCTGGTCGCGGACCGCGTCGCGGTCCGCGCCGTCGGCGGCCACCACCCAGTAACCGCGGCCGCCGGAGGCGTTGTTGAGCCGCTTGTCGAGGTCGTCCTGGAGCGCGGCGATGTTCTCGGGCAGGCAGCCGCCGGTGTTGACCAGGACCATCGCGAAGTCCCGGACGTCGGCCGTCGTGCAGACGCTGCCGATGAGCTGCAGCGCGCGGGCGTCCTCCTGGGCCCACATGGAGTTGGTGTCGGTGGGCCGCTTCACCACGATCACGAAGTCGATGTCGTTGCGCAGCCCGTCGAGGTGGTGCTCCTCCGCGCGGGGCACCAGCTCCCCCAGGCCCGGCATGTCCACCAGGCCGAGCGCCGTCAGGTCCTCCAGCGGGAAGGCGCAGGTGATGAAGGCGTCCCGGACGGCGAGGTACGGGCGGGCCGCCTTCGCGGACGGCTCCGGGTAGGCCACCCACTGCCGGATGTCGGAGAGGTCGACGGTCCTGGTCTCGCCGGTCAGGTACGGCCGGTAGCTGTCGACGGCCTCCTGGGCCTCCTGGAGGCGGGCCAGCACCGGGGCCAGCCGCGGCTTGTCCTGCGGCCCGAGCCCGTCGGCGACGTGCGCGTAGCCGTGCCGGGCGAACTCGTCCAGGCTCTGCGGGGCCCGGCCGAGCCCGAGTTCGGCGTGGTAGGGCGCGATCACCTCGGCCAGGAAGGAGGCCGCGGTGTGCATCCGCAGGCGGGCGCCGCGGTCGGAGGCGGAGTGGTAGATGCGGCTGCGGACCGCGGTGACCGGCTGGCCCCGGCCGCTGGGGATCTGCCGGTCGTCCAGTCCGGACAGTGACTGCAGCACGGTGCTCTTGCCGTTGCGGGCCCGGCCGCTGACCCCGATGTTGACGGTGCCGCGGTTCACCCGGGCCCGGACGGTGGCCAGCACCGCGAGGCAGTCCTCCACCGCGGCGGCCATCCCGGCCAGGTCCGGCGCCCCGAGGTCCGGCTGCGCCGGGTCGGGCCCGCCGGCGAGGTCCGGGGCGGCGGCCTCGCCCAGCGTGGCGACCAGCTGCCCGATCCGGGTCCAGCGGTCGATCTCCTCCTCGACCACGGGCCGGTACTCGCCCCGCCTGCGGAGCACCTCGTCGAGTTGTTCCCTGATGCTGCTCACAGCGAGATGTCCCCTGTGCTCATCCGAGTGGGTTTGGTGGTCGCCGCGTCCCGCGGGCGTCCCGGGTACCGGCGCGGCCCCGGACCCCCCGGTGCTCGGCCTCGCCGGATCCTCACGCTAGCAAAGCCGACCTTGCCACGATCGGCACTTGGTAGATCTCTCAACTTCCGTTGCACAAGGGAGATATGACGTGTCGTCGACAACTTCGACCAGGTCCCGGACCGCGCCTGCGGGAGGTGCCGTCAGGGGCCGTCGTGCCGGTAGGCGGTCGGGAACCGGGCGGCGCGGTTCCACGACCGGCACAGCCCCTCCGCCAGGACCCGTTCCGCGTCGGCGTCCGCGGGCAGCGGAAGGTGCAGCGCCCGCAGCAGGTCGAACCGGTGCAGGTCGAAGGCCATCTGCACGGCCGCGCGGTACACCGGCACAGCGTGCACCGCGCTGCGGTACGCGAGGACGCCCAGGGCGGCCGGCAGAAGGGTGAGCAGCACCCACCAGCCGGCCGGCGCCAGCAGCGGCAGGCCCGCGCACGCCGCCACCAGCCCGACGCCTGCCAGGGTGACGGCCTGGTCGAGCGCGTCGCGGGCGTCGTCGGCCAGCAGCCGCGCCCGGTCCGGCAGGACGGGGTACAGCCGGGGCCAGGCCGCCGCCGCGTCCCAGCCGTAAACCGCCCCGACGGCGCCGTACAGCGCCGCGAGGGCGTTGCCGAGCGCCGTGGGCCGTACGTCCGGATCCTGCCGCGGGTACGCCAGGTCCAGCTGCCGGGCCGCCCGGTACGCGGCGTGCAGGAGCGCCGCCCGCTCCGCCGCGGGCCGGGCCGCCAGGTCCGCCGGGAGCGCCGAACTCCGCTCCAAGGCGGCCTTGGCCCGCAGGTGGCGGGCCCGCCACCGGTGCCGGAAGGGCATCGGCCGGGACCCCTGCCACAGCCGGTGCAGGGCGGGCAGCGAGGACTGGGCCAGGAAGGCGGCGACCAGCACCACCAGGAGCAGCAGGGCGATCTCCGCCCCGCCCAGAGCGGTGGCCCTGGCCCAGGCGCGGGAGAACGACACGCCTCCCTGCGGGGCGCCGGCCCACACCAGGCACAGCAGGTAGAGCGCCCCGGCGCACACCGGCACCAGGGTGACCAGCAGGAAGCGGCGGGAGAACACGGACAGCGCCGGCCCGGCCAGGTCGGAGAGGTTCACCGCACCGTGCCCCGCTCCGTCATGGCGTCCCCGTGGACCGAACAGTGCGGAGCGTCTCCGAACACCGTGACCAGCCCCTCCGCGCACCCTGCGACCGGGCACGCGTACGCGATGCCGACGACCGGCCCGGTCGGCCCGTCGATGATCGGGGCGACCAGCCGCAGCCCCTCGCCGCCCGCCATCGGCACCGTCATGCCGTAGTTGTCGCGCAGGTGGGCCCGGCCGGTGACCACCTCGCCCGGCTCGCCCGCGACCCTGATCACGATCCACGGGCGCAGCTGCGGGTCCTGCGCCACGGCCTGTTCGAGCAGGTCGCAGCCCTCCTCGAAGGAGCTGCCGGCGGGCAGTTCCAGGACCAGGGCGTCCGCCGGCGGCGGGGTCGGCGCGGCAGGGTCTGCCAGGTCGTCGAACGTGGTCATGCTGGCCTCCGGTGGCGGTTCAGACTCCGACGTGGACATAGGGCGCCCAGGCCCAGAGCCTGGCCCTGGGCGCGGCGGGCGGTGAGCGCCGGGCCAGCACGGCCCGGTGCAGGTGGCGGGCGGTGCCCGCCGGGTCGAACGGCGGCGGGTCGGACGGCTGCGGGTCGGACGGCTGCGGGCCTGCTGGCTGTGCGTGCGACGGGTGCGGGCCGGACGGTGCCGAGTTGCGGCCGGACGCCGGCGCGTACACCTCGCCCGCGACGGCGGTGGTCTCGGCGGCGTCGACGGGCCACAGGGTGGCGACGGCCTGCCGCCAGCCCGCGAAGGTCATCGCGGCGGCGATGCTGATCAGCTCGTCCGGGGTGCGCGCGTCGACGGTGGCGGTCCGGCACGCCGTCAGCGAGACCAGGACGCCGTCCGTACGCTCGGCCGCGAGGGCGGCGATCGGCACGATCCCGTCCTCCAGCACCAGGCCGCTGCGCTGCGGACGGGCCGGGTCGTGGTGGCCGTGGCACATGACGTGCAGCACCGTGTGGTCCGGCAGCGTCGCCAGGACCCGCCGGGAGTCCGCGCGGCCGTCGGCGAGGACGGTCGCGTCCGGGAAGCGGTCCGCGATCAGCCGGTGCTGGATGTCCGCGCCCGGCAGCGGGGCCGTCCCCGGGACCCGGTCGGCCAGCACACCGAGCACCCTGGGCGGCCCGGTGACGGCCGGACGGACGGCCGCGGCGGCGAGCGCCGCCACGGTCGGGGTGTACGACGGGACCACCCGGTCGACCACGCTCGCGCCCGGCGTCGCGTGGTACCCGGCGGCGTGCAGTGGGAGCAGCGACAGCAGACCGGTGGGGCACCACCAGATCCTCGGGAGGTCCCCGGCACCGTCCGGCGCGGCCACCGCGAGGGCGTCCAGGACGGGGACCGCGACCCGGTCCCAGAGCCACTCGGCCTGCTCGGCCAGGACGCGGTTGAACGGGCCGGTGACACCGACGCCGGGCGCTCCCGCCCGCTCGGCGGCCCGCTCCTCGAACCGCCGGGCCGCCGCCAGGTGGACCTCCGCCCGTGCCTCGACCTCGGCGGCCGTCAGGCCCGCCAGGGGCACCGTGCGGATTCCCGCGCGCTCGACCAGGAGGGCGTCACACCGGTGCCGGGAGACGTTGACCACCACGACCGGGCCGGGGACGCCCTCGCACAGGCCGGCCGCCGCCGGGGCCGCCAGGAACCCCGGGACCAGGGCCCGTGCCTCGGCCACCGCCTCCTCCCACCGGCGGGCCGCGTCCTGGAGGCGGTCCGCGTCCGGGTCCAGCAGCCGCAGCCCGCGCCCGGCCCGGCGCTCGTCGGCCACCGGTCCGGCGGACAGGTCGGCGCCCGGGTGGGCCGCCAGGGAACCGGCCCGCAGTACCGCGGCGGCCCGGCGGAGCCGGTCGGCCAGCACCGGATCGACGGCGTCCACCGCGTCCAGGTCGCTGCGCAGGTCGAGGAGTTGACGCCACAGCACCGCCCTGGCGCTCTCCAGCAGCTCCAGCGCCCCGGCAGGATCGCCGTCCGCCAGGGCGGCGGCAGCCGCGTCGGGCCCCAGCGCGGACCACCGCCGCAGCAGCCCCCGGACCCCGGCCACGTCCAGGCCGACGGCCGCGCAGCGGCGCAGCAGGTCGACGGCGAGCCGGTAGTCGCGGTGCGCCCTGCCGGTGTCGCCGAGCTCGGCAGCGAGCCGCGCGCCGGCCTCCGCGGCGACCAGTCGGCTCGGGAGCGGGGCCGGGTCGGCTGCGGCGACCTCGGCGAGGTGGGCCAGGGCCCGGTCGGCGTGCTGCCGCCCGGAGGCGGCGGCGGGGGCGGGGGCGGTCGTTCCGCCGTCGTCCTCGGCTGCGGCTTCGGTCCCGGCTGCGGCTGCGGCTGCGGCTGCGGCTGCGGCTGCGGCTACGGCTGCCCGGTGGAGGCTCAGTTCGGCCTCGGCCGCGAGCAGCAGCAGCTCGTAGCGGTGACTCGGGGCGAGGCGGCCGTCCTCGAGGGCACCGGAGGTCAGTTCGAGGGCCCGGTCGAGGTCTCCGCGGGACTGTGCCGGGGCGGCTTCGGCGCGGGCGAGCAGCGCGCGGACGAGTTCCCGCAAGGCCCAGGAGTCCGGACGGGCGTCGGGCGGGGTGAGGGCGTGGGCCTCGGTGGCGGTCTCCACCGCCTCGGTGAGCCCGCCCAGGGCCGACTGCCGCAGGGCGGCGGGGTCCGGCGAGGTGACCGCACCCTCGGCACCGCCGGGACCGTCGGACTGGCCTGCCCCGGGCTGCCGCGCGACAGCCGTCGGCGCCTGCGGAGCGGCCGACGGGCCAGCGGGGGCGGGAGTGGCGGCAGCGTCTGCGGCAAGCGCGGTGAGGACCGCGGCCGCCCGGTCGCGCAGCGCCGCGGCCAGACCGGCCAGCAGCGCCGGACCGATGGTGAGGTCGTCGGACGTGGGGCCGTCGAACGTGGTCCGGCAGGCGGCCCGGGCGGCGTCCACGGCGTCGGCGTGGAGCCCCGGCTCGTCGAGCACCCGGGCCGCCAGCCGCAGCGCGATCTGGAGGCCGTGCAACCGGCCCGGCCGGAGCCGCGAGTCCTCGGGGGTCAGCCGCACGATCTCGCGGTGCAGCGCGATCAGGTCCTGCGCGTCCTGCGCGGAGGGTACGGTCTGCAGGCGGGCGGCCAGCAGCGTCCCGAGGTTGTGCCGGCGCAGCGCCTGGTCCTCCCCGCCGCTCAGCGCCACGGCCCGCCGGGCCTGGTCCACCGCGTCCGCGAAGTCCCGTTCGCCTGCGGCCGGCCCCCGCAGCCGGGCGCGTTCCGCGAGCGCGGCGGCAAGGCGGGAACTGCACTCGGCGGCGGCCGGGTGGTCGGGCGGGACGGCGCGGACCGCGAGTGCGGAGGTCAGCACGGCGCCCTGGAGCTGGTCGGTGTCGCCCGTCTCCTGGTAGGTCATCAGCTGGGCCGAGGACAGCACGCAGAGCCTGCCGAAGTCGTCCGGGGAGGACGGGGCCAGCTCGACCGCCGCGGCGGCGCAGGCCAGTGCCTCGCCGAGGTCGTCGCGGTCCGGCCGTCCGTCCACCGTCCGGCGCACCAGCAACGCTTCGGCGAGGTTGCCGAGCGCGCCAGCGCGGTCCGCGGCGGCCGCGGCCGGGACGCCGCGGTCCGGACCCGCGCAGGCCCGCAGGTCGGTGACGGCCGCGTCGATGTCCTGCCTGCCGCCGTAGCGGTCGAAGCGGTCGAGCCGCGCCAGGCCGCGGCAGTTGAGCGCGGCGGCGTGCAGGCCCTCGACGGCCTGCCCGGCACCGGTGTCCGCGACGGCCCGCTCGGCGTTGGCGACGGCCGCGTCGAAGTCGTCCCGGCGGTCACGCAGTTGGGCGCGCCGGCCGAGCAGGTGGGCCAGGTCGATGCGCAGCGCCGGCTCGGGCGAAGCCACTGGTGTTGCAGCTGATTCGGCCCCTGCGGCGGGCAGGCCGTCGGCGAGTTCGACCGCCCGGGTCTGCTCCCTGATCGCCTTGTCCAGGTCGGCGGGGTCGCGGCGGGGGGTTCCGTTCAGGAAGCGGTGCAGGAGCAGCTGCGCGAGCAGAGCGCGGGCCTGGCAGCTCCGCCCGTCCTCCGGCAGGAACGTGACGGCCTCCCAGAGCACCCGGAGGGCACGCTCCAGGAAGCCGGCCTCCGTCGGGTCCACCGGGCTGTACTCGGCCGCTCCCTCGGTCGGCACACCGGCCAGGACGGACAGCGCGGCCCCGAGCGGGACGTTGGCGGCCGCCCGTTCCTCCGAGCGCGCGGGCAGGGCCTGGACCGCGGCGGACAGGATGTCGGCCGCCACCGCCCAACCGGCCCGCGGGTCGTCGCCGCCGCGGTCCGCCGGGCGCGTCCCGGCGGTGTGGTCGGCCTCGAACAGCCGGTCCATCAGCAGCTCGCCCAGGGCGACGGCCGGCTGCGGGTCGACACCGCCGTACCCGGGCGATCCCCGGCGGTAGCGGTCGACGCCGTCCACGGCGGCCGGGAGGTCGGCCGGCCGGCCGTGTTCCAGCAGTGCGCCCGCGAGTGCGGCCCACGGCCGGTGGTCGTCGGGCAGCAGGCCGTGCCCGGAGATCACGTCCTCGGCACCCGCCGGTACCAGCTCGGGCCGGCCCCTGCCCAGAACCTCGGCGAGGGTCCGCGCGGTCCGCTGGTGAGTCAGCCGGTCCCGGGAGTACCGGCCTGCCTCGCAGCGGCAGAGAGCGAACCACAGCGCGAGCCACAGTTCCTCCGGCTCCCCCGTCACACCGCCGCGTCCACCGGCCTGCCGTCCCTCGCGCACCATCGCGGCGACCTCGGCATCGGCGTCCGGGCCGAGGCCGCTGACGTCCCGGTGGCGGAGGTAGGCGACGATGCGGCGGGCCACCGCCGCCTTGAACACGGGATTCACGGCAGGGCTCCTCCGGGTTCGACGGCCGGGGGCCCCGGGGGTCTGCGGCGAAGCCCTTGACCCACAATTTACCGACGAGCCGCCTTGCCTGACGCAGTGTCACCAATTCGAGACCCACCCAGGGGCGCGGGGAACTGCGCGAGACGGAAGGCACCACGCCGCACCACCCGACACCACAACCTCAACGCACCACCCACCCAGGGGCGGGGGGGGGGGGGGGGGGGGGGGGGGGGGGGGAAAACCCCCCCCCCCCCGCCCACCCCCCCCCCCCCCCCCCCCGGAAGGGGGGGGGG